>CAYYMW010000065.1:9932-17093 GCA_964472515.1 uncultured Verrucomicrobiota bacterium | reverse complement strand
TACCAATGCGAGGTGCCGTGGGGCTTAGGCGATGCGACGGCGGTTGCCGTGGGCGGGGACGGGCTGGCTTTGGCGTTGCGCGCTGACGGCAGTGTCATTGAGTGGGGACGCTGGAGCGCCAATAGCGGGCCATTTCCGACAGACCTCACCAATATCGTGGCCGTCGCCACGGGTTCCAGCAGCCGATTGGTTCTGCGGGCGGATGGTTCGCTGGCTGCATGGCGGTGGACAGAGACGCCGTACGGCTTGAAGGACGTGGTTTCTGTCTCTGGGGGCGGTAGCCACAGACTTGCCCTGCGCAGTGACGGCTCAGTTGTCGCTTGGGGAGCGAATTCCTACGGGCAATGCGATGTACCCTACAGCCTCAGAAACGTGATAGCCATCGCGGCGGGTGGCAACCACAGCTTGGCCTTGGTTGCTAACGGAACGGTGGTCGCCTGGGGTTGGAATCACCATCATCAGGCTGAAGTGCCCGAAGGACTGTCGAATGTGGTGGCCATCGCGTGTGGCTCCATGCACAATGTGGCGATACGGTCCGAAGGCTCGGTAACCGCCTGGGGGTGGGGTGAGTGGGGCCAGACATTGGTTCCGTCGAAGCTGACCAACGCCATCGCCATCTCAGCCAATGGGGTCGGTAGTCTGGGTCTGGGAGAGGACGGGGTTGTCAGTACCTGGGGAACACAGAACTGCCTCCAGACCAATCTACCCGTTGGCCTCAATAGTGTTACAGCCATCGCTGGCGGGGACGAGAACTGCCTTGCCCTCATTGGCGACGGCCCGCCGGTGGTCACTCCCGCACGGCCGCAGCATCTGGTCTTTGGCGAAGACCAAGGTGTGTATCTCCGCGCCCAAGCCACTGGCACGTTCCCTCTCTCCTGCCAATGGCGTGAGGATGGGATGGAGCTACCCGGTGCCACCAACTGGTGGGTCCACATTGACCACGTGGCGGGAAGGCAGGCCGCCCGCTATGAAGTGGTGGTATCGAACGAGGCTGGTTCGGTCACCAACCTCATCGCCACCCTGACCGGCCCAGCCCAACTCTCTCTCGCGCAGGCGAAGGTAGCCAATGGTCAGTTCCACTGCATCATTTCCCCAGGAACTGCAAAGGGGCAGTGCGTGCTGTGGGTGTCACCGGACTTGGTGGCATGGACACCGGTCCAAACCAATGCGCTCGGGACCGCAGACTTCGAGTTCACCGCGCCTGTAACACCCGGCCAACCCGCCCGCTTTTACCGCGCTACCATCGCTCCCTGAGTACAGCTCCCTATCGGCTGCCCACCTCAGTAGTCACCAGGCCCCTCGTAGCGAGGCCGAACCACCACTCTGGCGGAATGGGTGAAGGAACTGAAACGCGTCTCGCACCTTTGGCTGACCAAGGACGACCGCGCCCACAGGCTCTTCGAATGGCAGGGGGGATACGCGGCGTTCTCGGTGAGTCAATCGAGGCTGGCCGCTGTGGAGGATTACATAGCGCGGCAGGAACACCATCACCGCAAAGCCAGCTTCCAAGATGAGCTGCGGGCCTTGCTGCGGCGTCACGGCCTCGAATGCGACGAGCGGTATATGTGGACCTGAGCCACAACCCGTTCCGGGTTGTTTAGGATCGGGGGGGCGTTGACCCAACGTAGGCCCGCGGACGGGCCAACGTTGGGCTGAGCGGCACAAGCCCGTTGGGCTTGCCGAATCGCCAACTGGGGCGGCCGTCCGCCCCATCGATTGTGTCAGGCGCTTCTGGGAATCCGTCCATTGGTCACACCTCTCAACATCCCAATGGAGTAATTCAGCGCAACCAACTTGAGCGCACCCCAGCATCTGTAACGCCAATGCGTGGCCGAACCGTCTGTGAAAGCAATCAGTCCCCGACAAGCCAATGCATGATAGCGCTCTTCACGCATGCTCCTGAACTCTTCTGCTTCGCGACCGGCAGTGAACGACTGGGCGGTGACGCCGGCCAGGAACTCCGCGATCCGCTTCACCTCGGAACTTCGAATCACTCGCGGCGGACCATATCCTACCTCCTCGGCCACTTCTTGGCCGCCCAGCGTGAGAAAGCGCGCGACGCTCTCGGTTCTTCGACCGTCCGACCACAGATAATCCATCGCTTCCTACGCCTCATCAAGGTCGGTCTCGTCGCCGTCTTCGCGAGGCGCACTGCATCGCTGAATCCCTGCTGCTTTCTTACCGAAAAGACGGCCAAGAAAGCCTACGGGCTCCACTTCGGGCGCCTCGTCCTGCATCCAGAAGTGAAGCGCCTTCTTCGGCGTGGCGCAGATTTCATCTATCGCCGCGTCACTCAATCTCGCCATCGCTAAGCATATTCCAATTGGAGTTCCTTTCTTTCACCCAACGATAGAAGTCAGCCACCGCCGGCCGGGGTGCCGACAGCAGTTGACTGCACCGTGCTGCTAGAGCCTTGAGCTTCGACCAAGCGATACCAAAACACGATGATCGTACAGACCCCGCTCGCCTCCATGACACTGCTCATCGTGTACGCTCGAACTAAGATATAGAACAAGGCGTAGCCGAAGTGCATCCCCAAGTGCCACGCTCGCAATGGAGATGGTCTCTTCAATGGCGCGATGGTCACTGCTGCCCATAGATAATATGGAGCCGGTAACAGCATCCAGAGAATCATACTTATCGAAAGCTGGGTGCCCGACGTGCCAGCACTCATACCGGCCTGGATAACCCACATCGCCAGAGTGGCAGCGGGAATCGCAATCCCAACGATGGTTGCAAGAGTGGCGACCAGCCAAGAGGCAACCATGACCCTCTTGGGGTTCGGCCTCGCCGCGAAAAATGCCGCAACGAATAGGAGCGCGACCGGAAGAGTCTCAATCAGCCAATCCATGTTCATCTCCCTACTCTAAACGTCCCGGCTCACTGACGCCGAGGCGACGGTGTTCGATTGCTAACCGAGGCGCGATCCCAGCGTTCGATGGAGCCGGCTGGTCCAACACGTACGATCTACAGACCATAATGGGGAAGCTCGTGATACTGGGTGATCTTGTGCGCGCAATCGCGTGAATCCAGACTCGGCGCGGTTCGCCCTGCCATACTCTCTGCCTCTTACTGGACATCAGCAGGATCACTGAAAACCACGAAGTGTGTTCGGGGTTCATGGGGCTGGAAGCTGAACTTGGAAAGGCAAACCGAGTTTGGGCGCTGTGACCGACGCCCCAGCACCTGAGCAGGCGGAACTGGACCGGGACGGACGGCTGGCTGCAGCAGGACCTTGGGCTTGGATCCCTCGCTTACGGCACGCGGTCGGCTCGTGGCGATGCCTACGCCCAGCACGTCCGGGAGCCTCAGAAGCGGCCCCGGGTGCGCCGCGCCAGGTCAACTGGCCGGCCGCGATATTCGACCGCGAGGCCGCCCGCCGCGGCGAAGAGCCGACGCTTCCGGACGCCCGGCGGTGCAATTCCCTACGCCTGTAGAACTTCGTGCTCATGGCGAACGGCTTCGATCTTCCGCCTCCCGGCCTCGCTGTCAAGGGCCGCGGAAATTGCGCTCCCACCTCCGCGCCCCGCCGGCATTCGGTCGAGTGTCTGGTTCGGCGATTACTTTGTGAACTGCTTCTCAATCAGTCGTCCTGTCTCTGGGTCAATCGTGCAGACATAACAGGCAAAGTTCCAGGCCCTCAGCGGCGACTCGCTGATGAAGTTCACGTAGGCGTCAGCGCCACCCCCTTCGGGACTCTCTGCTTTCCATAGCTCCTGCTGCTGCATGTCATAGGCAACAAGATTCCTCGCAGGCCGCCCATTCGGGAAATCCATGTAGTCAAAAATGACCAGTACGCGGTCGCCAATGCGCCGTGCCTGAAGAACCCGATGACCGAATCTCCACCAACGCGGCTCAACGAACACTCGCTTTGGCTCACTGGGCAGTTCCATCGCCTTTCACAGGACATGCCGGCTCACAGACGCCGGTCCAATCACGTTCGATCGTCACCTGAAACACCAACCCAGCATTGCTTGAAGCCAGTGTGTTAGGCTGCATCGAGAGACTCTACTTGAGTGGGTTGGGAGATTTCAGATTGGCGTCGATCTGTATCTCCAGCTGCTTCACCCGCTTCTTTGCGGCCTTCACTTGATCCGAGGATAGTTGTGCTCTGAAAGGAGCAAGACTGACGGCCGCCTCTTTGACTGTCTTAGCAGCTAGGGTCAGCCATGCATACGCTTCCACTCCATCCACTTCAACGCCCAGACCCTCAGCGTAGCAGTGTGCTAGATTGAACTGAGCCCAGGCGTAGCCTCGCTCAGCAGCCTTTCGATACCACCCCGCCGCCGCTATGTAGTTGGTCGCCACTCCCGAACCATTCCGGTAGCTGTTCCCGAGATTGTATTGCGCTGGGGCAAAACCCTGCTCGGCGGCCTTTCGATACCAGTTCACTGCTTCCGCGTGATCAATCATTACACCCACCCCGCAATCATAGCAGTTTCCGAGATCACATTCGGCGAGCGCATTGTTCTGATCGGCGGACTTCCGAAACCACTTAACCGCCTCTGCATGATTTGTTTGCACTCCGGCGCCGTGAAGATAGTAGTCGCCAAGCTTGTACTGGGACATTGCATCTCCCTTCTCTGCCTTCTCCTTGTAGTCCTGTAACTGCTTGGGTGGCAACTTATCCGCGCCAACGCAAGTGAAGGGTGCCACGAGGCCGCCAACCCACAGCATGACTGCAAGTACGGATGTTTGCATACGGATGGATGTGATCATGCTGCCTAACACAATGATGGGTACGGCTCTTGGCGGTGTTCACTCATGGCACCACCCGCAGGCTTGGGATTTGGGCCGGACACGCTGAGTCTGGTCAACGGGCTGGCCGCGTTGTTCGGCCCCAAGGCCGCCCGGCGTGGCGAAGCGCCAACGCTTTCGACTGTCCGGCGGTTCAATCCAGTGCGACTGGAAGAGATGGGACTCATGGCGAACGGCTTCGATCTTCCTCCTCCGCGCCCCACTGTCAAGCACTGCGGAAAGGACCGTTCCACCTCCTCTGCGCCATCCACGAATCTCCACTCTTCCCGACCCGGTCGCGTCGGGACCCGCGGCTTCAGTTGCCGCGCCGGTATTGCTCCAGACGTTGCTTGATCTGGCTGGCGAGTTCGGTGTTGCCGCTCTTGCGGGCGAGTTCCAGGGCCTTCGTGGCCTGCCCGATGGCCTCAGCCGTCCGCCCGGCTTTCGCGTAAACGCTGGCGATGAGGTCCGGCAGCTCCGGGGTCTGGTCGAGCTCGGGTTGGAGTTGGATGGCCCGCGCATAGCGTTGCGCCGCCTCGTCCACGCGGCCCAGATGCGCCAGGGCAAACGCGAGGCAATGGTGGGCGCGTCCATTGGCGGGCTTCAGGGTGGTGGCGCGTTCGAGATGTTGGGCGCTGGCCGTGGCGTTCCCTTGCAGGAGCAGTGCCATGCCCAGGTTGAACTCCATGTCGCCGGGATTGTAGCGACCCTCGAAACCGCCGGGCAGCAGCCGGAGCGATTCGGTGATCTCGGCCACGGCTTCGTCCAACCGGCCTTGGTCGAGCCGGGCCATCCCCAGATCGAAATGGGCGCAGCCATCCTGCGGGTCCAACCGGAGCGCCTCCAGGGTGTGGGCCAAGCCCTCGGCGCCCTTGCCCTGGGTGTTCTGCAGCAGGAAACCCAGCCGCTGGTGCGCGTGGACGCTCCGGGGATTGGCCCGCAGCGCGGCTTCGTAGTGGCGAATGGCGCCGGGAACGTCCCCCAGGCTCTCGCAGTTGTAGCCGGTGCGGGCCAGGGATTCATCGTCCACGAACTGCGCTTGGATGCGGCCGATGGCGTCGGGCGCGGCCCGCACGAACTCGGGGATATTGGCCGCGCGGTCCGGCGCGGTGAGGTGTTCGAGGAGCACGGGCGGCGTGCTCTCCCCCTGGGCGTCGATATGGGTCAGGAACAACTGGGTGTAGGGCGAGTTGGCCTTCGAGGAGAACACCAGCCAGCGCCCGTTCGGCGACCAGCTATGCCACGAGTTCATGCGGCTGGTGTTGCCGCGCAGACGGCGGGGCGTGCCGCCCTCCGCGGGAAGGAGGTAGAGTTCGCTGTCCGGCTGGAGCAGCATGTAGTTGCGTGCCCGGCAAAAGACAATCCACCGGCCATCGGGTGAACAGCGGGGGAAGAAGTTGCTGAACCCGTTGTCCGACGCGCCAGCCAGCGGTTCGGGCTGGCCGCCGTTGCCGTCGTTGAAGGGGATGCGGTACAGGTCGAACCGGAACGACTGGCCCTCCTTGAGAAACTCCTCGCAGTCCTCCGGCGCGAGCAGCAGCTTCGTGCGGGCCACGCCGGGCTTGAGCTGGTGCGCCCGGGCGCGTGCGAAGACAATCTGCCGCCCGTCCGGGCTCCACATCGGGTTGCTCTGGACGTACTGCGGGTCGTCCGCCCCCGGCAGCGCGCGGAAGGTCTTCGTCGCCCGGTTGTAGACCGCCAGGATGCCCTTGATCGGGAAGAAGAGCTGCGAAAACGCGAGGTCCGGCAGCGGCACGAAGATCGAGCGGTCCTTCACGGTGCTGACCACGTGGCGACCGTCCGGTGACACTTGCGAGAGCAGGCCGAACGTGAGGTCGCCCGCGCCGCGCTGATAATCGTCCCAGGAGATGATGTCGCTCGTGGCCAGCGGCATCCGCCGGGCGGTGCGGGTGACGACGTAGGAGCCCTTGCTGTTCGCGTAGTCCACGTCCATGCCCAGTACGCTGCCGTCCGCCGAGAAGGAATGGCAGTTGCCGCAGACGGGCAGCCCCTCCAGCACCACGGGGGGCGGCTTGGGAGAGTCCACCCCGCCAAAGCGCCAGCGGATGCGCGAGGGATCCTTGACCGCGTCGATGAACGGCAGGTTCACCTCGCGGTAGAAGAGCGGCGCGCCCACCGGGTCCGGCGAGGTCCGGAACCCGGTCTCTCCCCGGGAAAGCACCTTGGCGGGCTGGTCCCGCCGTGCAAAACCCTCCACCACGAACCGGGCGGCCTTCTCCACGGAGCGGCTCGTGATGATCTGCCACTCCTTGGGCGTCGGGGTCCAGGCAGGGCTCGGCACCTGGCCGTGGATTTCCTCCGGGCCATCGCCGAACGCCACGCTCACCTGCCAGGCATCCACCCGCGGGTGTTTATCCTGCCATCGGAAGGTGGGCGGGGCCAGATCGGGCGGGAAGTGGGTCT
>CAYYMW010000065.1:0-9922 GCA_964472515.1 uncultured Verrucomicrobiota bacterium | reverse complement strand
GCGGGTAAGTCACCGCTGCGGCGGCGAGCCCGGCGGCCTCCTGGCTGGTGGGACGGACGACCGCCACCTCCAGCGTCGCGGCGTCCCGGCGGCTGAACCGGACCGCGCCCCAAAGCACGCCGGCGACCGCCAGCGTGGCGAGCGCCAGTCCCCATGGACTCTTCCCCGATGGCTTCATGATCTCGGAGCGTGGTGCATGCGTACCCCAGCCGGGCTGGAGGCAGTCCTCGCCAGGGGCCTGCAGCCGGGCAACGCCGCCAGTCTGGCCGCTTTCGCGCACCGGTGCCATCCCTTTTTCCCTCCCGCCGCCGTCCGCCGCAGCCGGGGTGCCACGGGCAAGGGACGCGTTCGGTTGAGGGGGGCGTTGCGCTCGAGTTGGCACAGGAAATGCGACCAAACGACGCATCGGCAAAGGTGTGGTAATCGATTACATGATGGTGTGCTCGCGCGCCGACATGCGGTTGCTCGGCACGGGAACCTGCCTGGTTGAGGGAATGGTGACGCTCTTGGGGGCAACCATTTTTGTAGGCGAGGCCAGGTTCAGGTCCACCATCACCCGTATCGGCGTGTCAGGGAGCCTGAGTTGCGACACGGACCCCCTCGCCGGGTGGTCGTCACGAGCATGGATGATGACTCCGCGGGCTACGCCACACCTCACGCTTCCCGCCCTCGAACCTCCAAACGAAGAGCGAAATGGATAGACGGACAATACGGTGTGGCAACCGGTCGTGTACCTCCATCGCACGGTTGTGGCTAGGGGTGACGTGTTGCGCCGCCACCGCCCAGACGGTTGTGTATGACCAGACCAGCAACCCGACGGGCGGGCTCTACGTGGACCCGGCGACGAGAACCGAGATTCCCGTGGAACGGCTGTCGAGCTTCCTGGACCATGTGCAGAACTGCGAGGCGGCGCTCGGCGCTGTTGGCCAGAGTTTCACGGCGAGCGCATCGCGCATGAATGTGTTCGAGTTGTTCACGTGCCGGAGAAGTTCGTTGCCAACCACCACCGAGACCTTTGTGGCGCACCTGCGACTTGGCGGCCCGGAGGGGCCGGTCTTGGCCACTTCCGAGGCAGTGACCTTTCACGAATACCCGCGTAGCCTCAACATCCGACTCACCGAGTTTCGATTCGCCGGTGAAGTCAGTCTCACTCCAGGGCAGGCCTATTATTGCAGTTTCGAGCGCACGCATGAGGCAGACACACAAGGTGACTCTATGCTGTCGCTGAAAGCGATCAAGCAGGACTCACCGGCCGCTTCGCCATCCGGGTATCTCGATCTCTATCCAGGCGGACAGCTCTATCTTGACGGCGTTCCCGCTCCGGCTTGGAACCTGAGGGATTTGTGGTTCCGCACGGGCTACATTGTACCCGAGCCGGGGACGTGGGCCTTGCTGACGCTCGGCTTGGGCGCGCTCGGCTGGCGCTGGCGAGTGCGAGGGCGATAGGGCGCTTGGGACAGCACCATCCGGGCGGGGCCAGCGGCTGATTCCCGCAGGCCCCGGCCCCGGAGCAAGCCGCCGCAGGCGCGCTCAGACCTTCTCGCGGATGACGAAGGGTTCGCGGTAGTCGCGTTTGAGGAGCAGGTTGCCCATCTCGCTGAGCGGCCCGACGAAGCGCTCGGCGGCGGGGTCGAGGGTCAGCCAGGGGCCCAGCGCGGCCGGGTCCTGTTCCAGGCTCACCTCGTTCTCCTTGAGGTGGGCGGCAAAGCGATCGAACGCCTCGGCATAGGCGGGGACGCCTTGGATCTGCTCGCGCAACGCGCCCGGGGCCACGCGCTGGCCCAGGCGGGTGGAGATGTTGCCCAAGTGGCAGAGGGCGCTGGAAAGGTGGCCTTCGAGAATGTCGGCCGGCACGTCGGCCTGCTTCCGGCTCTTGACCGCCTTGAGGAAGTGGGTTTGGTGGTCGCGGCCGCCGGGGCCGGCGAACTGCTTGATGCGCTTGCCGTCCTTGTCGAAGGCCCAGCCACCCCCGCCGCCGCCGGAGAAGTAGCCGCCTTCGCATTCGATGACGACCCCGACACGGGCGCCCTTGTAGTTGTCCATGGCATCGCCTTCCTCGCCCTTGGTCCGGGGCAGGCCGCGGACCTCGAAGATGATCGGGACGGGGCGGTAATCGTAGAAGCAGACCTGGGTGTTGGGGGTCTCGGCGTCGTCGCGGTAGCCGAAGCGGCCGCCAAAGCCGATGACCCGCTGGGGCAGGCCGTTTTGGCCGATGGCCCAGCGGCACAGGTCCATTTCATGGATGCCCTGGTTGCCGATGTCCCCGTTGCCCGTGGGCCAGACCCAGTGCCAATCGTAGTGCAACGATTTGCGCATGAGCGGCATCATCGGGGCCGGGCCGCACCAGAGGTTGTAGTCGATATTCGCGGGAACCGGTTGCGCGCCGGGCACGCGGCCGATGCTCTCCCGCCTTTTGTAGCAGAAGCCGCGCGCCAGTTTGATGGCGCCGAGGTTGCCGGCCTTGAGCCAGGCATAGGCCTCGTGCAGGGCGGGGTCGCTGCGGTTCTGCGTGCCCGCCTGGACAATGCACTTGTAGCGGCGGGCGGCTTCGACGGCCTTGCGTCCCTCCCAGACCTCGTGGGAAACGGGCTTCTCGATATAGACGTCCTTGCCGGCCTGGCAGGCCCAAACCGTGCCCAGCGCGTGCCAGTGGTTGGGCGTGGCCATCACCACGGCATCGATGTCCTTGCGGTCGAAGACGCGGCGCATGTCCGTGTAGCCGTCGGTCTTGATGCCCGCCTTGTCGAGCTTCTGCTGCTCCCGGCGGAGCACGTCGCTGTCCGCGTCGCAGAGGGCGACGATGCGGGCGTCGGGGAGCTTCTGGAAGGTGTTGATGTGGTCGGCGCCCTTGCTGCGGATGCCAATGATCGCGATGCGCACGACGTCCCTGGACTTGGCATTGAGGGACACCGGCAGGGCGGTGGCGGCGGTGGCGAGGGCGACTCCCTTGAGAAACGAGCGACGGTTCAGTGGGCGCATAACAGGACGCAGTGTTGTGACGTTGGTTTTACCTTACCTGCCTGTTCCGCCAAGCAAAGCGGAAAATGCCGGGAAAATGAGGCTCCACGGGCGGACGAGCGATCAAGCGCGACGCGGCCCGGGGAGGGGGCGAGTGGGGTTCCGGTTTCCCCGGCTCAAGCGGGCCCGCGCCTGGCGCCGGCGGAAGCCACGTAGCGCAGCGTGCCCGCCAGCAAGTACACGCCCACCACGGCGTAGAACGTGAAGAAGATCGCAATCTGGACCATGGCGTAGGGGTGGAGCAACCACCGGGCGGCGGTGGTGACCAGCGTGGCGGTGGCGCAGGCGCAACCAAACCACTGCCACGAGAAGGCCAGCCCGGGGGTGGCCTCCGGCAGGGGTGGTTCGGCTCGGGAACGCCGCAGGGTCAGCCAGAAGATGACGAATAGAATGGCGTAGAGCACCCAGACCGTCAGTTGCCCTTTCCACACGCCGGGCAGGGATTGGGCCTTGATGGCCGAACCCCAGAAGACGTAGAAGGCCAGCAGCGCCACCTCGAACCAGAGCGTGCCCTTGAGCGTGGGCAACAATTCGCGGAGCGTGAAGCGGTCGCCGCCCGTGCGCCGCCAGAGCCAGACCCCCAGGGCAATGAGGAGGCTGTTGCCGCCCCCCGAAGCCAGCGAATGGAGCGGCGAGGCGGAATTGACGAACTGCATCAGGCCCAGGAAGGTCATCAGCGAGAGGAGGCAGGCGCGCGGATGGCGGCGCAGCACGGCCTGGACTTTCGCGGGCAGGTTCTGCTCGAGTTCCCGGGACCGTGTCAGCATCAGTTCCGTCATGAACAGCGGTACAATGAACGCCAGCAGGGAGTGGATGAACAGGACGAGGATCACCATTTCCATCGCCGCCACGCCGCCCAGCCGCCACGGCGGGCCGGTGGGGATGAACGACGTCCACGCCACCTTGGTGATGTAGGCCTCGTACATGCCATAGAGCATGCCGGCGGCAAACAGGGGCCAGAAGCGCGGACGGCCAAAGTGAAAGACCAGGGCGGCCAGGAAGACCGAGTGCAGGAGGTACAGCGGCAACACCACCGCCACGCCCCAGACGGTAAAGAACGGGAACATGCTGGAGCCCGCCGGGACCTCGACGCACACCACCGAGATCATGCCGGTCAGCAGCCAGAAGGCTGCCTTCTGCCGGCGGGTGGGCGCGGCCGTAGACACGGGCGGCACTCTGGGCGACGGTGCCTTCACCGGCAAGCGCAAAGGGCGCGTCCGGCGCAGCACGGTTTGACTTTGGCGGTGCGGACGATGCCTTCTTGAGGTCCGCCGTATCAGGCGGGAGTTGTACAAAGGCCGCCAGCGGTCTTGCCTTTTTGGTGGGGACTCCTCATGATCCCGTCACTCTTGCCCGCCATGAACTATCATCTGAACCGCCAGGGACAGTCGCTGGGAGTCTTTTCACTTGAGGATTTGGCGCGACGGCGTGCCACCGGCGAATTGACCGGAGTGGAATTGGTCTGGTGCGAAGGCATGCCGCAGTGGGAGGAGTTGGAGGTTGTGCTCCGGCGGCAGGGGGCGGCGGCTGGCGCGAGCCCGGTGGCGGCTCCCGCAAGACGAGTGTCGACTCTGGTGAAGTTGCTGGTCTTCGGTTTGTTTCTCCTGGCCGGGGTCGCGAGCTTCTTCATACGTCACAGCCGTTCGACCATCGGTGAAGCCCGGGACGCCATCCCGGGCGAGGACGATTCCCCGCTGACCATCGCGAGCAAGCCGGTGCAGTGGACTTCCAACACCGTCACTGCGGCGGCCGTGCGCGCGCAGCAGCGGGCGTTCCGCGAACGCCAGTACCTGCAGGGCTACGAACAGCGCGGCGAACGCAATCCCGCCTGCGATGCCGAAGCGCTGGTCTTCCTGCGGGCGTGGATCGCCTCGAACTTCCCCGCGCCCGGCGAGACCAACGAGGTGTCGGTGGAGAAGCTTGGCGACCAGCTCGCCGCCAACCCCGCCTGTACCGATCCCTTGGTGCTGGCGGCAGCGGGGGTCACCGCTTCCGAACTCTTCGAGGGCATTCAACGTCTCGAACGTGCGGTGCGTGGGTACGAGGGCTCGAAGCATCGGGCCTATCCGAAACTCCAGGCGACCATCGCCCTGACCGAGAAGCTCCTCGAGAACAAGGAGGACCGGCTGCCTGTCTTGGACGGCGCCGCTTTGGGCCATCTTCGGGAGGCCTTCCGTGACGGCAGCTTCCAGCCGGGGGACCAGGCCGAGTTGGGGGAATTGTTCGTAGGAGGCTGGGCCGGGGAGTTCTTCAAGCGGCAGTCCGTCCGGATTGGCGAAATCGTTCGCTCCGCCGGACCGGAGTGGCAATGGCTCGCGTTACTGCTGGCGGGCGAGCGGGAGATCGTTGAGGCGTGGAAAGCGCGGGGCTCCGGCTATGCCGACACCGTCTCTCAGAAAGGTTGGCAAGGCTTCAGCGAGCATCTGGAAAAGGCCCGGGAGCGCCTGACGGAAGCCTGGCGCCTGCGTCCGGATCTTCCGCTGGCCCCGACCCGCATGATGACCGTGGCTTTGGGAAGCAGCGGGATCGCGGAGATGCGGCTCTGGTTCGACCGGGCGGTGGCGGCGCAGCTCGACTACCACAAGGCCTGGAATGAGCTGCGTTGGGGCTTGCGTCCCCGGTGGCATGGCGACCTCGAATCGATGCTGGCGTTCGGGGTGACCGCGCTGAACACCAGCCGCTTCGACACCGATGTTCCGCGGATGCTCTTCGACGCCGTTTCGGATCTGGAGGCGGAGGGGCAGCTTCCCGCCGGCCAGCACCTGTTCGGACGGCCGGACATCTGGCCGCACCTGGACCGCATGTACGAGGGTTACCTGAAGGAGGTCGAGCGGGGCGGCGACTTGACGGGCTGGCGCAGCGGTTACGCGACGGTGGCCTTCCTGGCGGGCAAGCATCAGGTGAGCCGGATGCAACTCGAAGCCCTGACCTGGACCCCCCGCCCCAAGAACCTGACTGGTTGGGGCATCGATGTGTCGCTCATGGCCTTGGAGGTGGCGGCGCGTACCGGGCCGCTGGCCCGAGAGATCGAGGCGGCCGAGGCCAAACGCCAGCGTGGACAGTATGCGGCGGCGCGCGAGGAGTATGCGCGTCTGGCCGCGGGCACGGTCGAAGACGCCCGGACCATGGCCTTTATACGCGACCGCTTGGTCACGACGGATCTCGAGTCCCGCTGGGCCGCCAACGAGTGGGTGCCGCTGCTTCCCGGTGAGGATGACTTGCGGGGCTGGCAGGTGGTCGGCGGCACGTTCCGGCGGTTGCCTGACGGAGCGCTCGAGGCCGATTCCGGACCACGCGGCCACCTGATCTACTCGCGAGCCCGAATGGGGATGAACTTCGAGGCGCGCGGCACATTCGAAGTGGTGCGGACCTCGAATGGCGACTTCCAAGGAGGGTTGGTGCTGGGGTTGCCGCAAATCGAAAACACCGGTTGGTACTCGTTGCGGATCAAGCACAACGCCAAGGAGGGCGAAGTGGCGAGTTTCGCCTCCACATGGTCGAAGCGCCAAGTGTTCGGACCCGCGCGGCTGAACTCGGGCGTTGGCGCCACCAACACGTTCACCCTGCGTTTCCAGCGTGGCTTCGTCAGCGCCGCGGTCAACCAGAAGACCATTCTGGCCCAGGTTGCCGCTCCCAAGACCCGGAACCTGAATACCAACGTCTTCTGGCTCGGCGTGGGCGCGTACCACGACATGAACCAAACCACGATCCGCTACCGGGACGTTCAGGTTCGCCGCCTGGCCGAGCGATGAACCCGGGTGGCTGCAGGTGGCAGTTCCCCGGCCCTCAGGACCCCGGTTGGGGGCCTTCCAAATCGCCATTGCCCTGTTTGCGGGCTTTCACCCATAATGCCCGGCATGTCGAGCCTGCGCAGACAGTACCCTTTTGAGCTAATCGAACGTCAGTGGCAGCGGCGCTGGGCGGACGCCCAGGTCTATCGTGCTTGGAACCCGGGCGAGGAGATTCCCGCCGCCCATCCCTTTGGCCAGCGCCACAACCTGACCGGCCCCGCCCGGATCGACCAGTTGCCGCCCAAGTTCTACGTGCTGGACATGTTTCCCTACCCGTCCGGTGCGGGCTTGCACGTGGGGCATCCCGAGGGCTACACCGCGACGGACATTCTGGCCCGCTACCGCCGGGCGCGTGGCTGCAACGTGTTGCACCCCATGGGGTGGGATGCCTTTGGCCTGCCGGCGGAGCAGTATGCGGTGAAGACGGGCAAGCATCCGCGCGAGACCACCGAGGCCAACGTGGCGAACTTTAAGCGGCAGATTCAGTCGCTCGGGTTCAGCTACGACTGGAGCCGCGAGGTGGACACCACCGATCCGGGCTATTTCAAGTGGACCCAGTGGGTGTTCCTGCAGCTCTACAATGCCTGGTTCAATCCCGCCACGAATAAGGCGGAGCCGATTTCGACGCTCACCTGCCCGCCGGAAATCAAGACCGAGGCGGAGCGCCGCGCGTACCGTGATGCGCGCCGGCTGGCTTACGTGGCCGAGGCGCCGGTGAACTGGTGCCCGGAATTGGGCACGGTGCTGGCGAACGAAGAGGTCATCGAGGGCAAGAGCGAGGTGGGAGGATTCCCGGTGATCCGCAAGCCCATGCGCCAATGGATGTTGCGCATCACGGCCTACGCGGGACGCTTGCTCGAAGACCTGGATACCATCGACTGGAGCGACTCGCTCAAGGAGATGCAACGCAACTGGATCGGCCGCAGCGAAGGCGCCGAGGTGATCTTCCAAGTGGCGGACGGCGAGCATGCCTTGTCCGCCGAGGAGCGCAAGTTGGTGGTCTTCACCACTCGTCCGGATACGCTCTGGGGCGCGACCTACATGGTGCTTTCCCCTGAGCATCGCCTGGTCAACCGCCTGGCCACCACCACTCAGCGGGGCGCGGTGGAGCAGTACCAGAGCTACGCGGCCGGCAAGAGCGATTTGGAGCGCACCGACCTCGCTCGGGAAAAGACGGGCGTGTTCACCGGCGCGTACGCCATCAACCCGGTCAATGGCGAGCGCATCCCGATCTGGATCGCAGACTACGTGCTTTCGACCTACGGCACGGGGGCGATCATGGCGGTGCCGGCGCACGACGAACGGGACCTCGAGTTTGCGCGCAAGTTCAACCTGCCGGTGACCATCGTGGTGCAGGCGCCCGAAGGGAAGGAATCGATCGGGTTTGTCGATGACGGCACGAGCGTCAACTCGGGCTTCATCACCGGCCTGCCCACGCCCGAAGCCAAGCGGAAGATCACCGGTTGGCTGGAGGAGCGCGGCCTGGGGCGCCGCATGGTCAACTACAAGTTGCGCGACTGGCTGTTCAGCCGGCAGCGTTATTGGGGCGAGCCCTTCCCCATCGTCTGGCGCACCGATGAGAACGGTCAGGCTTACCATGAAGCCCTGCCGGAATCCGCGCTGCCGCTCCAACCGCCCGACCTGACCGATTTCAAGCCCACCGGCTCCGGCGAGCCGCCGCTGGCCCGCGCCACCGACTGGGTCAACCTGCCCAACGGCGCCCGCCGCGAGACCAACACCATGCCGCAATGGGCCGGCAGTTGCTGGTATTACCTGCGTTACCTCGACGCCCGCAACGCCGGTTCCTTCTGCGGACCGGACGCGGAAAAGTACTGGATGGGCGTCAAGGCCGGCCCCAACCAGACCGCCACCCCGGGGGTGGATCTCTACGTGGGCGGCACGGAGCACGCCGTGCTGCACCTGCTCTACGCGCGGTTCTGGCACAAGGTGCTCTTCGACCTTGGCCACGTTTCGACGCGTGAGCCGTTCTACAAACTCGTCAATCAGGGGCTGATCCTCGGGGTGATGGAGTTCACGGCCTTCTACGACGCGGCCGCCAATCCGCGTAGCGCGACCGGCCTCCGTGACATCGCCGAAGAAGCCACCCCGCAAGGCCCGCGGTTGGCCGGGTACCTGAGGGACTCGGGCGAAAGGGTCGTTGGGCGACGGATAGGGGAGGATGAGGTCGAGAAGGTCGGCGATGATTTCAGTCTGAGAGGCCGACCGGAGATTCGCGTGGACGCGCGTTGCTTCAAGATGTCCAAGGCCCGCGGGAACGTCGTCAATCCCGACCAAATCCTAGAGGAGTATGGCGCGGATGCTTTCCGCATGTACGAGATGTTCATGGGGCCGCTGGAGATGGTGAAACCTTGGAACACCAAGGGTGTGGAAGGCGTGTACCGCTTCCTGGGCCGCGTGTGGCGCCTGTTTGTGGACGAGGCCAGCGAGACGGAGTTCGAGCAGCAGTCCGCCGCCGCACCCGAACGGGCGGCGGAGTGGCTCGACCAGATCCAGTTGCGGGCGGACATCGTGGCCGCCGAGCCCGCACCGTCCCAACTCAAGACGCTGCACCAGTGCATCCGCAAGGTGACCGACGATCTGGACGGCTTCCGGTTCAACACCGCCATTTCGGCGTTGATGATCTTCGTGAATGAAGCGATCGGCTGGGAGCAAAAGCCGGCGGTGGTGCTGCGGGAGTTTCTCATCCTTCTGCAACCGTTCGCGCCGCACCTGGCGGAGGAATTGCACGCGCGGCTTTGCGCGCAGAAGGGGCTGAAGGCCGCCTGCGGTTCGGAGACCAGCATGGCCTACCTGCCGTGGCCCGCGTTCAACCCCGCACTGCTGGTGGAGGACACGCTGGAGATGCCGGTGCAGGTCAACGGCAAGCTGCGCGATCGCATCGTGGTGTCCGCCAAGGCGGCGCAGGCGGAAATCGAGGCGGCGGCGCTGGCCTGCGAGAAGACGCAGCAGTTTCTGGCGGGCAAGACGATCCGCAAGGTGATCGTCGTGCCGCGTAAACTGGTGAACATTGTGGCGAGCTAGGGGATTCCATGGGCCGACTCACCCGCCAGGAGCAGACTGTGATTTGCACGGTGGTGCTGCTACTATTGACC
>CAYYMW010000064.1:0-22549 GCA_964472515.1 uncultured Verrucomicrobiota bacterium | reverse complement strand
TCGAACAGCGCGTCGACGGCCTCCTGCAGCATCCGCTTCTCGTTGCGGATGATGACCTCGGGCGTCTTCAGCTGGAGCAGGTTCTTGAGGCGGTTGTTCCGGTTGATGACCCGGCGATACAGGTCGTTGAGGTCCGAGGTGGCGAACCGGCCACCCTCGAGCGGAACGAGCGGACGCAAATCCGGCGGAATCACCGGCAGCACCGTCAAAATCATCCACTCGGGCCGGGTCTTGGAAGAGATGAAGCCCTGGAGCAGCTTGATCCGCTTGGCCAGCTTCTTGCGGATCTGCTTGCTCTTGGTCTCGGTCATGGCCTGCTGGAGCTGCTCGACCGTCTTGGGCAGGTCCACGTTGGCCAGACCGTCGCGCACCGCTTCGGCGCCCATCTTGGCAGAGAACGCATCGGCCCCGTAGGTGTCCCGGGCCTCGCGATACTCGTGCTCGCTCAAAAGTTGGTGCGTCTTGAGCGGCGTGCTCCGCGGATCGATCACCATGTAGTCTTCATAGTAGATGACCCGCTCCAGATTCCGGGCGGTCATGTCCAGCATCAGACCGATGCGGCTGGGCATGCACTTGAAGAACCAGATGTGGGACACCGGCACGGCCAGATCGATGTGGCCCATGCGCTCGCGCCGCACGCGCGACAGACAGACTTCCACGCCGCAACGGTCGCAGACCACGCCGCGGTGCTTGATGCGCTTGTACTTGCCGCAGGAGCATTCCCAGTCCTTCACCGGACCGAAAATGCGCTCGCAAAACAGGCCGCCTTTCTCGGGCTTGAAGGTGCGGTAATTGATGGTCTCGGGGTTCTTGACCTCCCCTTTGGACCAGGAGCGAATGGTCTCCGGCGACGCGATGGCGATGCCGACATAGTCAACCAGGTTGACCTTGTCCAGGCCGAGCATCTCACGGGCGGATTCTTTGGTGTTCATGCGCTTTCGAACTCGGGATGTGTAAGGATTCGGGCTTGCTCAGGAGGCCAGCACGCCCAGGACTGGTTGCGTGGATTGTTCGGTCGGACCCGTATACCCCACCTTGACGTCCAAGCCCAACGACTGCATTTCCTTGACCAAGACGTTGAACGACTCGGGCACGCCGGCCTCGAGCGCGTTGTCGCCCTTGACGATGCTCTCGTAGATCCGCGTGCGGCCCTGGACATCGTCGGACTTGACCGTCAGCAGTTCCTGCAGGCTGTAGGCGGCCCCATAGGCCTCCATGGCCCACACTTCCATTTCGCCGAACCGCTGCCCGCCGTACTGCGCCTTGCCGCCCAGCGGTTGCTGCGTCACCAGCGAATACGGCCCGACTGCGCGCGCGTGAATCTTGTCCGCCACCAAGTGGCCCAGCTTCATCATGTAAATGAAGCCAACCACCACTTCCTGGTCGAACGCCTCGCCCGTGCGCCCGTCGTAAAGCCGCGTCTTGCCATGGTCCGGCAGGCTCGCCTGCTTGAGGTAGCCGCGGATATCCTTCTCTTTGATGCCGTCAAAGACCGGGGTCGCAAACTTCAGGCCGAGCAGCCTGGCCGCCCAACCCAAGTGCGTCTCGAGCACCTGTCCCACGTTCATGCGGGAGGGCACGCCCAGCGGGTTCAGGACAATGTCCACCGACGTTCCGTCCGCCAGGAACGGCATGTCTTCCTCGGGCACGATCTTCGCCACCACACCCTTGTTGCCGTGGCGTCCGGCCATCTTGTCACCCACCGAGAGCTTGCGCTTCGAAGCGATGTAGACCTTCACCGACTTGATGATGCCCGTGTCGACCTCATTGCCCGCTTCGACGCGCTCCATCTCCTCGTCGAACTGCATCTGCAGGTCGTCAAACTTCTTTTTGAAGCTGCCGATGATTTCGTTGATCTTGTTGCGGATCGGCGACGGATCGATCTCGATCCGGTCGTAGACGCCCGCCAGCTTGCGCAGGAGCGTCTTGGTGATCTTCCGGTTGGCGGGAATGATGATCTCGCCCGTCTCGGAGTTGACCACATCGAGCGGAATTTTCTCGCCGAGCAGGATGTTGCTCAACGCCTCGGTGAGCTGTTCGCGGAGCTCCTCGGTCTTGGTCTTGTATTCTTCCTCGACCTGGCGCGCCTGCCGCTTGGCCTCGCCCAGCAAACCCTTCGGCTCCCGCTCGCGCTCCTTCTCTTTGTCCTTCTCGCGCTCGCCTTCCTTCTTGGCCGACACCTTGACATCCATCACGATGCCATAGGTGCCTGAGGGGACCTTCAGGGAGGTATCCTTCACGTCCGCCGCCTTCTCGCCAAAGATGGCGCGCAGCAGCCGTTCCTCAGGAGCCAGCTCCGTTTCGCTCTTGGGGGTGATCTTGCCCACCAGAATGTCGCCCGGCTTGACCTCCGCGCCCACGCGGATGACGCCGTCCAAGCCCAGGTTCTTGAGCGCGTCTTCGCCCAGGTTCGGGATGTCCCGGGTGATTTCCTCGGGGCCGAGCTTGGTGTCGCGCGCGCTGACTTCGAATTCCTCGATGTGAATCGAGGTGAAGACGTCGTCCTTCACGATGCGCTCGCTGATCAGGATCGCGTCCTCGAAGTTGTACCCGTTCCACGGCATGAACGCGCACAGGATGTTCCGGCCCAAAGCCAGCTCGGCATCCCGCGTGCAGGGGCCGTCGGCGATCGCCTGCCCCTTCTTCACCGCATCGCCCTTCGCCACCAGGATCTTCTGGTTGATGCACGTAGCCGCGTTAGACCGCATGAATTTGCGGATCGGGTACATGTAAATGCCGTCGCCAGGCGAGTGCTTCAGCCGCTTCTTGCCTTCCGGAATCTTGCCATCCCGTGTGATGATCACCTGGTTGCCGTTGACGCTGGCCACCTTGCCGGCATCCTCGGCCACCAACACGGCGCAGGAGTCCCGCGCGACCCGGTCTTCGAGGCCGGTCGCCACCAGCGGCGCCTCGGTCACCAAGAGGGGCACCGCCTGCCGTTGCATGTTGGAACCCATCAACGCGCGGTTGGCGTCGTCGTGCTCGAGGAACGGAATCAGGCCCGCAGCCACGGAAACCAGCTGTTTGGGCGAAACGTCCATGTAGTCGACCCGCGCGGGCTCGACATCCAAGAACTCGCCCTTGCACCGGCAGTTGACCTTGTCGGTGGTGAAATGGCCCTTCTCGTCGAGCGGCGCGTTGGCCTGCGCGATGATGAACTGCTCCTCGCGGTCAGCGGTGAGATAGTCCATCTGGCTGGTCACCCTGCCGTGCTCGACCTTGCGGTAAGGCGTCTCGATGAAGCCGAAATCGTTCACCCGCGCGAAGGTCGCCAGCGACGCGATCAAGCCGATGTTCGGACCTTCCGGCGTCTCGATCGGACAGATCCGGCCGTAGTGCGAGGGATGCACGTCGCGGACCTCGAAGCCCGCCCGGTCGCGTGAAAGGCCGCCTGGCCCGAGGGCGGACAGACGACGCTTGTGCGTCAACTCCGCCAACGGGTTGATCTGATCCATGAACTGGGACAGTTGGCTGCGACCGAAGAAATCCCGCACCACGGCGGAAAGCGCCTTCGGGTTGATCAGCTTCTGCGGCGTCATCTTATCGACGCCTTGATCGAAGAGCGTCATGCGCTCCTTCACCAAGCGCTCGGTCCGCGCCAGGCCCACCCGGCACTGGTTGGCCAGCAACTCGCCCACGGTACGCACACGGCGGCTGCCCAAGTGGTCGATATCGTCCAGCGAACCCTCGCCCTTCTTGAGGCGCAGCAGGTACTTGGTCGCTCCGACCAAGTCCAGCTTGGTCAGGATGCGAGACTCGCCTTCTTCCAGGCCCAGCTTCTGGTTGATCTTGTACCGGCCCACCCGGCCCAGGTCATACCGCTTGGCGTCGAAGAACAACCGCTTGATCAGTGCGCGCGCGTTGGCGGCCGTCGGCGGATCGCCCGGACGCAACCGGCGATAAATATCTTTGAGGGCCTCTTCCTCGTTCTTGGTGGGGTCCTTCTTGAGGCACTTGATGACGATCCCATCGTCGATCGTCGTGTCCACCACCCGGATCTTGTTGATCCCGAGTTCGGCGATCTGCTTCACCACGGCCTTGGACAACGGCTCGAAGGCCCGCGCCACCACAATATTCTTGTCGGGATCGACCGCATCCTCGACGAGGACCTTGTTCTGAATGTCCTCCAAAGCCTCGGCCTGCCGGACGCTCAACTCCTCGATGTCGTAGAACAGGCGCAGAATCTCTTCGTCCGTGCCGCGCGTCTTCTCGGCATCCTTGCCCTTCGCCTCGCCTTCCAGGAAGGCCAGCGCGCGGAAAAAGGTCGTGGTCAGGAACTTGCGACGACGCTTCTTCCGGTCCAGGTACACATAGAGCATGTCGCTGGTATCGAACTGCGCCTCATACCAGGAACCGCGATCCGGAATGATCCGGAACGAATGCAGCATCTTGCCGTTCGGGTGCTGAACCGCTTCGAACGCAATGCCGGGAGAACGGTGCAACTGGCTCACAATGACCCGCTCCGCCCCGTTGATCACGAAGGTGCCTTGCGGCGTCATCAACGGCAGCTCGCCCATGAAAACCTGCTCTTCGACCGTGCCGCTCTCGTCCTTCAGTTGGAAGGTCACGTGCAGCGGGGCACCGAAGGTCAACCCTTCCCGGAGACATTCGAGCCAAGTCAGCTTCGGCTCGCCGATTTCATAGCTGTGAAACTCCAACCGGGTCTTGCCGTCGTAGCTCTCGATCGGGAAGACCTCGCTGAAGACCGCCTGCAGCCCCGTGTTCTTGCGGCGCGACGGGGGAACCTCCGATTGCAGGAACTCCCAATAGGACTTGACCTGCACCTCGATGAGGTTGGGCGGGGTGATCACCTCTTTGATCTTCCCGAAGTTGATTCGTTCCTGAACTCGTGCTGGCATTCTGTCTTCTGGGTTGGCCTGACTACCGATCAGACCGGTTATGAGCGATAAACGACATAATGCCGTGGTCCCGGCTTCTTCCCGGAACCTCCGGCAAATCCTGTGACGCTAGACGCGATGTTAATGTAGTCTGCGTGATCGATGCGCCATGGCGTCGCGATAGAAATCGGGGCGAGACGCCCGGCCTCGCCCCGATTCCGAAAACCAACGTTACTTGAGCTCGACCTTGCCGCCGGCGTCTTCGAGCTTCTTCTTGGCGGCTTCCGCCTCGGCCTTCGGGGCTCCTTCGAGCACGGCCTTCGGCGCGCCTTCGACCAGCGCCTTGGCTTCCGCCAGACCCAGCCCGGCCTTCACCTCGCGCACAGCCTTGATGACGGCGATCTTCTTGTCGGCCGCCACGGAGGCCAGCACAACGTCAAAGTTCGTCTTGGCTTCGGCCGCCGGAGCCGCCGCTGCCGCGCCACCAGGGGCCGCCGCCGCCACTGCCACAGGCGCCGCCGCCTTGACGCCCCACGTCTCCTCGAGCTTCTTCACGAGGTCGGCTGTCTCAAGGACAGTCAACTTGCTCAACTGTTCAACCAACGATGCGATGTCTGCCATATATGCTTTCGTAGTCTCGTCGCCAGCCGGCTATGCGGCCAAATTAAGCCCCCGGTCCGGGAAGCCGACGATTTACTATTCAGGTTGTGGTTAGTATCCGCTCCGGCGGCTGTTGCCGCCGGCGCGAAAGGGGTTATTGCTGTTCCTTCTCGATGCGAGCCTGAAGCACCTGGGCCAACTGCGTGGCCGGGGTATTCAGCAACTGCACCAAGTTGGTGGCCGGTTGCATCAGCACGCCCATAAACTGCGCGCGCAACACCTCGATCGAGGGGAGGTCGGCCAACGCTTGCAGGTCTTCCTTCGACAACCGCTGGTTGCCCAGAAAACCAAACTGAACCTTGGGCTTGTCGAACTCGGCGTGAAAAGTCTTGATCACCTTGGCCGCCGCCGAGATGTCTTTCTGTCCCGTCACGACTGCCAACTGTCCGTTCAGAACTCCGCCCAAATCGGCGATGCCGGCTTCTTTGGCGGCAATCCGGAAGATGGAGTTCTTGACCACATGCACTTCCGCACCGGTCTTGTGCAGGCGCTTGCGCAATTCAGTGAATTGCAGCACCTTGAGCCCGCGATAGTCGACCACCATCACAAACGGGGAGCCGTTGAGCCGGGCGACGTATTCCGAAGTGAGAAATTTCTTTTCGCTACGCATGATTCAGAGCTTAGCTAGGGGTTAATGTCAGCCCTGATTAGGCTTGGAACTCTTTCAGGTCCAACCGGATCGGCGGACTCATGGTGGCCGTCAACGTGCTTCGCAGCACGAACGTCCCCTTCACCGAATTCGGCCGCGCCCTCAGCACCGATTCAATCACCGAACGCGCATTGTCCGTGATCTGCTCCGGCGTGAAGGTCACTTTGCCCACCGGCACGCAGACGTTGCCGCCCTTGTCGGTCTTGTATTCTACACGACCCGCCTTGACTTCGCGAACCGCCTTCGCCGTGTCATCCGTCACCGTCCCGGTCTTCGGGTTCGGCATCAAGCCGCGCGGACCGAGCACTTTGCCCAGTTTCCGGACCTCGGACATCGCCTCGGGAGTGGCGACGGCCACATCGAAATCCACCCAGCCTTCCTGGCACTTCTTGATCATGTCGTCGAATCCGACGAATTCGGCTCCCGCCGTCCGGGCCGCTTCCGCCGCCGCGCCGGGTTTCGCGAAGACGAGCACCCGCACGAGCTTGCCGCTGCCGTGGGGCAGGGGCACCGTGCCGCGGATCATCTGGTCCGACTGCTTGGGGTCCACGCCCAGGCGGAAGGCGACTTCCACGGTTTCGTTGAACTTGGCCCGGGGGAATTTCCCGAGCAACTCCACCGCCGCCTTGAGCGGGTAGGACTTGTTCGCGTCGACCAAAGCCAACGCCTTGCGATATCGCTTACTGCCTTGTTTTGCCATGTGTTTATTACGCGGTCCAACGAGCGCTGGGCTCTCCCGCAATGACTGGGTTAACCGACGACTTCAATGCCCATGTTCCGGGCGGTCCCGGCAATGACGCGGAAGGCCGCTTCCGGATTCACGGCGTTGAGATCCTTCTGCTTGATCTTCACGATCTCCATGACTTGGGCGCGCGTGACCTTGCCGACCTTTTCCTTGTTCGGCTCCTTCGCGCCCGAGGCAATCCCGGCCGCCTTCTTCAGCAGCACCGAGGCCGGCGGAGACTTCGTGATGAAAGTGAACGACTTGTCCTGGTAAACCGTGATCACGACCGGGATGATCATGCCCGGCTGATCCTTCGTCGCGGCGTTGAATTCCTTGCAGAATCCCATGATGTTGACGCCGTGCTGACCGAGCGCCGGGCCGACCGGCGGCGCCGGATTGGCCTGGCCGGCCGGAATCTGCAGCTTGATCTGACCAACAACTTTCTTCGCCATAAAATCTCGTTATGCCTTCTCGACCTGCCAGTACTCCAGTTCCACCGGCGTACTGCGTCCGAAAATGTTCACCGTTACTTTCAACTTGCCCCGGGCGGGGTCGATCTCCTCGATCACGCCGCTGAAGTTCAGGAACGGCCCGTCGTTGATCTTGATCGTCTCGCCGACGTCGAAATTCACCTTCGGACGCTCGCTGTCCTCGGACTCGACCATCTTGGCCTTGATCGCCTCGATCTCGGCCGCCTCGCTGGGAGCGGGACGGTCGCCGCCCACAAATCCAATGATGCCCTGCGTGTCCCGAATGAAGTACCAGGGTTGCTCGATGATGCGCTGTCCCTCGTCGAGCAGCACCATGTCAATGAAGACGTAGCCGGGATAAAGCTTGCGGGTGGTGACGCTCTTCTTGCCGCCGCGCACCTCCGCCACCTTCTCCATGGGCACCAACACCTCGCGGATGTATTCCCCCATCTCCTCCGTCTTCAGACGGCGTTCGATGTTGTCCTTTACCTTCAGCTCCTGTCCCGCGAGCGTATGGAGCACAAACCATTGACTCTTCATGGCACGATCCAACTGGCCGTTGGCGGTCTCGGGGTTAGAGCTTGGGCAGAATGCCGCGCACGAACTTCAGGATGATGAAGTCCGCGCCAATGCAGAACAGGCCCATGATGAGAATGGAAATCATGACCACGACCGTCGAGCCCTTCAGCTCATCGAGGGACGGCCAGGTGCATTTCCGCAGCTCTTCACGGGTTTCGGCCACGTACGCGCCCAGCCTGGCGAGGTATCCTTTTCGCCACAGATAGCCGAACGTGCCGCCGATGATGACGACCCAGATCGCAATTTTGACTAAGTCACTATTCACAATAACTTTCGGTTGGCGGAGGGGGAGGGATTCGAACCCCCGAGGGTTTTGACGCCCTAACGGTTTTCAAGACCGCCGCGATAGACCACTCTGCCACCCCTCCACGCGTCGGGTTGGCTGGCACGGCGGGAGGGAATCGAACCCCCAACCAACGGTTTTGGAGACCGCTACTCTGCCAATTGAGCTACCGCCGTATGCCACGTCTGGTCGCGCGCAACCGCTGTGCTTGACCGCGCCGGGAGGGCGGCGCCGGTCTCCGGCTCCACCCCGCCCGCAAATCCGAACCTATTCGATGACTTCGCTCACGCGCCCCGCCCCGATGGTGCGGCCGCCCTCGCGAATCGCGAAGCGCTGCCCCTTTTCCATCGCGATCGGCGCAATGACCTTGATCTCCACCCCCACGTTGTCGCCCGGCATCACCATCTCCACGCCCGCCGGCAGCGCCACGTTGCCCGTGACGTCCGTCGTCCGGAAATAGAACTGCGGACGATAGTTGGTGAAGAACGGCGTGTGCCGGCCACCTTCATCCTTCGACAGGACGTAAACTTCCGCCTTGAAGTGCGTGTGCGGCGTGATCGAACCGGGCTTGGCCAGCACCATGCCGCGCTCCACGTCTTCCTTCTTGGTGCCGCGCAGCAGCACTCCCACGTTGTCGCCCGCGCTCGCCTTGTCCAGCAGCTTGCGGAACATTTCGATATCGGTCGCCACCGTCTTGCGGGTGTCGCGCAACCCAACGATCTCGACGTCAGTCATGCGGTTCAACTCGCCGCGCTCGACACGGCCGGTCACCACCGTGCCGCGACCTTCAATGTTGAACACGTCCTCGATGCTCATCAGGAACGGCTTGTCGACTTCACGCGTCGGCAGGGGGATGAAGGCATCCACCGCATCCAACAAAGCTTGGATCGCGTCCGCTCCGCTCTGCTCGCCGGCCAGTGCCGCCTTGGCGCTGCCGCGGATGATCGGGGTCTTGTCGCCCGGATATTCGTACTTGTTGAGCAGATCGCGCAACTCCATCTCGACGAGGTCGAGCAGTTCCGGATCGTCCACGAGATCGACCTTGTTCAGGAAGACCACCATGGCCGGCACGCCGACCTGGCGGGCGAGCAGCACGTGCTCCTTGGTCTGGGGCATCGGGCCTTCCGCCGCGTCCACCACCAGGATGGCGCCGTCCATCTGGGCCGCGCCGGTGATCATGTTCTTGATGAAGTCCGCGTGGCCGGGGCAATCCACGTGCGCGTAATGGCGCGCGTTGCTCTGGTATTCCACGTGGGAGATCGCGATGGTCACCGTTTTGGTCTCGTCACGAACCGTGCCGCCCTTGGTGATGTCGGCGTAGCTGATCGGAGTGGCCAACCCCTTCTTGGCTTGCACTTCCACGATCGCGGCCGTCAGCGTTGACTTGCCGTGGTCAATGTGCCCAATCGTACCAATATTGACGTGGGGTTTCGTCCGTTGAAACGATTCTTTTGCCATTGCGATTCCTGTTTTGGTAGTTGATTAAATTGCTTTGCTGGAGCCCGTGATCAGGGTTGAACTGATGACCTCGTCCTTACCAAGGACGCGCTCTGCCAACTGAGCTACACGGGCTCTAGCCAAATTCTCAAACACTCAGTGTTCTCTTTCGCTCTGCTATCCGCAAAAACATAGACGACAAAAAGCCGTACCCTAGGCCTCGTCACCGCCTTTACCAGTCTGGGGTTAACGGTTCTTGCTCGCTCGATTACTTATAACGAGACAGTGAAACTAGAAAAGCCATGCCAAGCTGTCAACGTTTTTCCGGCTTTTTTTTGCCCCCTCACCTTCCCCTCCTCGTCCCGTTCCCATGGAGACTCCACTCGTCAGCCTAACGCATTGGAGGTCAGCAATTAACATGCTTGCCATTAGACCCCGTCTGCATCCCCATCGCGGGTTCCCTCGGCTCCCGACACCAACTCCAATTGGCCTTGGAGCACGCGCTCGATCCGGTTGGTGGAACGCCCGGAACGCGCGTCCTTTACCCGGGGCGCAATCCCCAAGTCGTACTGCCGCAACACTCCCGACAGATCCGCCGCCTTCACCTGCCCCCCGGGTGCCGTGGACCAGAAAAGGCACCGGGCCAGACGCTCAACCGCCACCTCCTTCTTGCCCGCCAGCCAACCGCTGACCGCCACCATCGATTCCGAATCCATCAGGCTTACCTCCCACCCAGCCTTCCGGACGAAGCGTCCCCGGCCTGACGGCAGACTCGACACCCGCTTGGTTAAAGCCGAGACGAACCTCCGTTCCGGCTCGCCGGCGGCGGGAAACACCCTCACCTTGACCAATTCGCGATCCTCCCGTTGCTTCTCCCGCCCGCCCCGCTGGGTGTGCTCCCGATATCGGCGGTCGAACTGATGGAACCCGGTCTCACCCCGCAGGCAGCCAAAGGCACCCAATCCGGCACAGAGCAGGTAGACCTCGTCCTTCTGCCCCTCCCAACGCTCCGCCAGCACCTCCACCTCCAACCGCCGTCGCGTCGCGAACGCCTGATACATCTTCACCAGCGCCTGGATGGCCTCCACCGCGTTCCCGGTTCGGCTCACCAATTCCAAGTGCAACAGCGCGTCACCCAACTCCAACGCGTTACGGGACTTGGCCACCGCACCAAGTTGGCTCAACTCGACTTCCAAGGTCCCGCACTTGGCTTCCCAATGCATCCGGTCCAACTGACGCAGATTCTTGGTGTTCAATCGGTTTCTCAACCCTTCGATCGCCTGCCGAAGGTTCCCGCACTGGCCGAGGAACTGGTCCAGACGATGCACTTCATCGAACACCTCCGTCCGCCTCCTCGCGTCGTCATAGAATCCGGCTTGAGCCGTCTGCGACAGCAGTTCCGATTTCCGATCAGCCAGCGGCCGGGAGGCCTCTTCGAGCGCCGCGCATTGCTGCAACAGGCCCTCAGCTCGCTCAGTCAGGTCTGCGGGACTCGTCGGTGTGGCTGCGGTCACCGTCACAGCCTTGGCTGGTTCTTGCACCGGAACCACTTCCAACCGATCTTCAACCTGGGTCAGGCGCAGCACGCGCCCCTCCTCGATGCGCCCGGCGGCAATGATCCGGCCCAATGGCAGCAGAACGTGCTTCTCCACCGCCCGCTTGAGGGGGCGGGCGCCGAAATGCGGCGAGTACCCTTCTTTGACCAGCAGCGCGAGCACCGATTCGTCCACATCGACGGTCAGGCGGCGCCGGGCGATCCCGCTCCGTCCCAACACCAAGGCCACCTCCTTGCGGGCAATCTCATGGGCCACTTCCAAGGAAAGGGGACGGAAGTTGACGATCCGATCCAACCGATTCAAGAACTCGGGCCGGAAGCAGCGGTTCAACTCGCGTAAGGTCTTCTCCCGATCTGGCTCGGCCACAGCAAGTTCCGTGCGCTGACCAAAGCCCAGCGGGACCATCTGCGGCACGGACGCTCCCACGTTCGAGGTCAGGATCACGATGGTCCTGCGAAAATCGACTGTCCGCCCCTGTCCGTCGGTCAACCGGCCGGCATCAAACAACTGCAGGCAGAGGTCGAAGACGTTGACATGGGATTTCTCGATTTCGTCGAGCAACACTACTGAAAACGGCTGTACACGAACAGGTTCTGTCAGCAATCCAGGCCGGCCTGGGGTACCCAGCAACCGCTCGAAGCCCTCCACGCTGGCGAATTCGCTCATGTCGAGCCGGACCAGACGCTTGGCGTCCCCGAAGATGAACTCGGCCAAGGCGCGCGCCAACTCGGTCTTGCCGACCCCGGTGGGTCCCACAAACAGGAACACGCCAAAGGGTTTATGCGGATCGGTCAAGCCCGCTTTAATCAGCGTGACGACGTCCACCACCGCTTCCGCTGCCTCCGGCTGCCCCATGACCCGCGCCTCGAAAAACCTCCGGGCGGCAACGGCCTCCAACGGCACCGCGTCATCGAGCAAATCCGCCGGCACCCCGGTGGACTTGCTCAGCGTCTCGAGCAGATGCCGGGTTTCGATGGCCGAGGTGCCATGAGTAGCCAGCACCTGCTTCAGCAAGCCCACCGCGTTGCCAGGTCGTGCCTGACTGCCGAGGTAATGGGTGGCCAACTCAAGCACACGGTCCAGCATTTCGTCGGAAACCCCGGCGCCGGCCTCGTCCCGAAAGCTGCGCAGAATGGTGCGCGTGTCCTCAGTGCTGGCCTCGGGAAGCAGGTACCGGTCGAACAACCGCTGGAGTTCCGGGTTTCGGCCCAGACCCCGGTTGAACTCGGCCGGCGTGCTCTCCCCCAGGATCACCAAGGCGCCCTCGCTGAGATACGGCGCCAGCGCGGTGGCCACGTTGGCGTCCGACTTGTCGTGCTTCCCCACGTTCGAGAGATGCGCCAAGTCCGGCACGTAGAGCACCACCCGGCGGGGCCGCCGGATCGCCTCCACCAACTTCTTCAGGCGGGTCTCCCACTCGCCAATATACTGGGTGCCCACCAGGAAATCCGTCGGCAGCATGCGCAGCACCCGCCAGCCCCCATGCCCGGGCAGGGCCAGCCGGCGGGTCAATTCGTTCACCAGCGCGGTCTTGCCGCAGCCCGACTCGCCCAACAGCACCACGGAGCGAGGTTTCTCCCCCGCCAGCAACTTAAGGACCTGCTGGCAGTGCTCGTCAAAGCCATGCGTGCGCGGCAGTTTGTCCGTGCCGGCCAGCGCCGTCAGATCGAGGCCGAAGGCGGCCAGCTCCTCGGGATTCACCGCCAGGCTCGTTTTCGATTGCAGCCACTCGCACAATTGCGGGAAACGTTGCGCTCCCATTTCCTTCACCGCCCGCTCGGCCCGTTCCAACAAGGCGATCTCGGTGGGCAAATGCTGGTCAGTGACCGCCCGGGCCGATGCCAGCCGCTTTTCGAGCAGGTCGGCGCAGCGTCCCTGGATGTCGGAGTCCCCTTCGCGAGCCAAAGCCCGCAGCAATTCGCCGGCCACCACGGGCGTGTTTTGGGCCCCCAGCGCCTCGGCCGCCGCCAGGCGGACCTGCCAGTCCCGGTCGCCCGCCAGGCTCGCTTGCTGCGTCTCCCGGAAGGCAGGCTTGCCGCCCGTACTCTTGAGCGCCGCCCGCCGCACCTCCGAGTCTTCGTCCTGCACCAGGGCGCGCAACGCCACCTCCGACGCCTTGCCTGTCAGCGTGCCCAGGGTCTCCGCCAGTTTGTAGCGCACCCGCGAGTCCACGTCGTTGGCCATGGCCGCCAACTTGCGCTGGACGTCTGGCTCGGCCCGCCGCTGGCAAGCCTCCACTGCGGCCATGCGGATGGGAATCTGGGGCGCCTCCAGCAAGGAAAGCAGCAACGCCGCGTCCGCCCCGCCCTCCTCCCGCAGGGCGGCGACCAATTGCTCGATCTTCGCCGTGGGGTCCTCGTAATCCCCCCGGCGCAGAGCATCCACCAGACTCTTGATATCCTCGGTCATCGCTGGTCCTCCCAGCCTAACGTCTGCCCCACCCCGGAAACAAGCTCCGACCTCGCCGTCTGGCTGCGGCCGTTCGGTCGCCAAGGCAATGGCGAACTTCGAGCGGCGTGGGCTTAGGCATGGTACCAGACGCCCCCAGGCGTGCTCCACGCAACGGCTGCGGGTGAAGCCCAACGACCGGCGCCAGATGCCGGTGACTTGGCGATGGTGTGCGGATAGGCTTGGAATTCCATCCAATCGACCGGGCGCGCGAAGCCGGTCAGTCCGGGGCTCGTCCACTGTTAGCCGACTTGTTGCGGGTGCCGTAGCACATAGGCAGCGCGCAACTCCAAGGGCCGAACGGCAAGAGCCATGCTCTCACACCGTGGGAATGCTCAACAACTGCCTCGTAGAGATATCCCAGTCCGCTGAGCGTCAAGAGCACAATCGCGAGAAAGCGCACAGGGTCTCTCCAACGCGGAGGTGATGCTGGTGCATTCATGGCGCGGTCAGTTCCGCTGTGGATCACCCTCGTCTCGCCTTAGATGCCGGTGTCGAGGAGATACCGCATGGGCTACCAGCGCTCTCCAGTCGCGGCGTCCAAGTCGCTGGGCAGGGTCGGGCCACCTGCCGTGGCCCCGATGAACGAGTGCGGCGGGTTCCACGGCATCAGCCGGGCGATCGGCTGCCCGCGGGACGTCACCACGAGGCTGTGGCCGTGGGCCAGGCGTTTGCGCACCGCGCCGAACCTCTCCCGCAGGTCCCGTGTCGTGATTTCGGCGGTCTTCGTCATGTGGTTATACTTTCCACAACCCTCCTGCACGGTCAAGGCTGACAGGCGCCAAGCTGTGGTGGCGCAACGAGATTCGCCACAGCCAGTTGGTGACGGAGGGGCGGTACCCTACCCCTCCTTGAGAACCCCGGTGGTGTCGTCGGCGAAGTCCGCCAGCATGCCCCGCACCGTCTCGGGGGGGATGGGGATGTACTTGCCGGTGGAGGTGGCCAGCACCTGGCCCGCCGGATTGCGCACCTCACCACGCGCCTCGTAGATCCGATCACGACGGTTACTGACCAACTCGGCCATAAACACCAACTCCTCGCCCGGCCGGGCGGGTTGCTGGAAACGCACCGTCAGTTCTGCAGCGTAGGCGAACCGCCCGGTCTGGACCGTGCACGCCCACACCATGATCTCATCCAGCACGGTGGACAGCAGGCCGCCGTGGACCACCTCCCGGAACCCGATGTGGTGCGGTTGCGGCACAAACCGCGTCGTGGCGGTCTTGCCGTCGGTCTCGAAGGCCAGGTGCAGGCCCAAGGGGTTCGTCTTGCCGCAGACAAAGCAGGAGTGCGTCCGGGGCAGTACCCGGAGCCCTCCCGCCATTGCGGCGGGCGTGGCATTCGAGGCAGAACCCGCGTCAGCCTTCATGCTTGGCTTCGGCCTTCGGGGTGTCTTTGGGGGCATCCTTCGCGGTCGCCGCGCGCAGAGCGGGGATTCGTTCGACGAGCTTCGCCAACTCGATGCCCGTGAGGCTCTCGACCACCGGCGGGAGCTGGCTGATGATCTGGGTGATGTCGCCTGTGAGTTTGCTGGCGCCGCCGCCCGGGCCGGCGCCGCTGTTGATGATCACCATGCGCTCGGTCTTGGCCAGCGGCTCGGAGATCTTCCCGGCCACCTCGGGCAGGACGCGCACGATCATCTCGATCACCGCCGCCTCGTTGTAGTTTCTGAAGGCATCGGCCTTGTTGCGCATGGCCTCGGCGGTCGCCTTGCCTTGGGCCTCGATCACCGCCGCCTCCGCCAGACCGCGAGCGCGGTTGGCATCGGCCTCGGCCAAGCCGGTTACCTTAACCACCTCGGCGCTCGCCAAACCGGTGGCCTTGGTGGCCTGGGCCTGGCCGGCCGCCTCGGCCTCGAGCTGGAACTTGCGGGCGTTGGCCAGGGTTTCGACCTTGTAGCGCTCGGCATCAGCCGGCTTCTGGACCACGGCCTCCAACTCGCGCTGCTTGCGCAGGATTTCCTGCTGCTGCAACTCGATCTGCTTCTGCTTCTCGATGATCGTGACCTGCACTTCCTCCGCCTTCACCAATTGCCCGGTCTTGTATTTCTGCAAGTCGTAGGCCAGATCGGACTCGGCCTTCTTCTGGTTCACTGAGGCCTGGTACTGGGCCAGGTTCATTTGGTAGTCGCGCTGCGCCTCGGCGATCCTCGTGTCCGCCAGGAACTTGGCCTCCTGCCCGGCCTGCGAAGCCTGGGAGGATTTGATCATGGCATCGCGATCCGCCTCCGCCTGGGCAATCTGGGCGTCACGTTTGACCTGGGCGATCCGCGGCTTGCCCAGCGCTTCCAAGTAGCCTTGGTTGTCCTTGATGTCGCGGATCGTGAAGCTGACGATCGACAAACCCATGTTCGCCATGTCGCCGGCCGCCACTTCCTGGACCTTCGAGGCAAAAGCATCCCGGTTTTGGTAGATTTCCTCCACCGTCAGGGTGCCCAGAATGGCCCGCAGGTGACCCTCGAGCGTCTGGGTGGCGATGTTCTTGATATCCTCGCGTCCCTTGCTGAGGAACTGTTCCGCGGCAGTGGCGATGGAAATGTCGTCGCCCTTGACCTTGATCTGCGCCACGCCGTCCACCCGCACCGGGACGCCTTTGCTGGTGTAGACCTCGGGCGTCTGGACATCGATGGTCAGCAACTCGAGGGACAGAATGTCCACCTTCTCAATCACCGGGTAGACAAAGGTGCCGCCCCCCTTGACGATCCGGAAGCCGCGCGATGATTCAGTCCCATCGGGGGAGACGTACTTGCGCGTCCGACCCGACACCACCAGCACCTCGTTGGGGCCCACCTTGGTGTACCGGCTCAGGATAATCCAGAACACCATGAAGATGACCACCGCGATGATGACGGTGGAAGCGATCACGGTGGCATCCATCTCTGCAAGAAAGGGTAACAGGTTCATATAATGAGTTGGATTCTTGAAGGTCGATTCGAGAGACTGCCAGTATCCGATACGACAGGCCTAAGCGCCCGACTTCACGTAAAACTGGGTGCCCACCACACGAGTTATCCGAACGGGCTTGCCAGCGGGAATCGGTTGGCCGCTTTCCTCGCGCGCTGGGGCCGTATAGCGAGTGCCTCCTTGCACATAAGCAATTTCTCCCACCCCTTCAGGCGGGAAAGGCGTGAGCACGGTTGCCTCGGTGCCTACCAATGTGCCCACTTTGCCCTCGCTGGACCCCTGCGTATGAGTGAAAAGCTGTCGCAATACCCAGAGCAATACCCCTGCAATCGCCGTCGCCCCCAGCACCGCCAGCGGCGCGCTGATATACGGCGGACGCAGAGACTTCACCTGTGAGAAGATCAGACCCAGCCCGCCAAATGCGGTCACAAAAGCAGCGATGACCGTTGGACTCCACGCCGAGATCCCTGGCATATCGCTCATGTCCGCGCCGGCCTCCGCGTGGCCGCCACTTCCCTCCACATGACCGCCGTCCGCCCCATGCCCACCTCCCAGAAAGTGCCCGCCGAACACCGATAGCAGCGTAAACACAAACCCCACTCCTAGGCAGACCTGATAAATAAGAGACACAGTGTCCATAGGGTTGAGTATCAATGCATCGCCAGCCTAGGCCCCTCCCCCACCCTGCGCAAGCCGGAAAGCACCCATCCCGAAGCCGGCTCGGCGAGTGGTCCCGCCGCGGCAGTCCCCGGCAGGTCGACGCGCCTGCCACAGCGAGGTCACGGCCACGTGCCAACCCCTTGGCAGCGCCGGGAAAACCACTTGACAGAGAATGGCGGTTGTCCTGAGGCTACGGCAGTGGATACCGGTGCCTTGGCTGACTCATGTTCAGCGCTGCCACCAGTGTTGATCGTCCGCGAATCCGGGCGAGCAGTCTGACCTAAGTCAATGGGCTTAAACCGGTTCCACGTCGGCTCCACCGGCCCGTCCCGAGCAATCGTGGCGCGGCAGGCAGGTGGTTTGGCAGGATCGGCTGCGTTCGGCATGATCCGCCAAGTCTGAAACAAGCCGTCCGCTCGCCTGTCGTCCGGCCATGGGCTGGGACGAGGCGGGCATCTGAGAGAATGTTTGGCTATGAATCGCAACCAACCCGTCTCGGCGATGGAAGCTTCGGTTGAGGATGCCGCTACGGCCGCCTCCGTCCGGGGTATCTCGCCGGTAGCCGAGACCGCCGTCAGTGCTTCCTCTGGCAGGCCCAACGGCAAGCCGCCGCTGGCTCTCTTCGAGAAAGCCCACAACTTCCAGGATGCCGCCCGCGTCCGGGCCTTGGGGCTCTATCCCTACTTCCGCACCATCTCCACCGCGCAGGACACCGAGGTGGTCATCGACGGGAAGAAGGTCCTGATGCTGGGCTCGAACAGCTACCTGGGCCTGACGAACCACCCCAAGATCAAGGAAGCGGTCAAGGCGGCGGTCGATAAGTACGGCTCCGGTTGCGCGGGCTCGCGCTTTCTGAACGGCACGCTGGACATTCATATCCAGTTGGAAGCGGAACTGGCCCGGTTGGTCAAGAAGGAGGCCGTCCTCCTCTACAGCACCGGCTTTCAGGTGAATCTGGGGGTCATCAGCGCCCTGGTGGGCAAGGGCGAATACGTGATCGCAGACAAGAGCGACCACTCCAGCATCGTGGAAGGCTGCCGCCTGGCGCTGGGCGAGTATATCCGGTTCGCCCACTGCGACATGGCCGCCTTGGAGAACCGGCTCTGCAAGCTTCCCCGCGACGCGGGCAAGCTGATCGTCGTGGACGGCGTCTTCAGCATGGAAGGCGACATCATCCCCCTGCCCCGCCTCTGCGAGCTGGCCGCCCAATACGGCGCCGCCGTCATGGTGGACGACGCCCACGCCATCGGGGTCATCGGCGAGCGCGGGGCCGGCACGGCCAGCCACTTCGGGCTGACCGATTCGGTGGACCTGATCATGGGCACGTTCTCCAAGTCGCTGGCGAGCCTGGGCGGGTTCATCGGCGCCGACGCCCAGACGATCGATTACCTGAAGCACCATTCCAAGGCTCTCATCTTCAGCGCCAGCATGAGCCCCGCCAACGCCGCCGCCGCCCTGGCCGCGCTGGATATTATGCGCTCCGAACCCGACCGCCTGGCCCAGCTCTGGCGCAACACGGCGCGCATGAAGCAGGGCTTGATCTCGCTCGGTTTCGATCTCGGCGCCTCCGAGACCCCCGTGCTCCCGGTTTACATTCGTGAACTCCTGGCGACGTTCAAGTTCTGCAAGCGGCTCGAGGAGGAAGGCGTGTTCGTCAACCCGGTCGTCTCCCCCGGCGTGCTGCCCGGGCACGAACTGATCCGGGTAAGCCTGATGGCCACGCATACGGCGGCGCAAATCGACTTTGCGCTCCAAAAGTTCGCCAAAGCAGGCCGCGAACTGGGACTGCTCTAAGGTCGCACCCGGCCGGAAGCGCCCGAGCCACACGCCAGCCCCCCCGAAGCCACCCATGAAAGTCCTTCTCACGGGCGGAAACGGTTTTGTGGGGAGCCATGTCGCCGAGGCGCTCCTCACCGCCGGCATCCCCACCGTTCTGCTGCTGCGCCAGGGCAGTTCCCGCGAGTTCCTGCGGGACGTGGAACCCCGCTTCGAGGTGCGCCTCGGCGCGTTGGACGATCCCGCCAGTCTCCGAGCGGCGTTGCCCGGCATCACCCATGTGATCCACGCCGCCGGCTCCACCAAGGCGCTGAACGCGGCCGGCTACTTCGCGGTTAACCAACAAGGCACCCGCGCGCTGGTCGATGCGGCCAATGAGCCCGGCACGCAGGTGCGGCGCTTCCTGTTGGTGTCCAGCCTGGCGGCGGCGCACCCCGCCACCGCCGATTGCCCGGCCCGCGAAGGGGATGCTCCCCAACCGGTCTCCGACTACGGGCGGAGCAAGCTCGCCGGGGAGGAGGCGGTGCGGCAACATTGGCGCGGTGAATTCGTCATCGTCCGCCCTCCCGCCGTCTATGGTCCGCGCGACCGCGAGTTCCTCCGCCTGTTCCGGGCGGTCAAAGCCGGCGTCTGCCCCCTGTTTGGCGGTGGCGCCCAGCCGCTGAGCCTCGTCTATGTGGCGGACCTGGCGGAGGTCATCGTCGGCTGCTTGCTCCACCCAAAGGCCGCCGGACAGACCTACTTCGCGGCGCATCCCGAGATGCTGACCGCCGCCAGCCTGACCCGGGAGATCGCCGACGGCCTCCATCGTCGGGTCTGGATGCCCCGGCTCCCCCAAGCCACGCTCGCGGTGGTCTGTGCGGCGCAGGAAGTCCTCTCGCAGCTCACCCGGCGTCCCAGTGTGGTGAATTGGCAGAAATACCGCGAGTTGGTGGCGCCTGGCTGGACCTGCAGCCCCGCCAAACTGGCGGAGGACACCGGCCTCACCTGCCCCACCCCCCTCAAAGACGGGATGGCCCGAACCGCCGCCTGGTACCGGGCAAACGCGTGGCTCTAGCCCCGGCCAACCCATGCCTGCAACGATGTTCAAGCACTACCGATTCGTCGATTACGCCACCCAGGGATACCTTGCCATTGTGGCCCTGTTGGTGCTGGTCTTTCACAACCACTCCGTCCCTGAGTGGCCCTGGCTCGTGGCGGGCCACACGGTCGGCCTCTGCCTCGTGCATCTGCTCATCCAGCACCACGCCCGCGGAACGGCTGGCAAGATGGTGGACTTCGTCCGCTGGTTCTATCCGGTCATGTTCTACACCGCCTTCTATCGGGAAACCGGCGCCTTGAACCTGATGTTCGTCCGAGACTACGTCGATCCGCTCTTTGTCCAACTCGAACAGAATATCTTCGGCACTCAACCCAGCGTCACGTTCATGGAGTTGCTGCCTTACCGGTGGGTCGGCGAGGTGTTCTACCTGGCCTACTTCTCGTATTACGTCATGATCGTGGGCACGGGCATCGCCCTTTTCGTCCGTTCGCGCCCGCAATTCCAGCACTACGTAGCCGTCGTGTCGTTCACCTTCTACATGTGCTACTTGCTCTACATCTTCCTGCCCGTGATGGGGCCCCGGGTGTTCCTCCGCGAGATCGAGGGCTACCGGCTGCCGGAGGAACTCCAGGCGCTGGCCGGGGACACCACCTTCCCGGCCGCCGTCCAGCAGGGCGTCATGTACCAGGTGATGGGCTTCATCTATCGCAACTTCGAGGCCCCCGGGGCCGCCTTCCCCAGCAGCCACGTGGCGTTGGCCCTGACCACCGTCTACTTCTCCTTCCGCTATCTGCGGCCAATCCGCCATCCTCACGCCATCATGGCCTTCCTTTTGTGCGCCGCGACCGTCTATTGCCGCTACCACTACGTGGTGGACGTCGTTGCCGGGGTGCTCACCGCCAGCCTCCTCGTTCCGCTCGGCAACCACCTTTACTGGCGGTTCAGCGGCGACGCCGGGCGCCCCCCCGCGGAAAATGCTCCCCCACCCGCTCTGCGCGCTTGACCGCCCGGCGCGTTCCTGCCAGAGCTTAGCCATGTTTAGACCGTTTTCTCTGCTGGCAGGATTGGCCGTTTGCGCGGTGACCGCCACCGCGGCCGACCGGGTTATCCACTCGTTCAAGAAACTCCACCTCACCCGCGAGTTCTGGGCCGAGGGCGCCTACTTCGCCGACTTCAACAAAGACGGCAAGCAGGACGTCGTCTACGGCCCCTACTGGTGGGCCGGCCCGGATTTCCGCAACCGCCACGAGTTCTCCCCGGCCACCAACAGCTTCAAGCTCAAGCAGAGCGACGGCGCCGAGAAGACCATCCCCGGCTTCGAGGGCGCCCTCGGCGTGAACAACGGCTACTCCCGCAACTTCCTCACCTATACCGGCGACTTCAACGGCGACTCCTGGCCCGATGTCCTGGTGCTCGGCTTCCCCGGCGAGGAATCGACCTGGTTCGAAAACCCCCGCGGCAAGGACGGCTTCTGGACGCCCCACATCGCCCTGGCGGTCACCGACAACGAGTCGCCCACGTTTGCCGACGTCAACGGCGACGGCCAACCCGACATCGTCTGCTGTTCCCAAGGGTACATCGGCTACGCCACTTACGACCTCAAGCAACCCAACCAGCCTTGGGCCTTCCACCGCATCACCCCCAAGGGCGAATGGCAACGCTTCAGCCACGGCCTGGGCTACGGCGACATCAACGGGGACGGCCGCGTCGATCTCCTCGAAAAGGACGCCTGGTGGGAACAACCTGCCAGCCTCGCCGGCGACCCCGTCTGGACCCGCCACGCGGCCAAGTTCGGCCCCGAAGGCCCCGCGCAAATCCTGGTGTATGACGTTAACGGCGACAAACGCAACGACGTCATCACCTGCCTCAACGCCCACCAATACGGCCTCGTCTGGTACGAGCAGGTGACCGAGAACGGTCAGATCGCCTTCAAGGACCACGTCTTCGTCAACAAAGAGGCCCGCGAGAACAAGTACGGCGTCCACTTCTCCCAACCCCACGCCCTGACCCTGGCCGACATGAACGGGGACGGCCTGCTTGACCTCGTCACCGGCAAGCGCTTCTGGGCTCACGGCCCGCAAGGGGATTCCGAGCCCAACGCCGCCGCCGTGCTCTACTGGTTCCAGCTCGTCCGCGGTCCGGGTGGCGCGGTGGACTTCGTCCCCCACCTCATCGACAGCGACTCCGGCGTAGGCACCCAGGTCGCCGCCGCCGATATCAACGGCGACAAGCGCCCCGACGTCGTCGTCGGCAACAAGAAGGGTTGCTTTGTGTTCCTGCACGAAGCCAAGAAGGTGAGCAAGGCCGAGTGGGAAGCCGCCCAACCCAAGCCCTACACCGAAATCAAGTAGAGCCCGGGCACGCGCCCAACGGCGCCATCGAGCCCCTTTCGACCAACCGCTCACGCTCCCTCGGGACGTGAGCGGTTTGTGTTTCCACCGGGGAGAGTGGCAGCCCTGCCTGCCACCCTGCTGTGCGCACCACCGTCCGGAGTCCGGGACGGCTCGTCCCGGGTCCCTCCCCCTCC
>CAYYMW010000063.1:0-22781 GCA_964472515.1 uncultured Verrucomicrobiota bacterium | reverse complement strand
GGGGAGGGGTTCACCTGTGGAGTGCGTCGGCAAGGCCAGCGAGAAGTCGCGAAAGCGCTTGGAATTCTGGCGACCGTGCCTAACCTGAAGCCACAATAAATGGGCATCGAATCCAAACCTCTATTTCATCCGGAGGTGCTCCGCCAGCAAGTGCGGGCGTTCAAGGCACCCGAGCGGATCGCGGCCTACCAGCCCAGGCTGCAACCCTGGGCGAGCCTTATTGCCTCGGGGCGCGCGGATGAACTCAAGGAAACGGAGCTGCTGCCGGATTTCATCACCGACATCTTTTGCGCGTCGCTCGGCTACACTGGCCCGGCGGGACCAGGAAATCCGTTCGGCCGCCCGTTCGGCGGGCGGGGAGCAAGACGTGCAGAACCAGCGCAGCCTCTCGCGCCAAGCCAGCGAAACAGGATGGTGAGTGTCAACGATGAGGACCACCCCCTTTGCCGACGACCCCTTTGCCTATGGAACTGATCGGACCTGTAAGGGTCAAAGGGCTGTACGGCTACTTGGCCACGACTGGCGGTTTCGCTATCGAACCCGTTTTTGAGGAACTTGGCGTCTACAGTGAGGGCCTAGTGAGTGCTCGAAGAGGCAATAGCATCGGCTTCTTAGAGAGGAATGGCTCGGTCAGTATTCCCTTCGACTTCGAGCGCGACCCGGAAGTAATGCCGGTGTTCAGGAGTGGCCTGGCCGCCGTCCGTAAGGGCGGCGCGTGGGGCTACGTCGACAGGCAGGGACGCTGGCAGATCCCGCCGGCCTTTGATGTGGCGTGGGATTTTCGCGACGCTTACGCGCGGTAGAGACTCGTCACGGATACTTTGTCATCGATACATGTGGTGAAACGGTGACGAAGCTCGATGTGTGGGATATTCGGCGTGTGCCAGACTGGATAAAGAATTGGAACTGCTTTCGCTGCGTATTCTCTGGGAAGGCGGACTCGCCAGGGTTCTACGAGGGGTGTGTGAATTGGCGCGGTGAGACCGTGTTTCCTGCGATCCACAACCAGATCACGGAGTTTGTCGATGATATCGCGGGTTTCTGCGACTCCGATAGCGGCGCAACTTCGGAGTCCCCATGGGGATTGACCGACATAAAGGGAAACGTTCTGAGAGCGCCCGAGTACCTTCTAATGACCCATTTCAGTGAGGGACTAGCGGGTGCTGCTCGATCGCTTTCACCAAGAGGGTGGATCGATGAGTTTGGGTTCATTGACACATCTGGCGAATGGGTCATCGCCCCGCGGTTTCGGGAGGTATATCCCTTCTCTGAAGGCTTGGCACGTGTTGCCGTTGGAGGTCCGTGCAATGAGTATGGAGAAGTACTGGGGCAGCGTCGGTATGGCTTTATAGATCGCAGCGGCGACATGGTCATAGAGGCAACGCTTTCCAAAGTGTCGGATTTCGCAGGCGACCACAGCATTGGTGAAAGGGATGGGCGGACCATTGTTTTGAATCGACATGGTCGCGTACTATGGAGCGAGTAAGCGTAGCGAAGAGCGGGCCATCGGGGTCGCGTCGCAAGATATAACAAAACCGGCGCGCATCTTTGCGGATGAAGTGGTCGTATGGCCTCGCGGCGGGCCGCCTGCGATGGGCAGAAAGGGCGGGCGGTTGACCCGCTAGCCGGATCTGGGCGGTCCAAGCCCAAAGGGCTTGTGGCACCCAGCCCAACGTTGGCTCGGTAGCGAGCCTACGTTGGGTCAACGGCCCCTGATGACCGTCAACCCGGAACGGGTTGTGGCTCGCCTTGGCTTGGGTGGCTGGGCGCGGCATCGCCACGCGAGGGCTGGAACCATGCGGGATTGGACGGGTGGCTGGGGACGAACCCAAGGTAGCCGCGCCGACGCGGCTACCGTTGGGCTGGACTCCTCAAGCCTCTTGGGCTTGCTGCTGCGCGCGGCGCGCCTGCGGGCGGCATGGGAGCCAAGAGGAGTCGGGGCAGGATGCCCCGGGCACCAGCAGGCTGGAAGCCCGCGCTACAGGACATGCGGCGGGGTGCTGCGCACGCTCCTGCGGAGGGCGGTGCTGCGCACGGCGAGATGGTCGATGCGAGGACGGTGACCCTCACCCGCCCTACAGGCACCCTCTCCCATCGGATGGGAGAGGGGATTCGAATTCGGACGCAGGTACCCGGGGCGCCCGGCCCGCTTCGGTTGCGCGACCGGAGGTCGCGCGCGGGCCTCTGCCCCGGGCTAGCATATATCCGCACTTTCAGTGCGGTTGAGGGACCTGCGGTCGGCGGGATGGCGGCGGGCGAGAGGGTGGTGGTTTGGGATGGGAGCCGGTGTGCTCCCGCCGCTTGCAGGGCGGGAGAGATAGGTGGGGGTGGTTTTCCCGGGGTGTTACCCCGGGCTGGTACGCGTCCACGCCGTTGGCGTGGATGAGGGGCGGTCGGCGGTGCTGCGCACGCTCCTGCGGAGGGCGGTGCTGCGCACGGCGGGATCGGGGGCGTTTGCGGGAGGACCGGATTGACACGATTGACCGGATTGCGGACGGCGACGGGCCGTCGCCGCGCCGGAAGGCGAAGCGGCGGGGGTGCCCGGAGGCGGCGTGCCGCTGAAATCCAGCGGCTTGCGCAAATCCGGTCCATGGATTAGGGTGCGCGGATATGACATTCCGCATTGCTTCCGGCGTGCTCCTGACGGCACTCACGGTGTGGGGACGGCTGCTGGCCGCCGAGCTGGGTGACCCAGCCCCACCCATCCAAATCTCCGAATGGGTCAAAGGCCAGCCGGTGAACCTCGCCGACGGCAAGGGGAAGAAGGTCTACGTGGTCGAGTTTTGGGCGACGTGGTGCCCGCCCTGCCGCGCCAGCATCCCCCACCTGACGGAGTTGCAGAAGAAGTTCAAGGACAAGGACGTGGTGTTTGTGGGCGTCACCACGGAGAAGCCGGACGTGGTGCGGAAGTTTGTGGATCAGATGGGGGACAAGATGGATTACGTGGTGGCCATCGACAAGGAGGACGGCACGTCGGACGGGTACATGAAGGCGTTCGGGGCGAACGGCATTCCGCACGCGTTTGTGGTGGATAAGGAGGGCAAGTTCGCCTGGCAGGGGCATCCGATGGCGGAGTTGGAGCAGACGCTGCAGGAGGTGATCGACGGGAAGTACAACATCGAGAAGTCCAAGAAGCGGGACCGCGCGCAGAAGTTGCTGCAGGATTACTACCGGATGGTGGCCCAGGAGCAAACGGGCGCGAAGCTGGACGAGCTGGCGAAGGAGCTGGAGACGATGGGCAAGGAAGGCGCGCTGCCGGAGGGCAAGCCGTTCGATCCCGAGGCGATCAAGAAGCAGCTGCGTTTCCAGACGTTGGTGAACAAGTACCGTCAGGCGGTGATGGCGGATGCCGAGCCGGCCAAGTTGGACGAATTGGCCCGGCAGGTGGCTGACGTGGCGCCGCCGCAGGTGAAGATCGAGGATTTTCGCAATGATATCCAGTTGCAGGCGCTGTACATGAAGTACATGGAGAAGGTCTCCAAGAGCGCGGACGGGGCGGGGTCCGAGGCGATCGGGGAGAAGCTGCTGACCCTGGCCGCCAAGAAGGGCGAGATCTTGAACGAGATCGCGTGGACCATCCTGACGGACAAGCGGATCAAGCACCGGGACACGGCGTTCGCGCTGAAGGTGGCCAAGGCGGCCTGCGAGGCCACGGATAACAAGGCGCCCCAGATTCTGGACACGTATGCCCGCGCGCTCTTCGATTCGGGCAAGGTGGCCGAAGCCGTGGCCCAGCAGAAGAAGGCCATCGGTCTGGCGGCGGACGCGGACCGCGAGCAGATGACGGCCACGCTGAAGGAGTACGAGGCCAAGCTGGGCAAGTAGGGGCCCGACCAGGAGGCTCGACAGCCGGGGTGGGCCGCCGCTACATTGGCGGCCCATGAGCAAGTGGATGCCCTTGGTATGGGTCGGCTTGGGCAGCGGAATGGGCGGTATGGCCCGGTTTCTGCTGTCCGGCTGGATCGCTGAGCGCCACGGCACCACGTTTCCCTGGGGCACGCTGGCGGTGAATGTGACCGGCTCGTTCCTGATCGGTCTCTGCGAGGCCCTGAGTGTGCCTGAGGGCCGCTTCTATCTCCCGCCGACCGCCCGGCAGTTCCTCATGGTGGGGGTGATGGGCGGGTACACGACGTTTTCTTCGTTCAGCCTGCAAACGCTCAAGCTGGCCCAGGAAGGCCAGTGGCTGGCGGTGGGGGGCAACGTGATGCTCTCGGTGCTGCTCTGCCTGGTGGGGGTCTGGCTGGGGTTTCTGGCGGGCAACCTGGTCACCCGCTGAGGGGCTGGTTGAGGCTGTTTGGCGCAGGTTTGCAGGGCTGTTTGCCGCCGCAAATGGCCTGTCAGCGTCTTTGTGCTTGAGGTTTGGAGGGCCGGGGCCTTTGTTTGCTAAGCCACCAGTAAGGGTCTGCACGGACGCGGGCCAAACCGTTGGCTGTGCGACGCCTATGAAAACCATTTCACACTCCCTCCTTGCCACCTGTGTCGTCGGTCTGTTTGCGCTCTCCCCGGCCCAGGCGGATGTCATCCCCGATCAGTACATCGTCTCCGTGAAACCCGGGGCCAAAGCGGCCCAGGTCCTGGCCCGCCACGGCTTGGGCGCCGAGCACCGTTATAGCAAGGTGTTCGAGGGTTTCTGCGCCAAGGTGCCACCCGGCCAACTCGCCCGCCTGCAGGCTGACCCGGAGGTGGCGCGCGTCACCCCCGACCGCGAGGTGTTCGCGTTCAAACCGGGCGGCGGCGGCGGCGGTGGCGCCACTACGCAGACCATCCCGGCGGGAGTTGCCCGTATTGGGGCGGCGCCAAGCGCCAACCTGGGATTCACCGGGGCTAACGTAGGCGTGGCCGTGGTGGATACAGGGATCGACCTGGCCCACCGCGATCTCACGGTTGGTACCAAGACCTTCACTGCGTACGCCGGCACCGCCCAAGACAACAACGGCCACGGCACGCACGTCTCCGGCATCATCGCGGCCCTCAACAACACGGTGGACGTGGTGGGAGTGGCTCCCGGGGCGACCGTTTATGCGGTGAAGGTGCTGGACGGCAGTGGCAAAGGGAGTGACGCGGCCATCATCGCGGGCTTGGATTGGGTGGCTGACAACGCGAGTAGCTGCACCCCACCCATTCGCGTGGTGAACATGAGTCTGGGCCGGCCCGGGACGGTGGACGACGACCCGGAGTTGCACGCCGCCGTGCAGGGAGTCACCGAGGCCGGCATCACGGTGGTGGTGGCCGCGGGCAACGACTGCGACATGGAGGTTAGCGAGCAAGTGCCCGCCACGTATCCGGAGGTCATCGCGGTTGGCAGCACCACGGCCAAGGACGGAACCACCGCCTATCCCAAACTGAAGATCCTGGCTGACACCGCCTCGTACTTCACCACGGATGGCGCGTGGGATGCGGAGGCTGGGATCGGCGTGACGATCTCCGCTCCGGGCGAGGAGCAGGAGAACGTGCTGAAGGGATACCGGCTGAGTTCGGTGGGCATCCTCTCTTTGAAAGTCGGGGGCGCCAATGGCGGGACGACCCGCATGGCGGGGACCAGCATGGCTTCGCCGCATGTGGCCGGCGTGGCGGCGCTGCTGTATCAACAGCGTAGCGCCACCATGGACCCGGAGTTGGTCCGGGCATGCGTCGCCGGCGGCGCCATGAACGCGGCCGCCCCGCTCAACAGCCCGACCACATGCTACACGTTTGACGGCGATCGCGAAGGCATCCTCTCGGCTCCGGGGGCGCTGGGATATACGCCTCCGGCAGCTCCGTAACGGTTCGACCTGACGGGCTTTCTGCCTTCCCCATCCTTTCGCCCTTGGTGGTGCGAGCGGATGGGGTTTCGGTTGTCTATGGGCGGCCTGGAGGCGTTTGCAGACCGGGCGGCCGCTGGCGAGGGTGACGCCTTCGATCTTCGGCAGTGACACCGCCCGGTGGGTTCACTAGAGTGCCCATAACACAGGCAAAACCATGAACAGCAGAGAGCGTTTGCAGGCGGCTTTGGAGCATCGGCAACCGGATCGCGTCCCCGTCGATTTTGGGGCGACCGCGGTGACCGGCATGCATGTGTCAGTGGTCCACCGGCTGCGCCAGCGGGTGTTGGGGGAGTCGGACTACCGCGTCAAGGTGATCGAACCTTACCAGATGCTCGGCGAGATTGACGACGAACTGCGCGAGGCTCTGGGCATCGATGTGGTTGGCATTCTGCCCCGCAAGTCACTCTTCGCCACCGAGGCGAAGGGCTGGAAGCCGTTCGCCCTCTTCGACGGCACCCCCTGCCTGGTATCCGGCGATTTCAATGTGACCCGGGCTCCCGATGGCGGGTGGCATATCTACCCCGAGGGGGACACCTCCGTGCCCCCCAGCGGCCACATGCCGGAGGGCGGGTACTTTTTCGACTCCATCATCCGGCAAGAGCCGATCATCGAGGAGAAGCTCGATCCGGCCGACAACCTGGAGGAATTCGGCCCGCTGGGCGAGGCGGACCTGGCCCATTTCCGCGAGCGCCTGCAATGGTACGACCAGCGCGTGCAGTGCGGCTGCATGCTGGTGGTGCCCGGCACGGCGTTTGGGGACATCGCGCTCGTCCCGGCCCCGTTCCTGAAGCGGCCCAAGGGCATCCGCGACGTCTCCGAATGGTACATGGCGACGGCGGCGCGGCGCGACTACGTCTGGCAGATCTTCGAGAAGCAGTGCGAGTTCGGCCTGCAGAATCTGCGGACGTTGATCGGCCTGTTCGGCAGCCGCCCGCAGGCGGCCATGATCACCGGCACCGACTTCGGCACGCAACGGGGGTTGTTCATCTCGCGCAAGGCCTATCGGGACTTGTACCTGCCCTTCCACAAGCAGGTGAACGAGTTCATCCACCGGAACTCGAACTGGAAGACGTTCATCCATTCCTGCGGGTCGGTGGTGGAGTTGATCCCGGATTTCATCGAGGCGGGGTTCGACATTCTCAACCCGGTGCAGTGCTCCGCCGCCGGCATGGAGGCCCGGGGGCTCAAGCAGCGGTTCGGCCAGGACATCGTGTTTTGGGGCGGCGGGGTGGACACCCAGAAGACCATGGCCTTTGGCACGCCCGAGGAGGTCTACCGCGAGGTGCGGGAACGGATCGACATCTTCAACCGCGAGGGCGGGTTCGTCTTCGACACCATCCACAACGTGCAGGGCAACACGCCCATCGACAACGTGCTGGCGATGTTCCGCGCGATCAAGGAGAGCGGGGCGTAAGGGCGAGCGCCGGGCCGGGGGTGGCAGCAGTCCGAGTGGCCCGACGCGCGCCAGCCCAATCAGCGGGCTGCGAACCGTGAGGACGGTCGCCTCGGAGGGCACGCAATGCCGCTTGGATCTCCTCGTCGTCCAGATTCACCACTGGATCTGACCCGGCAGCGCGGTCCATCTTGGCTTACCGGCGCAGCTTGCGCTTGAGGTCCACGGCGGGGTGGATGAACTGGAAGTCCTCGGCGCGGAACTCGCGCGGGCGGTAGGCGGGGTTGAGGGACTCCAACCGAACCGTCGCCCCTTCCGGCCCCAGGCGGCGGTATTGCTTGAAGAGCACCTCGCCGCTCTGCAAGCGCGCCACCACGAAGTCGCCGTTGCGCGGCGGGCTGTTGGGCGCCAGAACCACGGCGTCCCCGGCCCGGACCTCCGGCTCCATGCTGTCCCCCTCGATGGTCAGGGCGTAAGCGTTGGGATCGCGGCAGTCGGTCTCGACCCATTCCTCCAACTGCCGGCACAGGTCCTCGAAGTCGATTCCATGCCCCGCCCGCGCCCACGATACCAGCGGCACCCGGCGCGGAAAAGCCTGGTCCACGGGGACAGGCTCGGCGCTGCCCCGCTCGGGCATGGTGTGGGCCTCAAGCAGGTTCTCGACTGACCGCCTCAACTGCCGGCCCGGCGCCCGCCCGCCCATCACTTGGGAAAGGTAACTGGGCGTGACGCCGAGTCGCCCGGCCAACTGGGCGCTGTTGAGGCCCAGCAATTGCCGCAGGCGGGCCACCTGCTCCGGAAAACCGTCAGCGACTGACTTGGCTTTCGCCATGGCTTCGGCGGGCTTGCGTCAGGCTAGTCGATCGTCTCCACCGTGTAGCCGCCCGACTTCTCGTCGGCGTGGAGTTTCAACAGGCCGCGCTTCTGCGCGTCCTCGAGCATCCCGTTGAAGGACTTGAATCCGTAATACCGCTCGTTGAAGCCGGGTTTGCGGCGTTTGATGGCCTCCTTGATCATGGAGCCCCAGACCCACTCGTCTTCGTCACGCTCCTCGGCAATGGCCTCGAGCGTCTCCACGATCAGGTCCATGGCCTCGGCGACTTCCGCCGCCCGGCTGTCCGCCCCCTGGGAACCGGCCCGGGCCGCCGAGGCGTTCGCCGCCGTCCGCTGGCGGGCCTTCGATTGCACCGCCCGGACGAGGTCGTCGTAGTAGAGGAATTGGTCGCAATTCCCCATGAAGAGGTCGGAGGTGGAGTTCTTCACGCCCACGCCGACCACGGTCTTGGCGTTTTCCCGGAGTTTGCTGACGAGCGGGGAAAAATCGGAATCGCCGCTGATGATGACGAAGGTGTTGACGTGGCCCTTGGTGTAGCAGAGGTCCAGCGCATCGACCACCATCCGGATGTCGGCGGAGTTCTTGCCGGATTGCCGCACGTGCGGGATCTCGATCAGCTCGAAGGCGGCCTCGTGCAGGTCGCGTTTGAACTCCTTGTAGCGGTCGAAATCGCAATAGGCCTTCTTGACCACGATGTGCCCCTTCAGCAGCAGGCGCTCGATCACTTTGTTGATGTCGAACCTGGGATAGTGGGCGTCTTTGGCTCCCAGCGCGATGTTCTCCAAATCGAGAAACACCGCCATGGTCGCGTTGTCTTGTTGTGTACTCATGATGAAATTCGGGCGAACGGTGGGTTCGCAGATGAATGCTTATGGTTGCGTGCCTCCAGCCCTGGGCGCTCCTCGGGGAATCCGGGCCCTGCCCGTGCTCCCGCTCGAAAAATGGAACCGCGCCAACTTCCCGCCGCCCTCCGACGGTACGGGAATCCTGCGGATGCCAGCCTTGGTCTGCTGCATGTTGCCGAGATTATACGCCGGACGGGCGCGCCGGGTCAATGCCGCCGAACAAGGGCCGCGCGGAAGCGAGGGCCAGCGACACCGCTGCCGGGAAGCGCATCCGAGGCGCGGACGGCCGTGGTTGGCGGGCGGCAGGAAACGGGATCGGACGAGCCGATCGCGCCGCGGGTGGGAAAGGGCGCAGGCCGTTTCGAGTTGTCTGGGAAGGGCAACGGCTACCTCGCCACGGCCACGATTGGGCTGGATGCGGAGTCCCGGATTGGCGATGGTTGTGACCGTACGAAATTGCTGTAACGAACGGTCTAACCGGAAGTCCGTGGCATGAAGAACGCGAACGTGTTTGTCGATGTCGACCTTACATTGGTCGATGCCAGTGGCAGGCTCTTGAGCGGTGCGGACGAGGCTCTGAGGCGCTTGAAAGCCGGGGGCTGTCACCTGTTTCTGTGGTCCACCGGCGGGGCTGACTACTGCCGCAACGTGGCCCGCCGCTACGGCCTGACCGACCTGTTCGAGGGTTTCGTGGCGAAGCCCGACATCCTCATTGATGATATGCCCTCCACCTGTGTGCCGCCGTTTGTCTATGACGTGCAAAAGGAAGCCTCCTGGCAGACCTTGGCTGAGCGCATCATCGAGAAGCATGTCGACTAATTGCCATGCGGTGTCTCCGCGGCGGGGACAGTTGCGGCGGCGGGCAGATTGCCGTGGCGCGGGGACCTTCGCCTTTCTGCTGGCATTGTGGTTGGGCTGGGTCGGGCTCAGTTTGGATGGGCTCGCGCAACCGGCGCCCGTCCCGGCGCCCAATCTCTGGGCGGATTCGTCCCGGCTGGGGAGGCCTTTTGCCAAGGACCCGTGCGTGATCCGGTTCCAAGACCGGTACCTGCTCTACTTTTCCTTGCCGCCGTTTCCGCTCGAGGCCATGCGCGCCGATGCCCCGCGCGGGTGGTCGGTGGGCATCGCGACGGGCACCAACCTGACCGACTGGCGCAAGGCGGGCGAACTGCTCCCCGAACAGGATTGCGAGGGGCAGGGACTGTGCGCTCCGGGGGCCATCGTGCTGGAGGGCCGGGTGCATCTCTTCTACCAGACCTACGGCAACGGCCCCAAGGACGCCATCTGCCACGCGGTGTCCGACGACGGCCTGCGCTTCCGCCGCGATCCCTCGAACCCCGTCTTCCACCCCACAGGCGAGTGGACGGCCGGCCGCGCGATCGACGCCGAGGTCTTTCCCGTCGGTGACCGGTTGCTGCTCTTCTTCGCCACGCGCGACCCGGCCATGAAGGTTCAGATGGTCGGGGTGGCGGGGGCGGATCTGCGCTCCGATTTCAGCCGCGCTACCTGGCGGCAATTGCGGGACGGCCCCATTCTCCGGCCGGAGCTGTCGTGGGAGCGCCAATGCATCGAGGCTCCCTCGGTCTGCCGTCGTGGGGACCGGCTCTACATGTTCTACGCCGGCGGCTACAACAACGAGCCGCAGCAGATTGGCGTGGCGGTGAGCGACGACGGGTTGAACTGGAAACGCCTGTCCGACCAGCCGTTTCTGGCCAACGGCAAGCCGGGGGAATGGAACTCCTCCGAATCCGGCCATCCCGGCGTGTTCGTGGACGCCGATGGCCAGACCCGCCTCTTTTTCCAAGGGAACAATGACCGCGGCCGCACGTGGCACCTCTCGTCGGTGCCGCTCGACTGGCAGGCTGGCCAGCCCCGGTTGCGCCCAACTCCCGCCCGGGAAGCCCCGTGAGACCGACCGTCCCGCGGTTGGCCCCCGGGGGCGAACGATTTGGATGGTCATCACATCCACGTATTTCGGGAGATCAACTCCAGAAATGCATGAATGTGGTCATCGTGAGATCCCCAGCCCCCACCGATCCGCACGATAGCCCGCTGCGGGTTTGGCGGTGCTGACCACCGCCCTGACTTTGCTGTCCCTGCAAACCCAACGGGTTTGTAGCGCTCAGCCCAACGTTGGCTTGTCCGCAAGCCTACGTTGGGTTACCCGCCCCATCGACCATCGCAACCTCAAAGAGGTTGTGGCTCGACCCCCTCGGAGATCCTGCGCTCATCGGAAAAAGCCGCAACCCGTACCGGGTTGGCCGGGAGGGCAACGGCTTCCCCAAGGTAGCCGCGCGGACGCGGCAACCATTGGGCTGAGCGCCGCAAGCCCGTTGGGCTTGGAACTGTGAACGTCCCCGTAATGCGGCGCACTTCAGCGGCGTTGCCGCTTGGCCATGGGTAGGGACACTCCACCGCATTGCCGCATCGACGCATTTCGGGGATCAACTCCAGAAAGGCATGAATGTGACCGCTGCAAAACCCCTTGATCGCAAGTGGGTGGTGTGTTCATGTAGGCCCATGAAATCAAGCCTCGCTGTGGAGTGGCAGTGTGCTCAACGCGCGCCCCGGCCGTGGCACAGCAAGAGTTAACAGCAATGACCGCTGAACAAGTGATTCGGTTGATTGAGGATGGCTGGCGTGAGGTTCCTTACCCCGGCGATGACAAGATTCGCACGCCGGACTCCATCGACGATGACGGTATCGTCAGTTACTTCGCCGGCACGACATGGCGAGGCCACGCCCCGGCCAACCTCAGGGCCAACAGCTCGGCGTTCAGCTTCTTTTCACCGGATGCGTTCCATTACTGGTTGCCGGCCTTTCTGATCGCCGCCATCAACGACCCTGAGGAGGCTGATGTTGTCGTGGAGTACATCGCTTGGTCTGTCCGTGACCACTATCCCGCCGGCGCTTGGCCGTTATTCTCGCGGGCACAGCGGCAGGCTTTGATGGCGTATTTCCGTTTCCAAATCGAGAGGTTCCCTAACGGAAACGAATATGAGTGCGAGGCCCTTGGCATCCTGGAGCAGGGCGAGCAGGGCCACGAGGCCGATTAGCGCGGCGACCTTTCCTGCGACCCTGCCCTCCCGCACTTCACTCCACCCACTTCCCCGTGGCGAAGTTGCCCACCAGGTCGGCCAGCGGGCAGACGGTCACCTTCTCATGCACCGGGTAGCTGCTGGCACCGGGATAGACGATCCACGCCCGGTCGAGGTTCAGGTCTGCCAACGCGACGTGGAGCGATTTGGTCATCGTCGGCCCGTCGGCGCGTTTGAACTCGATCCCGTAGCGCTTGCCGCCGCGAAAGAGCATCAGGTCCAACTCCGCCCCGTTGTGCGTGCCCCAGTAGAAAACCTGCCGGGTACCCGCCGCGGCCAGGACTTGCTCCAAGGCGAAGCCTTCCCACGAGGCGCCCAGCTTCGGGTGCCCGGCCAGTTGCAGCGGGGTCTCGAGGCCCAGCAGGGCGTGGAGCAGGCCGGGATCGCGGAGATAAACCTTGGGAGCCTTGTACTGGCGTTTGGCCACGTTCTCGAACCACGGCTGCAATTGCCGGACCATGAAGGCCCCGCTCAGAATGTCCAGGTAGCTCCGCACCGTTTTCTCGGAGACCGCCAGCGCCCGTGCCAGCTCGGCCCCATTCCAGACCTGGCCATGATAGTGGGCCACCATGGTCCAAAAGCGGAGCAGGGTCTCCGCCGGAATGCGGATGCCCAGTTGGGGCATATCCCGCTCCAGAAAGGTGCGAATGAAATCGCGCCGCCAATCCAGGCTGGCTGCCTCGTCCCGCGCCAGAAACGAACGTGGAAAGCCGCCGCGAAACCAGAGCGACTCCTGCCGCTTGGAGCCGGCCTCCGCCAGCGTAAAGCCTCCCAGATCCACAAACCCGACCCGGCCAGCCAGGGATTCGGAGGCGCCCTTGACCAAGGCGGGCGAGGCACTGCCCAAAAGCAGGAACCGGGTCTTGGCGGCAGGCCGGTCCACCAGCGGTCGCAACGTGGCAAACAGCTCCGGCATGCGTTGGACCTCATCCAGCACCACCAACCCGCTGAGGCCCCCCAACAGCAATTCCGGTTGCTGCAGTCTGGCGCGGTCGGCGGCGCGCTCCAAATCGAAGAGGGTGGCCCGGTGGCGTTCGGCCAAGTCCCGCGCCAGCGTGGTCTTGCCGCATTGGCGCGGCCCCAGCAACACCGCCACCGGGTTGTCGCGCAGCGCCTTCTGCAGCGCCTGCAATGCCTTTGGACGGGCAATCATGGCCTCACTATATCCATGCATATCGGGAGATCAACTCCAGAAATGCATGGATATGTGGGCGTCGCAAAACCCCTTGATCGGGACTGAGCGGTGTGTTCAGGTGGGCCCATGAAATCAAGCCTCGCTGTGGAGTGGCCGGGTACTTGGACCGATGCCGATGGGGATGCTTCAACGGGCGACCCGGCTGCCACGAAAAAACCCCAAGCCTGGTTTCACCCGAGAATCGAATGAACCTCCGCCGGTCAATCCTCCAATCCCTGCTGGGCTTTGTTGTGGCAGTGGCCTCATTCGTTATGAGCTTATACGTCGCCAGCGAGATCCAAGGTCCGGGCTCGAAGTGGCTCGATGGCCTTGGAGAGCTCATCGTGGCCTGCACCATACTGGCCTGCTGTCTGGCGGTGGGGTTCGTGCTGCGGTTTAGCGGAGGAGCGCTGCTCGGCTCCTCCGGTTGGGTGGTGGTCCTGCTGGTGGCAATCTCGTCCGATTTCCACAAGGAGCTGGTCGCGAATTGGCACTATACCGCGCTGCCAGTCGCCATCTCCGGCTGTCTTCTCTTGGCGATACGACGCTTTCGGGAATGCGTGCGTCCTTTGAAGAGCTGAGTAGGTGGTAGAGCACGCGGCGACCGGAGGAAATGCCGGCAACCCCCCTGATCCAAGCCAATGGGACGGCCCGGGCTGCTCTCCGTGAAGAGCTTCCGCCGGCTCCACACTCCCATGGCGGATGCCTGGGGAATGGACTGGGTGGTCTCCACCCGGGATTGGGCCAAGGGGCGGTGGCTCTACCACTCCGGCTCCAACGGCCGCTGGTTTGCCTGCCTGACGCTGGCGCCGGATGTCGATTTTGCGGTGTTCGCCGCCTGCAACGCGGCCGGAGACGACGGTGAGCGCGCGTGCGACCAGGCCGCCTGGGCTTTGATCCAACGCTATCCGCGGACCAAGACGGGCGAACGGTAGGCGGTACGCGCGGGTCCCCTCGGGTTGGTTGGCCTGGACGCGCCGAAGGCGCGGCGGTGGATCAGCCCGGGGCCAGCGCCCCGGGTTACCGGGGCCAACAGATCAAACCGGCGCCCTGAAAGCGGCGCCAGTCAGCGGTGGCATCCACCTGTGGACGATGGATCGGGTCGGATATGATCGCCTTCCTCCCGCCACTTACAGGGCGGGGGGGATCTATGGGATCGGTTTTCCCGGGGTGTTACCCCGGGCTGGTACGCTTCCACGCCGTCGGCGTGGTCAAGAAAAGGCCACATGAAGACGCAGACCAAGCCAAAATCGGAATGAGATCGGCCCTTGATTGACATGGAGCGGGTGTTGCCCGCGGGACGGCACGTATGTATCAACGCGCGAACGGGCGCCCGGAGCGGTGGCGATCGGCGCGGTTTCCCCGCACTCGCCACCGTCCGACTCCGCGCAGCCAAGGCCGCCTCAATGCGCGCGCCATTACGGGCTCGCGGGGAGGACGGTGCGGAATCCGTAGCCGTGGTTCCAGAGGCCCGGGACGTCTCCGCGCCGGGTGGAGGCCCGGCAGCCGACGGCGGGACTAAGCCAACTGCCGCCCCGCATGGCCCGGTAGGATGAGCCCGAGGTGACGCCGTGGGGGTCCGTCTGGGCGTCGCTCCCGTAGGCGCCGTACAGGTCCCAGCACCATTCCCAGACGTTCCCCGCCACATCGACGAGGCCGTAGCCGTTCGGGGCGAAGGAGGCCGCCGGGCTGGTGTAGGGTTTGTTGCCGGTGGCATACGTCGGATGCGGGCCGGGCGTGGGACTGAGGTCATAAGTGTACGCCCCGGAGCTGTCGTAGTTCGCCCGGCTATGGGCGATGGTGTCTCCCCACGGGAACCGTTGTCCGGCGGCCCCGCCCCGGGCGGCATACTCCCACTCCGCCTCGGTGGGAAGCCGATAGCCGGCGGTCCAGTTCACCCAATCGTTCTGCAGGACCGGCGCCCCTTGGCGATAGACGTTTGCGGCGGTCTGGTCGGCGCTGGTGTAATAGGCGGGGGTGCGTCCCTCCTTCTCGCTCCTGGCGTTGCACCACTTGACGGCGTCATACCAGCTCACGGAGTGGACGGGATGGGTGTCCGCCTTGCCGGCGGCGTTGCCGCTGAGCTCGTAGCCATGGGTGGCCGCCCATTCACTCACTTCGCGCCAAAGCGCCCACGTCACTTCCGTTCGGTCGATGAGGAAGGGGCTCAAGGTGACCGTGTGGACGGGGCGCTCTTCCGGAGCGCCCTCGCCCAATGAGTCCCCCATCTGGAACGATCCGGCGGGCAGTTGGATGATGGCATCGTACTGGCGCACGGCCCGGTACAGCCGTTGGTCGCGGTTGGTCGCGGTGCCGTCCGCGAAGAAGCAGGGGCTGTTGGTCAGCTTCACGGTGGTGAGGGCCTGCCAGGCCACCGGCACTTCCCCGGTGTACTCGATGAGGTACGTGCCCGGCTCGCCCGAGAGCCAAAGGCCGGGGACCATCTGCAACTGCAGCTCGCCGCCGGCCGCCGGGCTCGCCGCCGCGGGCGGGGGTGTTTGCGCCTGAACGGAAACGCCGAGCAACATACCGCCCAGCGCCGGTGCCAGCCATGATTGGGGATAACTTATGATCATATATAAGAGTGGTTTCACATCAATTGCATCCGATGCAACGCATGGTCGTCATCAGTCTATTTCAGTCTTATAGTGTTCAAACGCTGCTCCTCCAAGCCCAAAGTACCCAAAGTGCGCAGAAAGTTTGGGTCGCGGCGCGCTTCCCCGCCGGAGCACTGAGCCTCCTCGCTGAAGGCGATGGCTTGGTGGCGTTCTCCCAGGGCCGGGGACGAACCCGGCTGCCGCCCAGCAATTCCATCGCGCGCTTGGCATCGCCTCGTCGACACCCCTGATCGGAAGCACCCTCGACAGGCTCGGCCGGGGGGGAGCCACCCACCTCACGGCCTGGCCGTTTCCCCAACCCAGCGAAGGGCCAGGACGAGGGACAGCGATCAGGGAAGCGGAGGCCGAAAACGCACCCGCCACGATTCCACGATGGCCAGCCGTCCCGGGAGTTGGGCAAGCAGTTCTGGCTGGGCCAGGAATGACTCCAAAGCCCCGATCACGCTGGTGGCGACCGCCTCGTCAGCGAGTTCGAGCACGATGATCCCGGCAAAGTCAGGGGGTGGGTAGTTCCGAATGTCCGAGAAATCGAAGTCGCGGGTGATCAGCGTCAGGGTGTGCTGGCGGGCATAGGCTGCCACCTGCTTGTCCTCCGCAGCACCCAGACCCACGTCACGGACGTCCACCGCTTCGTAGCCGAGAGATCGGATGGCTCCTGCTGCCGAACGAGGCAGGTTCGCATCCACCAGGAAGCGCATGGCGATGGCTCACCCAGGCAAAGGGTGATACTGCTCCTGCGCCACCAAGTGCCCGGCGAATTTGAGCGCCGCACGGATATCCTCCAGGGTCAGCGAGTATTCCCGCTGGACTTCCTCGAAGCTCATCCCGCCGCCCAAGCTGCCGATGATCAGCGCCACCGGAACACGCGTGCCCCGCACCACTGGTTTGCCGTGACAGACCTTGGGATCGATGACGATTCGGTCATTCATACCCTGAAACCACCCTACGCGGTGGGGCGCGGTTTGGCAAACACGGAACTCGAACGCCGAACTCGAACCTTCGCCAAGGCGGCGGACTCTCGCCGCCACCCGCCTCACGGCCCGGCCGTTTCCCAAACCCACCGAAGGGTCCGGACGATGGCCGGCGCGTACAAGAGCAGCGCGAAGCCCGCGAGGAGCCGGTCCTTGAGACCGGGCAGACGCACGGCATCCAACGCGAAGGCCGTTCCGAAGCAGACGGCCATCACGAAGGCGAAATCGAGGTCGTTGCCGGTGCGCAGGTGCGCGTACCAGCGCGGGCTGTCAGCGGGGCCACTGTAAGCCTTGGCCCTCGCAGCCAGCATCACCATCGCTACGGCCAACATGCCCCAGACCCACGGCAGCCGACGGACAATCTCCGCCCGCACTCGTTCGGAAATTCCAAACCACCGGCTCCCAAGCCGTGCATGACCCAAGACCCACGCCGTCAGCGAGAAGAGCAGCACAATGGCCGAGACAGACCCGAACAACTCGGGGAGTTCATGCCATCGGGCGGCGCTCATGGTGACCTAGGAAAAGCAGGATCGATGCCGGGCGTACCGCCCCGGGCCAAAACCTCAAAAGAAAGGCACGAAACCTCAATGACAAACGACGCTCGGATGTGCAGATAATGCCGATCGTCCCGAACAGGTGCTTGAGCACACAACAACAGAAGGCAATGAAGACCAAATCTACATATTGGATGGAAAGGGCCACCGTGCTGGCCTTGGGCGCGGCTTGGCTGGGCGCCCCCGCCCACGCCACCGTGGCCGACTATCAGGCGGCGGTCAAGAAGGAGGCCGGGTTGATCTCCTACTACACGCTGGATCAATCGGACGCGCGCGACGACTTCGGGTCGAACAACGGCACTTTTGAAGGCACCGCGGCTGCGGGACCGGGCGTCGGGAACGCCGGACACAGCGTGACGCTGGACGGCGCCGCCCGCGTCAACCTGGGGGCAGTGGCCGATTTCGACTTCGCGGACACCACCGGCTCGGTCGAGGCCTGGGTCAAAGCCGGCTGGACCGGGACGCTGACCTACAATCCCGCCCTCGTGGCCGACCGCGATGGCGGCAACCTGAGCTGGAGCCTGCACATGAACTCCGACCGCCGGGCCGTCGGCATGTGGAACGGCTCGGGTTACCAGACCATGGGCATCCCCGACGCCAGCACCAACTGGCACCACCTGGCGGTGGTGTTCGATAGCGGCACCATGACCATCTATTGGGATGGCGTACTGCTGAACACCATCGACCACCCCCTGGGCACCGGCTCCGCCTCGACGCAGATCAGTTCTTCGTCCGCCTCGGTGACCGCCGAGGGGTTTGTCGGCCAGATCGACGAGGTGGCGCTCTACGCCGATCCGCTGACCGAGGCGGCGGTGCAGGCCCACTACAATGCCCTCTTTGCGGGCAGCCCGCCGGTGATCGTCCGCGAGCCACAGGGCGGGACCTTCCTGCCCGGCGTCTCGCTGACCCTGGCGGTGAGCGCCACCGGCCCCAACCTCGCCTACCAGTGGTACAAGGACGGGACCGCGCTGGGCGGCGCCACCGCCGCCACGCTCGTGCTGGGCAACCTCAGCGCCGCGAACGCCGGCGCGTACCACGTGACCGTGAAGAACCCCGCCGGCACGAAGGAAACCGCGCCGGTGCAGGTGGCGGTCGGTTCGAGCATCCCCGAGTCGGTGACCCGCTACCAGGCCGCCGTGGCGAGCGAGGCGAGTCTCCTCTCCTTTTACACGTTCGACCGCCTGCAGGTGAAAGACCAGAAAGGCGCCCATGACGGCGCGCTGGCCGGCACCGCCGGTTGGGGCGGCGGCGTGGGGGGTGGCCCCGACCAAGGAATCCTCCTGGACGGCGGCGGGCATGCCGCGCTGGGCGCGGTGAGCGATTTCGATTTCGCCGACCTCACCGGCACGATCGAAGGCTGGGTGCGCGCCGATTGGACCAGCGTGGGCTACAACCCGGCGTTGTTCGCCGACCGCGACGGCGGTTCAGTGACTTGGAGCATGCACATGGGCGCGGACAAGAAGTCCATCGGCATGTGGAACGGCGGCAACTACGCGGCCCGGGCCATCCCGGCGGCGGGCACGGCGTGGCACCACGTGGCGGTGGTGTTCGACAACGGCAGCATGGCCATGTACTGGGACGGCGTGGCGCTGGGCACGTTGGATCAGACTCTCGGCGGCAACTTCGCCACCACCCAGTTTGGCTCTTCGGCCAACGCAGCCACCGCCGAGGGCTGGATCGGCGTGCTCGATGAGCTGGCGATCTACAACGACGCCCTCACCGCTGAGGCCGTGCAGGCGCATTACCAAGCGTTCTTCGGCGGCGCGGCGCCGGAGATCACCGGGCAGCCCGTGGGCGGCGCGTTCCTTCCGGGGACCCCGCTGCAACTGACGGTGTCCGCTTCCGGGCCGCAACTGGCCTACCAGTGGTTCAAGGACGGAACCGCGGTCCAGGGCGCCACCGGGGCCACGCTGGCCTTCGCGAGCCTCGCCGCCGGCGATGCCGGCGCCTATTACGCCCGCGTGTCGAATCCGGGCGGCAGCGTGAACTCGGCGACGGTTTCCGTGGCCGTGGGGTGCGCCCTGCCCGCCTACCAGGCGGCGGTGCTCAACGAGACCAGTCTGATCTCCTACTACACGTTTGACGCCGCCGACGCCAGCGACGCGAAGGGGCTCAACCCCGGCAGCGCGGTGGGCGAGACCAGCTACGAGCCGGGCGTGGGACAAGCCACCAACCAGGCCCTGGTGCTCAACGGCCTCGGCCACATCGCCCTCGGCGCCGTGCCGGCCTTCGAGTTCCCTGACGGCGTGGGCTCTGTCGAAGCCTGGCTCAAGCCGGGCGACTGGTCCCAGCTCACCTATAGTCCCTGCGTGCTGGCCTGCCGTTCCGGCGGTCCGGTGGACTGGAGCATCCACATGGTCCAGGCCCAGAACGCCATTGGCGATTGGGACGGCCTGTTCTTCCAGACCCTCGCGTTGCCCAACGCCGCCGGCTGGCACCACTTCGTCATGGCCTTCGGCCAGAGCAAGGTGTGGATCTACTGGGATGGGCAGCCCCTCGGCAACTTCGCCCATCCGATCAACGTCGGCAGCGGTTTGCCCACCCAGATCGGCTCGGTCAGCCCCGACACCACCGCTGAAAGCTGGGTCGGCAGCCTGGACGAGGTGGCGCTCTACAGCACCCCCCTCAGCGCCGAAGCGGTCCTGCAGCACTACCAAGCCATCCTCCCGGTGGCCGTGGGAGTGCCGCCGCTGAGCTTCTCCGTCTCGGGCAACCAACTGACCCTCTCGTGGTCGGCCGACGCCACGGGCGTGACCCTCGAATCGGCGGACACCCTGCCCGCCACCACGTGGACCGCGGTCAGCGGCGTGCAAGGCCACACCGTCATCGTGCCCACTTCCGGAAGCCAGAAGTACTTCCGGTTGCGACGGTAGTCGCCGGGAACCCCGGTCGCCCGATCATCAGCCCGCCGCCGCCCTGCTTCGGGGCCGCGGCGGGCTTCCTTTTTGCGAACGCGGACCGGGGGGACTATGCCGGGAAGCCGACGGGCGGAGGGCGGAGGAAAGGGCTCAAGGCACGGCGAGGCGGTTGACGAGGTTCGTCGAGAGGTGGTTGGAAGTGAGGCGAAGCCGGGAAATCCATGCCACGTGCCCATCGGTGAAGAGGAGGTTGCCGCGCCCGTCATGCAGATTACGGTTCCAAGACAGGGTTTGGCCAGTGGACAGCGTAACCAAGCCGGGGTTTGCGTCCGCGCCGTCCAAAACGAGGTTGCGGTCACCGGAGAGAATCATGTCGGGCCGGCTGGGGGTGGCGTCGAGGCTGACGAAGTAGCTGAGGTTGGAGTTGTTCACGCCGGCCCAGTTTGAAGAGCAGATGCGAGTGTCTCTGGGACAGGCGAGAAGCTTCGGGGTGCCAATCATGTCTTTGCGAGCAGTCCAGTGACGGTAGGTAACTGCGCCGTATTCCAAGGAACCACCCTCGTTGGTGGAGACCATCGTGGGGAAGAGGCCACCCTTGTTTGTACTGAACTCCTGGCAGATGTAGCCAAACTCATGGAGTAAGATTTGGCAGGCGATCCGCTCAGCCCTTCTGCTCAGGAAGCGAGGGGCTGAGTACAGCATGACCGCTACCACCCCCACAACGCCGATGATCACTGCCATCTCGATTCGCGTCAGCCCATGCCGTCCCCAATCCGGGCCTGGCCGGTGGTTGCGCGCCGAACGAGCTTGGGAACCGTGCATGGAGAGACGGTAGCAGGAGCCGCGAGGCTGGTCACGAGGGGAAATCCGCTCATCCGCTCACAACGTCCCGGAGGGACCGGTAGAGATCAGCCGGGTGGCAAGGCCGTGCGCCCGCCCGACCGCGGCCCCCGGTACAAGCCGCCCAATGGATCAACGGCACCCCGGAGGCGGTGCCAGGATCTCCGCGCCGCCTGCGGGGCGCGGCAGGCAAAATGGCGGCTCATAACCGGTGGGCGCACTGCGTTTCCCACCGGCTAACTTCTTCTCCTGCCTCCGGCAGTTGCGGGGGAGGAGCGCCCACCTCGATTGTGATGTCCAGCGCTCCCGCCGGACACATCCGGGAACCTGAAGGGTTCCGAGAACGTAGCCGGAGTGTCGGAGCGTAGCGCGGACCTCCGGAAAACGGTTGGGAATGAGGACGCATCCTAAAGGGACGCCGGAATAGCGTCGTGGCGCGTGCGGCGTGGAACCCCGAAAATGCGACCCGCCAAGCGGCGCTCCTGGCACGCCTTTCGGGATGCGCAACGTCAGTAGAACCCGCTCTCCGGTGGGCAGCGCTTCGCTCGACCCACCGGCTGCCTTCTTGATCCCCGTGCGACATGCAGGGAGGATGGCTCTGGTGTGAGCCGTCCAGGGTCGTTGCGCCACGGGCGAATCGTCCTCTTGGATGGTGCGAGGGGGTCCGACTCATGAAGGTCTGGTTGTCCCGGCTACGGCTCGGCAGGCAGCACAGTGCGGAAGCCAAACGTGAGACTCGCGTAGGAAGGCGAGGTATAACCCCGGAAAGCCGACCTGGAATGTGCTGCGTCATCGTTCCAACTGCTGCTCCGAACCACCCGGGCTTGACTCAACGACGCACCACGGGGGTTCGTTAGCGCCATACTCCGGTAGGGCTCGTAATAATCCCAACACCACTCAAACAGGTTACCTGCCATGTCGTACAATCCAAACCCGTTGGCTGCAAACGATCCCACGGGGCTAGTGTAGGGCTTGTTCCCTGTGGCGTAGCTGGGATGGAATCTACGCGTGGCACTTAAGTCGTAAGCGAAATTAGTGAGACTCAGGTAGTTTGCCTGGCTGTGGGTGATAGCGTTACCCCAAGGGAATCGCTTGGCGCTCAAACCTCCTCGACCTGCATACTCCCACTCCGCCTCAGTGGGCAGTCGATACCCCGCTGTCCAATTCACCCACGAACTCCGCACATTGGCCAGACCGACTCGATACGCGGTGGCCGGACTCATGTTGGTGCCGGTGTAGTAGGCAGGGACCCGCCCTTCCTTCTCGCTCCGCGCGTTGCACCACTTGGCCGCGTCGTACCAATCGATGGATTGGACTGGATGGTTGTCTGCTTTCCCAGCTCCCGGATCTGTAAATCGATAGCCATGCTGGAGTGCCCAATCGCGCACTTCCTTCCAAAACGCCCATGTGACTTCGGTCCGATCCATATAGTACGCATCCAACGTGACCATATGAACCGGTCGTTCGAATGACTCCGAGTCGTCATTCAAGGAGTCTCCCATCCAAAACGTCCCTGCCGGAATTAGTACCATGCCGTTGGTTATCACCAATGGGGTCACCCGGTAAAACCCACCCGATGCCGAGGCTTGAATTACCTGCGACAACGTGTTGGCGGCAGCCTTGAGCACCGGTTGGTCTCCTTCCATGCGTTGCCACGGCTCGGCCAGATTCGCCGTCGTCTCCAGGGCGTACTCTGCGCCGGGGACTGACGGCCAGGTGATCTCGACCCGCCCCGTCTGCTTCGCCACGATCTGGAGCTGCAGGCCTTCCCCACCCTGCGCCCCCCATGCC
>CAYYMW010000062.1:0-22865 GCA_964472515.1 uncultured Verrucomicrobiota bacterium | reverse complement strand
GCCACCCCCCTGCCAATCCCAGCGTGGCCCAAGCCCAAGGCCCCGCCCATCGCACCTCACCCTTCGGGTGCCACGTCGGCCAACGCATGCCTGCCTGCCATGCCCGCCAAGATTCTCATCATTCAGGAAAACGGCCGCCACGCGCGGAACCGTGATTTTCGGGAGTGTTTTGCCTTTCAACGCGCCTTCCGGCACTTGGGCCTCGAGGCGGAGGTATGGGGGCTCGGACACACCACCTTTAACCAACCCTTTGCCGATGCCGCCCGGGACTGCGAGGCCGTCCTCCTCCTCGAGAACTACGATCAAGGGTGGCTCCCTGACCTGGCGAAGGTGGCCAAGCGCAAGGCTTTCTGGTGCATCGACGCCCACATGGGGGTGGAGCCGTACCTCGCCATGGCGCGCCGGCACCGCTTCGATCTCGTCTTCAACGCCTCGCCGGATTTTGTCGACGCTTTCAAGCCCCTCACCCAGACCAGTCTCTGGTTGCCCAATGCCTACGATCACTTCTTGATCGACCGCCTGCCTGGCGTCCGCAAGACGATTCCCTTGGGATTCTGCGGTAATGTGGTGAATCGGGGCGATTGGATCACCTACCTGAAGCAACGCTGGGGGCTGCGGCACGACGAAATGGTGATCGGGCCGGACATGGTCCAAGCCGTTAATTCGTACCAGATTCACTGGAACCGCAACGTCGGCAACGACCTGAATTATCGGACCTTCGAAACCCTCGGCTGCGGCACCTTCCTCCTCACCAATCCGACTCCGGGCCTCGACCGCCTTTTCCAGCCGGGCCGGCATTTGATGACCTATGCCGACCAAGCCGAACTCGACGCCAAACTCGACCACTTCCTGAAGCATCCTGAGGAGTGCGCAGCGATCGCCGAACAGGGCTACCAGCACGTGCGGCAGCACCACACCTACGTGAACCGCGCCCAAGCGGTTTTGACGGCGCTCCAACTTTCTCCGCCGGCACCGACCACCTCCACAACCCCGCCGCCCATGCCCACCACGCTACAGTCCGGTACCTCAGACTACCTCACCGAAGCCCGCAACCTCGTCCGCTCGGGACTCTGGATGGGAGCCATGGCGGACCTGGCTCAACCTCGGAGCGGTGATGGCTCGGAACAGGGCTTTGGCGGTTCCGCCATTACCAAGGAACTCTTCGAGTGGCTGCTTACCCACCTGCCCCCCGGCAGCACGATTCTCGAATTGGGCAGCGGCCACGGCAGTACCCAGAACCTGAGCCGATTCTACAAGATGTATTCCGTCGAGGACAAAGCCCAGTTTGTGGGCCTTTACGACAGCCAGTACATCCATGCCCCCATCGTCGACAACTGGTACTCGCTCGAGGTGCTTCGCGCCCATCTCCCGCGCCGATACGATCTCCTGCTCGTCGATGGCCCCACCGGCGAGGGCAATCGCTGGGGCTTCTTCCACCACCTGGACCTCTTCAATCTGCAGGTCCCTATCGTCTTCGACGACACCTGGCGGAAGGCCGAGCGTGACATGATGCACGAAGTCGCCCGCGCAACCGGCAAGAAACTCCTCCCGTTCCCGGACGACTCACCGTTCGGCGTCCTTGTCTAGCTGATTCGCTGCCATGACCGCCCTGTTGAACTCCCCAGACTCCCCCGAAGGCGGCACCCTGCCGCGCAAGGTGATCGTGCTGGCCCCCCACGCCGACGATGCCGAACTCGGCTGCGGCGGCACCATCGCCCGCATGATCGAGGCCGGCGTCGACCTCACGCTCGTGGCCTTCTCCACGCCCGCTGGGGTCCCCCGGGCAGTCATCGAAAGCGAAGCCAACCTGGCCCGCGAAACCATGCGCGTCCTGAAGGACAACCTCGAGATCTGGGACTACGAGGTGCGCACCATGTCTGAGCGGCGACAGGAAATCCTCGACCGCCTCGTGAAGCTGAATGCCGAGCGCAAGCCCGACCTGGTGCTGATGCCCTCGCTGCACGACCTGCATCAGGACCACCAAACCGTGGCCAACGAAGCGTTGCGGGCCTTCAAGATGCGCTCGATCCTTGGCTACGAACTGCCTTGGAACCACCTCTCGTTCAACACGGCCGCCTTTGTCCCGCTCGAAGAGCGTCATATCGAGCGCAAGGTGCTTTCCTGCCTTTCCTACATCTCCCAAATGGGCCGGCCTTTCTTCGACGCCGATTTCATCCGCGGCCTCGCCCGGACTCGCGGCTGCCAGATCGGTCAGCGCTTCGCCGAGGCGTTTGAAGTAGTGCGGTGGATTATCCAATAGTCATGATCGCCGCCATCCACCAGCCCAATTACCTCCCCTACCTGGGTTTCTTCCACAAGCTGGCTCAAGCAGATGTCTTCATTCTCTTGGACCAGGTCGAATTCGTGGACCGCCTTTTCCAGCAACGCAACAAGATTAAGACTCCTCAGGGAGCGAAGTGGCTGACGGTTCCCGTGCATCACGCCTATGCGGACCGTCCACCCATCAGTGCCATTGAGATCGCCGTGGATCACGAGCCCAAGTGGGGACTTCGGCACTGGGACACGCTTCGCTTTGCCTACTCCAAAGCCCCCCATTTCAAGGAGCACGCCGAGTGGCTCCAGGAGGTCTACTGCGCCCGCCAGTGGACGAAGTTGGCGGACCTGAGTGAGTTCATCATCCGTCGAGTGGCGACCATCCTCGGGCTCGAGTCCAAGATTATCCGGGGCTCGGAATTGGGCGTCTCCGGACATCGCTCCGACCTGCTTGCCGGACTCTGCCAGGCCGTGGGTGCGTCGGAGTACCTCTCCGGCGCCACCGGGCACGAGTACTTGGATCCCGCCGTTTTCCAAGGGGCCGGGGTCGGACTTCGTTATCAGGAATTCCATCATCCCGTCTACCGCCAGCTTCACGGTGACTTTGTTGCCAATCTCTGTGTGCTTGACCTGCTGTTCAATGAAGGACCCAACAGCTCCGCTCTGATTCGGAGTGCGAGCCCAGTCCACGCCTGACTATGACCATATTCAATCTCGAACAATTCTATCGTGATCGAGTCACTCAACACGGCCTTGGCGTTCGTTCGCTGGACTGGGGCAGCGAGCAATCGCAGCGCATCCGTTTCGAGGTGCTCGCCGGTGTCACCTCCAATCTGGCGGGTCAGTCTGTGCTGGATGTTGGCTGCGGCCTGGCCGACCTGCACGGCTTCTTCGTCGCCAAGGGCATCCCGGTGAAGTACACCGGGTACGACCTCATGCCCGAGATGCTCGAAGCCGCCGCCCGCAAGTATCCGGGCGTGTGTCTCCGCCGGGTCAACATCTGCGAACTCGCCGACCCGGCGCCTGAATTCGACTACGTCTTCGCCTCGGGCCTCTTCGGCCTCCTGGTGGAGAACAACGAGGCTTTCGTGCGCACCGCGATCCAGCGGCTCTATGCGCTTTGTCGCCGCGGGCTTTCCTTCAACATGCTCAGCGCCTATGCCGCCAAGCATGCCGAGGGCCGCTACTACGCCCGGCCCGAGGAGGTCTTCGCCTATTGCCGCAGTCTCTGTCCAGCGGTGGTCCTGCGCCACGAGTACCTCCCCAACGATTTCACCCTCTACCTGTACAAAGACCTCATACAGGCGCCGTGACACGCCGGCCAAACGCCTGCCCAGCCCTGCCTCCCATGAGCGCCACCCCTGTTCTTCATCGGGTTATCCTCAGTGCCAACGAACACGGCAACCACATCGAGTTCTGCCCCGTGGTCTGCCAGGCATACCGCCGCCTCTTCGGCGCCAAGGTGAGTGTGGCCTTCGTGACCCATCGGGAAACCGACTCTCCAATGGTCCGGGAATTGGCCCGGTACGCCGAGGTGGTCCTCTTCCGCGAAACCCCCGGCATCCCGTCTCAGAACCTCACCAAGGTGGCCCGTTATCTGGCCGCCATGCGCTACCCGGACGAGGTCTGCCTGATCAACGACATCGACCTCCTGCCGCTCCAAACCGATTACGTGTACGGCCTCCTCGCACACCGCCGCCCCGGCGAACTCCTGGCCGTGGGCGCGGAGGTCTATGCCCCCACCCTGGACAAGGGCAAGTTCCCCATCGGCAACATGGCCGCCGAAGGCGTCACCTTCCGGGAGGTCTTCAATCCCAACGGGCTCACCGACGCTGCCTTGCTGGAGACCTGGAAGGGCCTGCGCGTTTTCGATCTCAAGGAAGCCGTGGATGCCGATCCAGCGATGTTCTCCGACGAGTCGCTGGTCCGAGTCCTGGTCAGCCGTTGGAAGCACCAGCATCGCATTCGTCACGCCCCACGTGGCTTCTATCCTTACGAGGATGGCGCCGTGGATCGCGCCCACTGGGAAATCGACTTGGAGAAGCTCAAGCGCGGTGGCTACAAAGAAGCCCACCTGATGCGCCCCATGCGCAAGTACTGGGACAAGATCTGGCCCTTGATTCTCCACGTCATGGGGGACGAGGCCGACCCCAACCATTGGACCAGGGTGGCCGAGGCCATCCAGACCGCCCAGAAGAGCCCCGCCGGCAACCCTTTCGAAGTCGCCTACGCCCACTTGGCCCAAGGCAGCAAGTTCGGCCAGCACGCGGCGCTAGTGAACCAGGGTCTGATGGCCCCGGAAGCCGCAGTCGCCGCCGCCAACCCCTTCGGGGTGGCTGCCACTCCGTTCACGCAGACGGCTTCCCCTGCCCCGCTTGCCACCGGCGCTGCCGCCAGCGACCCGCTGCAGCCGGCCTCCACGCCCAGCCTGCCCATCGCCATCGTCACGGAGACAATGAACTACACCTCGGGCGGCATCCGCTGCATCGCCGAGGTGCTTAACCGGCTCGTGGACCGTGGTTTTCAGGCGTCCTGCTTCGTCACCATCCCCGATCTCCGTTGCGACTGGCTTCCCGTTCGGTTTCCGATCCGCCACGTCAGCGAACTGCGTGATTTCAAAGGCATACTGATCAGCCCTTACAGCCCCACGGCTGAACTGGTCGCACGCTCCAACGCGGTGGGCAAATTCTACTGGGTTCACTCCTACGAACCCAAGTTCCCGGAAATCACCGGCCGCCCAGATACCTGGCGGATCATGTCGGAGAATTCGTATCGTCTGCCGCAGCTTCACTACTTTGCCACGTCGACGTACGTGAAGATGATCCTGGAACTGATCTACAAGCGCGACGTCCTGTCACCGCTGGTTCCGGGGGGCGTGGATACGAGCCTGTTCCGCCCAGGGCAGAAGAAGAACCGCCCGCTCCGGGTGATGTTCCTGAGCCGGGAGAATCCTTTCCGCGGCGCCCGGGACATCATCGAAGCCCTGCGCCTGGTGCGCGCCCAAGGCATCGAGCTGGAGATCTGCGTCATGGGCCAACCCTTGGACATGCAGGGTTTGCCGCACACCCACTATCCTCCGCTCGCCCAGCGCGACTTTGCCGCCCTCTTGGGCACCGCCGACATCTTCATTCACGGCAGCCATTTCGAAGGCTTGCCGCTGCCGCCCCTCGAAGCGATGGCCTCCAAGTGCGCCGTCATCGCCACCTACATTGGGGCCAGCGACTACCTGCTGGATGGCTACAACGCTCTCGTCGTACCGCCCAAGCGCCCTGACAAGATCGCCGAAGCCCTCTACCGCCTCGCCACCAATCCCGAGCTTCGTACGCGCCTGGGTGAAGGCGGCTTCCAGACGGTCGTCAACGGCTATACCTGGGAACACACGGTGGATCGGCTCGTGGAGGCGCTTGAGGAGGGACTGCAACGCCAGGGTCTCAAGCTGACTTCCGCCCCCAGCGCCACGACCGCCCCCGCAGTGCCGCCACCCTCTCCTGCTCAGGCCACAATTCCCCCCGAGGCGACCAGCTTCCTGGACCAGGCCGAGCAAGCATACAACCGAAAGGACCTGCGAGCCGCCCAGCACGCTCTCCTTCAGGCCACGCAGGCGGCTCCCGATCGTCCCGTACTGCTGAGCGCCCTGGGCAACGTCAGTTTCCAGATCGCCGACCACCCCACCGCCGCCCGTGCGTTCACCCGGCTGACCCAACTGGAGCCAAATCGTGCCGCCCACCAGGTGCGACTCGCCATGAGCTTGGTTGCCATGGGGCAGGTTGAGCCGTTCGAGGCCGCCATCGGTCAGGCGCTCGCCCTCGAACCAAACAACTTCGACGCGCTCAAACTCCTGGCCGACCTCAACCTCCAGACCTCGAATTTCGCTGAAGCGGCCCGCCTGTATACTCGCCTCATCCAGCAGAAGCCCGGGGACGTCGATCTTCTGCTGAGCCTGGGCAAGGCCTTCTTCCAGATCGGTGAGATTGAAGGAGCACGCGATGTCTACCGTGAAGTCCTGCGCCTCCAACCGGACAACGCCGTCGCGACGGAGGCCTTGCGCCTCGTCGATGGCGACACCTCCTGGCTGCCCCAATGCATTCGCTTCCGCACGCCGCCGGATGGCGCGGGGTCCATGGAGATCAACGGCATTGCCGGTTTTCTGATTCCCGGTGACGTCGAGTACCTCTTCAACAAGGCCAAAGCGCTTCCTTCCGGCGCCAAGATGGCCGAGATCGGCAGCTTCATGGGCCTTTCCTCGGTGATCATGATGCGCGCCTGCCAGTACGCGGGCAACAGCAACGCCAACCTCGTTTGCGTGGATACCTGGCGCGGCTCGCCGGGCCATCATCAAACCTTGGAAGTGGTCCAAAAGGACCTCCTGTACCAGCGCTTCCTCGATAACCTCCGGAAGGGCGGGGTCGAACGCATGGTTACCCCGGTGCGCGAGGCCAGCGTCAAAGCCGCTGCCCAGTTTGCAGATCAGACATTCGACTTCATCTTCATCGACGGCGACCACTCGTTCGAGGGCTGCTACGGGGATATGGTCGCCTGGTACCCCAAGCTAAAGCCCGGTGGGGTCTTCATCGGCCACGATTGTGCTCCCACGGAAGGGGTGCATCAGGCGCTCCTGAAGTTCGCCGCTGAACGCCAACTTCGCTACACCATCACCGAACCGCCAGGGGCCCATTACGCGTGGGAGATCTTTCCATCGGGACAGGGTTCCGCTCCCGCACCAACCATGCCCGTGGCAGAGGCATCCCCGATCGCCGCGCCGTCCAAGCCCACGCCGCCTCCCGCCCCCCCGGTTGCCGAACCCATCGTCTCGGCCATTGTGTCGGCTTACAAGTCCGAGCGGTTCATTCGGGGCTGTCTCGAGGACCTTGAGGCCCAGACCATCGCTGACCGGCTCGAAATCATCGTGGTCGATACCGCCTCGCCCGAGAACGAAGGGGCCATTGTCAAGGAATTCCAGCAGCGTTACCGCAACATCCAGTACCTGCGGACCGAGCAGCGGGAAACCGTTTACGGCGCTTGGAACCGGGGCCTCCGGGCAGCGCGCGGCAAGTATATTACCAACGCCAACACGGATGACCGCCACCGCCGCGATCACCTGGAGATCCTCGTCCGCAATCTGGAGCAGAACCCCGACGTGGCCCTGGCGTACGCCGACGTGCTGATCACCCGCACGGAAAACGAGACTTTCGATACCGCCCATCCCACCGGCACTTACCACTGGCTCGATTTCAAGCCGCTCGACCTGCTCACCAAGGGTTGCTTCGTCGGTCCGCAGCCCGTGTGGCGTCGTTCCCTGCACGACACCCACGGTTACTTCGACGACACGTTCGTCACCGCCGGCGACTATGAATTCTGGCTGCGCATCGCCAGCCGCCAGCGTTTCCTCCACGTCAAGGAGACCCTCGGTCTCTATCTTGAATCCCCGGGCAGCGTGGAGCACACCAACCGCGACCGGGGCGCCCGCGAGTGTCAGGAGGCCCAGAACCGTCATCGCGAGGCGATCCTCGCCATCAGTCCCAAGCCCGCCCCGGGCGCGCCGCCGCTCGCCGCCCCGTTGAAGCCCGTTTCCGACCTCAGTCTGCCACAGGTGGGCACAGTTGGGCGCCTTAAGTCAGCCTACGACTTCCTCGCCCAAAGAAAGCTGGAGCAGGCCTGGCAGGCCACGCTGACCGCCCTGACCGCCCGCCCCTTCCACCCGGAAGCCTTCGTGCTGCTGGGCGAGATCGCGGAGGCCGCCGGCGACTGGCGCGTCGCGCGACAGTGCGCCGAACGCGCCCAAGGCATGGCGCCGGCGTACGCCTTGCCGAAGCAATTGCTCAAACGCCTGCGGAACAACCAGGGCAAGGCCGCCAAGTGGGCGCGCCTCCCCCAGACGCTGCTGGGTTCGGTCCCGCGCCTCTCCGTCTGCGTCATCGCCAAGAACGAGGAGAAGTTCCTCGCACGCTGCCTCGACTCCATCAAACCCATCGCGCATCAGATTGTCCTGGTCGACACCGGTTCCACCGACGGCACTGTCAAGCTGGCCGAGGAGCGTGGCGCTGAGATTCACCACTTTACTTGGAACGACGACTTCAGCGATGCCCGCAACGAGGCGTTGAAGTACGCGACCGGCGACTGGATTCTGGTATTGGACGCCGACGAGGAACTCCCCGCGGCAGAGCACTCCAAATTGCAGGCCGACATGCGGGAGAAGGGGATCATGGGGTATCGTCTTCCGCTGCTCAACCATGGCGCTGAGAGCGAAGGGGTCTGCTACGTTCCCCGCCTGTTCCGCAACGCACCCGGTCTGTTCTTTTTCGGCCGCGTCCACGAGCAGATTTTCCCCAGCATCCTTGCGCGTTGCAGCGAGTGGGGGCTCGAAACCAAGCTGGGCAGCGCCACGCTGATGCATTACGGGTACACCGCCGAGGTGACCCAAAGCCGGCAGAAGGTGGAACGCAATCTCCGACTGCTGCGCCAGGCGGTGCTGGAGTGGCCTGACGAGCCCAATGTGCTCATGAACCTGGGCTTGGAACTGGTCCGGTCCGGCGAACTGGATGAGGGGCTCTCGTACTATCGTCAAGCCCTCTTCAAGATGGGCCAGCAACCGGCTGAACTCCATGTGCCCGAGCTGCGGGAGACGCTCTTGACCCAACTGGCCAGCCATCTGCACCGCGCCAAGGCGTACGAGGAAATTGTCCAAACGCTCAACACGTCAGTCGCCAAGGCGGCCGGCCTCACCTCCACTCTCCATTGGGTGCTGGGTTTGGCGTACTTCGAATTGAAACGCCTCCCGGAAGCGGCCGAGCAGATGCGCCAATGCATTGCCAAGCGCCAACAGCCCTGTCTCTCGCCAGTCAACCGGGACGTGCTCACCGGCGCGCCCCATCACTGTCTCGCGATGTGCCTCCTGAAGCTGGGCGACCACGACGCCGCGGAGAGACAACTCCTCGCGGCGCTGAAGGAATCGCCGGAATCCCGCCCCATCCTGAAAGATTACGCCAAGTTCCTCGCGGATCGTGGCCGACCAGTTGAGGCCCTGCAACAACTGCTCCAGTTGGTCAACCAACAGATCGACGACGTCGCTGTCTGGCTCTACGGCGCGCAGATTGCGTTAAGCCGCCCGGAATTTCTCGAGTTCGCCTCCGACTGGACCGGCCAAGCCTCCCAGCACTTGCCGGACCACCCGCAGGTTGGCCACCAGCGTGCAGAAACCCTAATGCTCACCGGCGACGCTCCGGGCGCGCTGGCGCTCTGGCGCCGTTTTCCGCTGGAGGACGCCGCCGCCCAAGCGGCGCAACTGGTTCTGGGTGAAATGGTGAGTGGCGCCAACCCCGGCCTGGTACCGGCGCACCTTGAGCCCGCTGCAAGTCAGCGCTTCATTCAGTGGTACCGCCACCTGGTGCAGTTCGGCGCGAGCCAGGCCATCTCGACGATCAACGCGAATCTGAACAGGCTGGCCGCCGCCCTGCCATCCGCCGCCACCGCCCTCCGCCAAGTAGTTGCTGAGGCTGAAGCGGGCTGAAGTTCCCGCCAGCGGCCGCGCGCCCAGCGGAGTTCAGCCCTTCTCGATGCAGGCGTAGGCGTTGTGATTGTGGATGCTTTCGAAGTTCTCGGCCTCCACCCGGTACCACTCCACATCCGGATGGGCGTTGAGCTTGAGCGCCACGTTGCGCACGAGGTCTTCGACGAATACCGGGTTGTCAAAGGCGCGTTCGGTGACGGCCTTTTCGTCGTGGCGCTTGAGCAAGGAGTAGAGTTCGCTGCTGCCGGAACTCTCGACCATGTTGATGACATCCTCGATCCAGACGGGCTTGTCGGAACGCAGCCTGACCGTAACCTCGCCGCGCTGGTTGTGGGCCCCGTAGCGGCTGATGGCCTTCGAACAGGGACAGAGGGTGGTTACGGCCGCGCGCACCGTCATCACGAAATCGATTTCCTTGCCGCAGGCGCTGGCCTCGAAACGGGCGGTGTAATCCATCAGGCTGGAGAGCCCGGATACCGGCGCCCGCTTCTCGAGGAAGTAAGGAAACTCCATCTCCAAATGGGCCGTCTCCGCATGCAGCTTGCGCTGCATGGCGTAGAGAATGTCGGGGATGTTATCGACATGGATCAGGCTGCCATGAGCGTTCAGGACTTCGAGGAAACGGCTCATGTGGGTGCCCTTGAACTCCTTGGGCAGGTCCACATACATGCCGATGGTGGCGATGGTGTTCTGAAGGGCCTTGGCCTTATCCAGAATCTGGATGGGGAACCGCAGCCCGCGCACCCCCACCTTGTCGATGCGGAGCTGGCGGTGATCCCGCTCGCTCTGCTTGTCATGCAATCTGGGTTTGGCCATGGCTTCAGGCTCCAACGTCTCGATCACACCGGTCAGGTTGTCGTCGCGCAACATGCCGAAACGTAGCAGGCAGTCGCGCCAGCGCAAATCGAGGGTCCGCGAAATCCGGCAAACAAACCTCCGTCCGAGGGCATGCGATGGGGCGAGGCACTAGAGCAGGCCCTCGGTCTCCGGCCACCCGCAGGCGGCGTTCAGGGCTTGCAGCGCCTGGCCGCTGGCACCCTTGACCAGGTTGTCCTCCGCGCTTAACACGATGAGCCGCCCGGTGCGTGGGTCAACCCGCCAGGCGATCTCGACCTGGTTCGTGCCATTCACGTTCTTGGTGTCGGGCAACTGGCTCCCGGCCAGCAACCGCACGAAGGGTTCGTTGCCATACGCAAGTTGGTAGCATTCCTGCACCTGGCGTCCCAAGGCCTCCGCCGCCGGTTTGCCCGCCACGGATTGCGCAGGGGTGAGATAAGCGGTGGTGTGGATGCCACGGTTCACCGGAATCAGGTGCGGCGTGAACTGAATCACCACCTTGCGTCCCGCGGCCACGGACAATTCCTGTTCGATCTCCGACAGATGCCGATGCTTCGGCAGGCCATAGGCCCGGACGCTCTCATTGCACTCCACAAACAGGTAGGCGAGCTCCGCTTTGCGCCCCGCCCCGCTGACACCGCTGAGCGAGTCCGCGATGATCCCGTCTGCCTGGATCAGGCCCGCGCGAAGAAGCGGGATGAGGGGCAGCAGGATGCTGGTGGGATAGCATCCCGGGGAAGCGATCAGCCGGGCGGCCTTGATTTGCTCGCGGTACACCTCCGGCAGGCCGTAAACCGCCTGGCGCAGGAGGGCCGGCGCCGGGTGGGCGTGACCGTAGAACTCCTCGTAAATCGCCGCGTCGCGCAGACGGAAATCGGCGCTCAGGTCGATCACCCGCACCCCCTGCTCCAACAGGGGCACGGCGAATTCGGCGGCCACCCCGTGGGGCAAGGCCAGAAAGGCCACTTCGACGCCCTTGGCCACCGCGGCAGCGTCGGGCTCGCAGAAGGTCACTTGCCGGGCCGTGGGATGGCCGGCGAAACGGGGGAACACCTGGGCGAGAGACTGGCCGGCGTATTGCCGCGAGGTCACCGCCTTGAGTTCCACCCGGGGGTGGGTCAGGAGCAAACGCACCAACTCTTCGCCCGAGTAACCGGACGCGCCAAAGATGGCGACAGGGGTCTTCTGATTGGCCATAGTTCGATGAACCTACAGGTTCGGGAGGGAGACTGCCGGGGCGGAACACCCGCGCCGCAGCCAGCCCTGCCAACACCCAACGGAGCGACGATTGCCCGATCTGGCCGGATTATCAAGCCGCCGTTTTCAGGCCGCACCCGGCGGCGTTGAGCCTCGCTGCCGCCGATCCATGGCCGTGAGCACCGCACACAAACGCTCCAGGAGCGGCGTTTCGACGCCCGCTGCCTTGGCCTGACGAAGCGGTTCGAGAAAGAGGCTGTCCAGTTCGAGGGGCAGGCCACGCGCGAAGTCGATCAACGTGGAGGCCCAGTACGCGCCCATGCAGCGGGTGCGGGCGATCTGTTCGTCGGCCCAGGTGGCGGGCGCCTCGTAGCCGAGGGCGTTGGCCACCCGGATGACCTCGTGCATCAAGCCCACAGCCAGACTCGCCCAGCGCGGATCGCTCAGGAGCGCGTCGGTGGGAAGGCACGCGCCCAGACAGGCATTGGCAGGAATCACCCCGCTGGCCATCGCCGCGTACCCGGCCGCACCCGCAACGCCCAATCCGTTGAAGGGTATGTTCCAAGCCAGCTTCTCCCAGTGGGCGCGCTCCAGATGGTCGGTCAACTCGCAGGGCACCTCCGCCTGGCGAAGCCATTCGGCCAACTGCCGGGCCCGGGGACCGGCTGGCCGGCGGAACTCACCCAAGACCACGCGGCCATGGGCCAGGTGATGCACCACCCCGGGCGCCACGCGGTTCAGGCACACAAAGCACAAGCCGCCGAAAATCCGCTCCGCCCCCACCAGCCGCGCAAGGGTCTCCTCGTTGCCCAAGCCGTTCTGCAGCGTCACCACGCACGTAGCCGGCCCCACAAGCGGAGGAAGCAAGCGGGACAGTTCGGCGTTGGCCGTGGTCTTCAGGCCGATCAGCACCACGTCGCACACCCCGACCTCGCCCGGTTCCCGGGCGGAGTGCGGCCGCGCCACGAAATCGCCTTGATAGCTCTGGATGTGAACCCCCTCTCGGCGGACGACGTCATAGTCCGAGCGGAGCAGGAAATGCACCTGCAGCCCCAAACGCCAGAGCCGGGCGCCGTAGAAGCTGCCCAACGCCCCGCAACCCACCACGGCGAGCTTGCACGGAACGGTCTCCATGCGGTGAGAGTGGAAAAGAAAAGAGGCACCTTGAACGACTCAAGGTGCCTGCGAAAAGAGGACCCGACAGCCTACTTGACGCCCAGGATGGCGTCCTTGGCGGCCTTGGCCACGCGGAACTTCACCACCTTCTTGGCGGGGATTTTGATCGCTTCGCCGGTGGCCGGATTGCGGCCCATGCGCGCCTTGCGATTCACCAGCACCAGCTTGCCGATTCCCGGAAGGGTGAAGGTGTTCTTAGCGTTCTTGTACGCGAGCGTGGCGAGCAGATCCAGCACTTCGACTGCCTGCTTCTTCGCGATGCCAACCTTCTCGGCGACGTCCGCGGCAATTTGAGACTTGGTAAGAGGCTTAGCCATATGTACGACTTGGTAGTTGTGGTTAGGTAGATGTACGAACTACGGGCTCCTTCTAGGCCACTCCCGGAGGTTCAGCAAGTAGAAAATCAAAGAAAATCGCGGAAAATCGCGGAAAATGCGGGCTTCCGTCGCTCGGACGAGCCCGCTCCGCCGGTCGCCATCGCCGATCCGCGACCGGTCCGCGCCGCGCTTTCCATGGGGCGGGGAGCCTCGTCCCCACCGACGCCATTCCGGCCCGCGCCGCGAGGCCGTCGTCCCGGTCTAGGCGCGCTCCAGCGCCTCGACTTCACTCTTGAGTTCCTCGAGCACCTGTCGCACCACCGTTCGTTCCGGATCGCGGAAACGGTGGAAAGGCTCCGCCATGAAGTCGCTGCACAACCCCAGGCAGGCGGCGGCGCACTTGATCCCCTTGACCCCGGAAGAGGCGTGACGCCCCACCCGGTAGAGCCGGTCGGAAAGGCTCTGCACCAGCGTTTGAAGCCGGCGGGCGCGCTCCAAGTCGCCCTGCGTGGCGGCTTCGTACAGCCGCACGAACAAACGCGGAAAGACGTTGGCTCCTCCCGACACCCCGCCGTGGCCGCCCCGCACCAACGAGGGCAGGAGCAACTCCTCCGGCCCGGTGTGCAAGGTCCAGGTGGGCCGGCGGGGGAGGAGGTCGCAAATCCGGCTGAAGTAAAGCAGATCACCCGAACTGTCCTTCATTCCCAGGATGCGCGGCTGGTCCATCGCCCACCTGACGGTATCGAATTCGTAAGGCACCTTGGTCAGCGGTGGCATGTTGTAGAGAAACAGGGGGAGCGGCAACTCCGGCAGGATGTGGGCGAGATACTCGCGCAGCTCCGGCTGGCCCTCCGGCAGGTAGTAGGGAGGCGCCAAAACCAGCCCGTCCGCGCCGGCTTCGGCGGCGTGCCGGGCCAGGGCGATCGACTCCACAAACACCGTGTCGGTGATGCAAACCAGGACCGGCACCCGTGAGTTCACCAGCCGACACGCCCGCTCGATCAGTTCGCGGCGCAACCGGTAACCCAGACTGGTGCCTTCGCCCGTGGTGCCCAGCAGGAACAAACCCTGGACTCCGCCCGCCAGGATGTACTCGATCAGCCGCTCCAACCCGGCTTCGTCAAGGATGTCACGATCCAAGAGGGGCGTCAGCATCGGGGGAACGATGCCGCGCAACGGGGAAGCGCCCAGTATGGTCTTCATGGCCCTAGGTAACCCATCCTTCCGTCCGCTGGCAAGTTGTTTGCGCGCGGCCAACCGCCCTCGACAGATGTGCGCTTACGCTTGCAGTCCGAGGCCCGCGTTCCTATGTTGGCGGCATGAAGTGCAACATTTGCCTGATGATCCTGGCGGTCACCCTCGCCGCCGGCAGCCGGACCGCGGCTCAGGACGATGCCGCCGCACGCGCCGCCGCGGTGGCCGCCCGCCAGGACGCCGAGGATCGGTACAAGCGCCTGAACTCCGCGATCGAGGACCTGCAGACGGCCCATATCGCGCAGCAGAAGAAGATCGCCGTTGTCCTCGATAACATGGACTCGCTGCGCGAGGAACAGATCAAGGCCGCCGGGCGCGCTTCCGCCAGCAAGGAAGACATCCGCCGACTCAGCAAGGACCTCCAAGACCTGGCCAAGGCCATTCAGGAGATCGACCGCAAGCGCGAGGAGGACAAGAAGCTGATTTTGGACAAGATTCGGGACTTGGCCAACATGCCCGTGCCCGAAGTGCCCAAGCCGGTGGTCAAGCCGGAGCCCGCCGCCCCCGTCGCCAAGCCCGTCACCCCGCAGAAGTGGTACGAGTACGAGGTCAAGCAAGGGGACACCCTCACCGCCATCGTGGAAGCGTACCGGCACAGCGGTGTCAAAGTGACGCACGAGCAAGTCTTGAAAGCCAACCCGAAACTGAACCCAGCCAAATTGCGGGTGGGCCAGAAGATCACGATTCCCGAACCCGGCGGCTCCGGGGCGAATCCGTGAGCCGGGCTTCCTGCCAACTGGGTTCGCGCCAATCCCGATCTTCTCCCAAGGGCGAAGGGAGGTGCCAGCGGCAAACCCGCCGAACGCATGAAGATACTAAACCTCGGCTGCGGGGCAAAGACCAGCTCCCACCCAGACGTGGTGAATCTGGACTGGTCCTACTACCTGCGCCTGAAACGGAACCCCTTGCTGCGTCCGTTGGCTCTGCGCATGCTCCGGGGAGTGCAACTGGAACGGTTCAAGGCCCTGCCCGACAACATCGTGGTCCACGACCTCGCGAGAGGCGTTCCGTTTCCTGACAACTCGGTCGATGTTGTCTACCATTCGCACCTTCTGGAACATCTTGACCGGGAAATCGCAGAGACCTTCCTCCGAGAGATCTGGCGAGCCCTCAAGCCTGGAGGGGTGCACCGCATCGCGGTACCCGATTTGGAACGGCTTTGCCGCGAGTACCTTGAACACCTCGCCCTCTGCGACCGTCAACCCAACGAGGCGGAACGCCACGACGGACTGATCGCCGCCCTGATCGAGCAGTCGGTAAGAAGGGACGCTTTCAGCACGCGCCGGCATCCACCGCTCCGCCGCCGATTGGAGAATTGGGTGCTCGGCGACGCCCGACGCCGAGGGGAGACTCATCAATGGATGTATGATCGGGTGAGCCTTGGGGCGCTCCTGCGGCAAGTGGGTTTTCGGGCCATCCAGCTGCAAGCCTACAACACCAGCCAGGTGGCAATCTGGAACGAGGTTGGATTAGATTTGGACGCCCGGGGAGGCCAATACAAGCCGGACTCGTTCTACATGGAGGCAACGAAGTAACGCTGTGCAGTATCCACTTTTCCAAGCTTCAGCACCGTTGCGGGTAAGATAGTTATCGTTTTTTGCGGTACAGCTCTTGGAAAGTCTTTTCGTTCGGGAATGTCGAACTCAGACGACGGAGTATTTCCGCCGACGAGCACCAGATTCCGGACCATCTGCAGGCGCGGGGGGTGGCTTTGTCCAAGAACAAGCGACGTTTCGACCAGATCGTTGTCGAGCATTACTAATCGAAGGATGCTACGCTGGTAGGCGAGCAGTTGCGCCACGTTGACACCTCTCCAGACCGGTGGCTGGCCTTGGCGAATCGGAGTCGGGCGGCTCTTCACACGAAGGACCGGGATGAATTTCTTGGCCGGGATCTCGCACCATGTCGGCAGCAGCGGGCCCTCTTGGCCTGTAAGTCGCACCTGCTGGTTCTGCGAGGATGCCACTCTCCCGATCTGATCGTCCGCCATATGAGGCAGGTGCGGCGGCGACTGGCGGCGGATTGGGTGGACGACTGGCGGCCTCCGCTGGCGCTGGTGGAGACCTTCGTCGATCCGCAGCTCCATCAGGGCCCGACCCACCAGGCCAGCGGCTGGTCGCATGTGGGCCAAACCGCCGACTGGAAGCGCGTCGCGGCCGCTGCCCATGCCAAGCACCATGCGCCCGAGCAGATCTGGTTGCGCGAACCGGTCAAGCACGCGCGCGTGAAGTTGCGCGCCCCGCAACTGCAGCCAGACTCGGCGATGGTGATCGATCAGGTCCGACTGCGCGGTGCCGAGACTGCTAAGAACCCCCAGAGTCTCATCGCCAGCTTGGGCCAGCACTTCCCCGAGTTCCGTGGGACGCTGGCGCGGGGCTATCCGGTGGCCGGGAGGGTCGCTACGGTCATGATGGCCGTGGCGACCAGCATGCGCCAAGGCCCCGACGATCTGGCAGAAAGTGCCGACATGCTAAGCCAAGCCCCAACCGCGCACCCTGGGCTTCCGGAGGTTCTGGCTGCGTATCCGGGCGGGGGTGGACCTCGAATCGGTGTTGGTGTGCGTAAGCTACAACCTCAAGCGGCTCTTCACGCTCCAAAACCAGGCGGGGAGGCGGTAAAATGAAGGAAAGAACCATCGAAAACGAAGCGAAGTGGATGAAACCGCAGTCATAGCCACCCCAAACGCCGACCGAAGAGGTAACTCGGTCGTCCAACCGGCTCACCCCGCCCGCGATTACCAGCAGATAGGGCGGATACGGCCATACCCCCCTTCAAATCCCTTTTCCTAAGTCCGAAAGGCTGCCGGATATGAACATGCAGGAGGACTTCCGCCAAGTGCGCGCTCTCAACTCATCTCTGGCCTTGGGAATGACTTGACGGGTCCTGCTGAGCCTCTCCAACGCGGCGGTGGATCGCCTGCGCAAGGCCCATCCCAGAAGCAAGGTCGACACCAAGGGGCCCAGCAACGCTTTCGTTCGGCCCGGGGCAGGCGAGAACGCCTCCAAGCGTTAGTGTTTGCGTATAATCCTGGCGTGCGGGACTTGCGTAAATGAAGAAACACGTAAGAGACGCTGCGGCGGGCAGGGCAAAAAGCCTTGCGGCTGCGACCACGGCGGCTTAGGTTCACCCCCCAGCAAGCTGCCCCCGACCGGGTGCTTGAACAACCGGCATCGTTGCCGGTCCATTGGTTAGTTTGTGCGACTATGACCACCGCCGCTGTGGGCGCTGCCCTAGACCGAAGCCAGTTCAACAAAGTTATCCTGCTTGGATTCCTGAGTCTGGCCGCGCTGGTCGCGGGGCTGTTGCTGGCCTACAGCCAGATCCTGCTCGCCCTGCTGGTGGCCGGCATGATCTGGTTGGTTCTCCTGCCCTACCATTCCACTCTAGCCGTATGGTTGGCCACCGCCACTTTCGGGTCTGCGTTGATCGTTCCTTTCATGCCTGGTCGGCCAGCGTGGTGGGAGACGGGAGCCCTGCTAGCTTGGTCCGGGGTCTTCATCACCGTTTCCCTCCGACGTCATGACCGGGACGGCTGGCGGACCGTGGTCCGCCACAAGTGGGTTTTCCTGGGCCTGATAGGTTACAGCGCCGTGCTGGTCTACATCATGCGTCAACGCGGATTCGGGTTCATGCTCTTCGGCAGCGGTCTGATTGGCGGTCGCCTCTATCTCCAGCAGCTGCTGATCATGGTCTTCCCCCTGCTGTTCGCCATTTACCCATTGCAGTCCAAGGTCTTCACGCGCCTCTTCCTCCTCCAGTGTCTGGCGACCGGCACCTTTGTGGTGGCGGATTTTGTGCTCGCCTACGGTGGCCAGAAGCTCTTCCCGCTGCTCTACTTCTTCGAGTTGCCGAACGACGGCATCAGCTTCGAGATGATGAGTCAGGCGTTTGGCATTCGCCGCTACCAATCGCTCTTCTTCTTCGCCATCGGTCTGATCAGTCTTCTGTGGGCGTTGCGAAACCTCAACGACTACACCAACCGGAGCGGTCTCTGGCTTTGGCCGACAACGCTGGCAATCTTGGGCATGGGCTTGTTCGGCGGACACCGCTACCTGCTGGTCCAGGTAATCTCCATCGGCTTGGTATGCGCGTATACCCAGCGCTTCTTCACCATGGCGCGCATGATCGCCATCACCTTTCTCGTTGGTGCCATGCTGTTGGCGTTGTCGGTGGTTTCCGACCGGCTCCCGTTGGCCGCCCAGCGGGCGCTTTCCCTCATTCCGGGCATCCGGGTGCAACAGACGGCGCGCTCCGACGCTGAAGGCACGTTCGCGTTACGGCGGATCATGCTCCGGGTGGGCTGGAACTTGGTGCCTGACTACCTGTGGGTCGGTCGTGGCTTTGGCGCCCTCAAGGTCAGCAGCTACCAGCAAGACTGGGACCCGAGCGGCATCAACGCCCACATCGAAGCAGGTCGTTTCTACAACGGCCTCATTGGCATGCTGGTTAACACGGGTCTGCCCGGCACCTTCTTCATAGCCATGTTCCTTGCCGGGGGCAGCGGCGTTGCTTGGCGGGTCGTTGGCCTCCTGCGCCGGTATGGCTGCCACGACACGTTCGACCGGATCAGTTGTCTGTTGGCCGCTCAGTGGTTCTCGTCCGCTTTCATCTTCCTCTTCCTCCACGGGGACAGCGAATTTGCCGTCCGCACATTCGCGCTTCCTGCGGGCATGCTCATGTTCTGCTTGAGGGCTCTGGAACGGAGGATTGCTGCAAGTCAAGAGACGTCCGGCTCCCCAGCCGAGGCGGCGGCAACGGCTTGACGCGACCCCGGGCAGGTGTATGCGGGTCCTCCATTTGCTGGGTGCCACTGAGGATGATGGCGGCATACTCACCGTCCTTCGCGGGCTCGCCACCCAACATGCACCCTCAGAGTGTTACCACGTCGTCTGGGTACACCGCAGTTACCGGGAAATTCGTCGCCCGCACCTCGAATACCGGCCCAGCCGTTGGTTCCTGGGAGAGCCGGACAACCATTGGAGCCTCGGGTTGCGCTCCCTCCCGGCCATTCTGGAACTTGCGCGCTTGCAGCAACGCGAGCGCTATGACCTGCTGCATCTCCATGCGCGGGGCGGGCTGCTGATAGCGCCACTGATCCCACGCCTGCTGCGGCAGCCGATCCTCTTCACCAACCATGGTTATGCAAACCGCGTCGAGATTTACCGTTGGGCGATGCGGCGGCAGGCTGTTCACACGGTGCTGCTCAGCCCAGCCATGGTCCGGCATTACGGCGCCGCCGCCCTGCCCCGCGTGTCGGTGATCTCGGCCTGCTGCCAAGAGCGCTTCTTTGAAGCCCCCTTGGTCACCCGGCGGACCTCGCCGCAAGGTCCTCTGCGCCTTGTCGGCGTGGGAAACGTGGTCGCTTGGAAGAACTGGCATCTCGTGCTTGAAGCCCTGCTGCAGTTGACCGTTGAGGAGCGCGCCCGGGTGCGCTTCGACCACTTTGGTCCCGTGCCCGACACCCCCCCTTGTCGAGCCTACGCGGAGCGCCTGCGGCGACTCCGATCCGAACTTGGTAATGGGGTGACCTTCCACGGTCCGTCGCACCAGATTGTCGAGGTCCTCCGTGAGGCGGATTGGTTTGTGCTGCCGAGCACCAACGAGCCCTGCTCAGTAGCTCTGATTGAGGCTCTGGCCCTCGGACTCCCCGCCTTGGCGTCCGCCAGCGGCGGCAACGTGGATATCATCCACAATGCTCGCACCGGCCTGCTATTCGAACCCAACTCGGTCACCAGCCTTGCGCAGCGCCTCAGGGCGATTCTCCACCACCCCGTCCCGCCCGCCGCGCCGGAGGAGATGCGGGAGACCGTAAGGCAACGCGGCGCTCCGGCGGTGGCAGCCGAGTACCTAGTGTTATACCGACGCCTGCTGGCCGAAGCCATCTCAAGCCGCGCTTGAACAAGCCCTCCTCCGCCCACTGATGAAGGCCGAACAACTTGCTTGTTGCGCTTCTGCAGCGACGTTCGCTCCTGAGCGAGTCACAGGCCGCGCGTCCTCCCGCAGACCAACTCCCGCCCCCCGCATCGCGCAGCCACCCCGGCAGGCGCCTGTCTGCACCCGAGCGACCAAGGTAAGGTTCCAGAGCTGATCCGTCGACAACACATCCCCACTCCGCGACCCCAAGTAATTGCGATTCTCCCCGTGGCATCCGCTTGACCAGCCTTGGGCCAAGCGCCATGGTTGCGGCAGCTATGCCAGTCAATGCGAACTTGTCAGCGGACTTGCGGAACCTCCTTGGCGACCGGAACGTGCTCACGCAGAAGGAGGACCTGATCCCTTACTCCTTCGACGGCACCGCCGCGGTGAGCGAAATGCCTGCCGCCGTCGTCTTTGCCCACTCCACCGACCAAGTGGCCCAAGTGTTGAAGCTGGCGGAAGCATGCCAGACACCGGTGGTTCCCCGCGGCTCGGGCACGGGCCTGAGCGGCGGCAGTGTCCCGGTCCCGGAATGCCTGGTATTGTGCCTGGCACAAATGGACCGCGTCCTTGAGGTCGATGCGGCCAACCTCACCCTGCTGGCCGAAGCGGGAGCCACCACCGTGGCGATCGCCGATGCCGCCGCCGCCGCCGGCCTGTTCTACCCCCCCGATCCGGGTTCCATGCGCATCTCCACCATCGGCGGCAACGTGGCGGAGAATTCCGGCGGCCTGCGCGGGCTCAAGTACGGCGTCACCCGCAACTACGTCATGGGTTTGGAGGCCGTCCTGCCCGGCGGCGAAGTGCTGTGGACCGGGAACAAATGCGTGAAGGACGTCGCCGGCTTCTCCCTCAAAGACCTGTTCATCGGCTCGGAAGGCACCCTGGGCATTATCACCAAAGTGCTCCTTCGCCTGATTCCCAAACCGCAAGCCAAGCGCACCATGCTGGCCACGTTCGACCACATGGACCAGGCGGCCGAAACGGTCTCCGCGATTGTCGCCGCCCAGATCATCCCCTGCACCCTCGAATTTCTGGACCGCACCACCATCCAGTGCGTGGAAGACCATGCCAAGATCGGGCTGCCGCTCGATGCCGAAGCGATCCTCCTCATGGAAACCGACGGCCATCCTGCCGTCGTGGCGGAAGAAGCTGAGCGGATGGTGCAGATCTGCCGCCAGTGCGGCTGTCGCAACGTCACCATGGCGCGGGATGAGACCGAGGCCACCCGGTTGGCCAGCGCCCGGCGCACGGCTTTCTCCGCCCTGGCCCGGGTTTCGCCCACCACCATCCTCGAGGATGTCACCGTCCCCCGCAGTCAATTGGCCCCCATGGTCCGCTTCATCCAGGCCACGGCGGCGAAATACCAACTGCGGGTGGGAACCTTCGGCCACATGGGGGACGGCAACCTCCACCCGACCTTCCTCACCAACGAACGGAACCACGCCGAGATGGAGCGAGTCGAGCGGGCGTTCGACGAGATTTTCGCCGAAGCCATCCGCCTTGGAGGCACCATCACCGGCGAACACGGGGTCGGACTGGCCAAGAAGCGACACCTGCGTAAGTTCGCCGGGGAGACTGCCTGCGGCCTCATGCAGCATCTGCGGCGGTCCGTGGACCCCAAGGGGATTCTCAATCCGGGCAAGGTGACCGACTAGTCTCCCGGAACCAGCCTGGAAGTTCGAGTCCCCGCGCTCTAGCGCTCGGTGGCCGGAGCCGGAGCGGGGTGAACGGTCGGACGCTGTTCCCGCAGATTCCTGGCCACCCGGTCAAGCAGCCGTCGGTACGGGCCGCCTCGCCAGCGCCCCACCTTGAGTTCCTCCTCGAAGGCCGCTTCCCCGGGATACCGTACCACCGCAGCCTGGCATTGCAGGCGATGCGCGGAGGTCGGCAACTCCATGATCGAAAGACGGACCCGAACGCGCACCGCGTGTTCGTCCAGCAAGCCGCCGTAGGCCAGTCGGCTGCCAAGCGATCCTCGCTTTTCGAAGAGCAGGGTCCGTCCCAGACGCACCACCTCGTACCCTGCCTCGGCAAAAACAAAGGCGGACTCATCCTCGATCGCCTGCGCCGTCTGTCGCGGAATCACCACCGCAGCCGTGTACCCCTCTGCCGACCGCCCCACAGTCGAACAGCCGGCGCCGCCAAGCAGGGCCGCGCTCAACGCCAGGCACGCCGCCAAACCGGACGCTCTTGATGGGGAAAGCCACTGCCAAACCGTGCGGCACGCCCGCGCCGCCACCGAGGCTTGGCGCGAAGGAATGACCACCTGATCTCCCACGTTGCTAGGGAAGGTCGCTCTCATGAAATCACGCGAACCGGACCTGCCCGCCGCCACTCTCAGCTTCGCGCAAGGTCGTCCGAACGGAATTTCAGCATGCTGGCAC
>CAYYMW010000061.1:0-22892 GCA_964472515.1 uncultured Verrucomicrobiota bacterium | reverse complement strand
CCCGGCCGGTCGGCGGCGTCACTGCCCGCAGGCCGGCACTCAGCGCTACGCTGGCGGCCATGACTGCGCCCAGAAAGGCGCGGCGAGCTATTTTCTGACCGCCCGAAAGCATGGTCAGGGGAAGGTAAGCTCCGTCCGGGCCGGACGCCAACGAAAAGGCACCGGTTGCGCCAGGCTGGGCCGCCGGTGCGCGCTAGCGAGGAGGTTGACCTGCCGCAAAAAGGGGACATTCTCACGGAGTTCCGACAGCTCGAGGATCGGGGTTGAATCGTTTCCGGCGGAGCAGTAGGGTCGGTTTCGTAGCGCTGGTTCACCTTCCCGTTCGTGCCGATGGGCGCCCCCAAAAGGTGGCCAGCCAGGTGCCATGACGCCGGATTCAACCAGGCTCCGCGCCACTCGCGCATGCCCCCAGCCGGGGAGCGCGCCCGCCCTCGGGCGCCGTTCTCCGCGCCCTCGCGGAGAACCAACCGGTTCCCAGCGCGCGCCGCGCCTTCGGCCGCAGTTCCCGTCCAACGAACTGGACACGGGGCGCCTCCCGCGACCCCCAAGGGCGTGCATGCCACCCATCCCCGCCCGGAACCAAGCTTCGAGCCCGTCCCGTAGGACGAACGATCCCGTGCTCCCTGCCTTGCCCGCCCAAGGTCGATTCCTTGTCCAGGCCGCCGAGGACGGGCGCAGGAAGATCGCTCTCCGCCTGCCGGCGTCTCGCCCCGGGGAACCCTCCCACCACGACGACGAACGCCTCAAGCGCCCCGACCGCCTCCAGTTCGCACCCCCCATCCCTGCCTCGAAGTCCCCAGCTCTTAACCACGCTGACGGCGTGGACGCGTACCAGCCCGGGGCAAGCTCCGGCGCCGGGCCGGATCGGCACCTCGGGTACGCCCGCATTCAGGATCTGCTCCCCTTCCGGTCCGGAAGGGGAGGTCGGCAGGGGGTGGCTCCGAACTCACCCCCGCTCATTTTCTGCCGCCAGCCCGCGATAAACCGCAATCCCCACCTTCGGATGCTGTCCAACAACAACAATCAAGCCCTCCACCGGACGCGCAACCTGCTGCTACCGCGTCCGCTGTCGGGACAGGTGGTACTCAATTCGGGGGCCGCATGAAGCTCGCGCGCAACACGCTGGCGGAACTGGTAACACTCGTCACGGGGGACACCAAGATTTCGCCTTACCGGAGCGGGCCGATGCTGGTGCGGCTGTTCAATGGATTCGGCTGGAATGACTTCTACGGGCCTGGATTCCCCTCTCGATGGAAGTTCACGGAGGAGCGACTCTTGCCGATGAACGGCAAGCCCGAACTGCGACGTCTTATTGATGCGGTCTTCGATGCGCGGGAATGGATCGGCAAGGACTTCAAAGCCGAGGTCGCCGCAGCACACCTGAACAAGTTTCTCAAGTTCGACGGCTACGAACTTGCCCACGAGGGTGAGCACTTCAAGGTCCGAGAAGTCGCAAGGGCGGCTAGTCCTTCAAACTCTAAGGCCTTCTGGCCCTCCGAGAAGCCACAACCGCTCGTTACTCGTGAAACCCTCGCCGCGCTGAAGAACCGATTTCTTGAGATGAGCAACTTGCCTCCACAGCAACGGGGTTACACTTTGGAGACGTTCCTGCATGACCTCTTCGCCTTCTACCGCTTCAATCCCAGACCATCTTTTCGCATCGTCGGAGAGCAGATCGATGGCAGCATTGAATTTGCCCACGAGATATACCTCATCGAGGCCAAATGGCAGGTTCAGCCAATTGCGCAAGCGGACTTGGCAGTGCTCGATTCCCGCGTTCTAGGACATTCCCAAATTGGTCGGGGCATTTTCATAACCGTTGGTTGCTTCTCGCCGGATGGGATTGCGGCGCACGAGCGCCTTCGGCCTTCCGCGATGATAGGCATTGATGGTCAGGACTTGTTCTACGTTCTGGAGGCTGCGTTGCCTCTTGACGAGGTTTTGCGCCGGAAAGTCCGTTGGTTGGTTGAAACAGGCCACTTCCATTACCCTGTCCGCGAATTCGTCACGGAATTGGAGAAACACCGATGAACGCCATCCACCGAACGCAGATCCCAAACCTCCGCCGGACGCGCGACCTGCTGCTTCCGCGTCTGCTGTCGGGACAGGTGGAACTCAAACAGAACGGCAGAAGCGTGGCAGCCGAGAGGCCAATTTGATAGATTGAAGGCAGATTAACAATTTAGCCGGAGAGACAAGATGTATATCGACAAGATTAAACTGGACAACTTCCGCACGTTCTTAAGGTCGGAAATCGGTTTCGTTCATCCCGATCAGAGTTTTGACCGGCTTAAGATCCCAAAGCCGAAGTTGCGCAACGTGAACCTGCTGCTGGGCAACAATGGTTCAGGCAAGACCACCTTGTTGAAGGCGATTGCCATGGCCGCGCTCGGGCCGGCGGTCGGCGATGCCAATCTGCCCATCTACCGCATTATTCGTAGGCGACCGGCGCAGGCCAAAGGACCTCAACCCGAGGAGGCGCGCGTCGAAGCGCGCTTTACTACTCACGAGCAGGATGGTCACGGAACCAACTACTGCCCGGAGGTCACGGAATCAGTGATCAGCATATCGAGACGCGGCGAAGTGGAGCGGGTGCGATGGGATCATCCTGATGACAAACAATGGTCGCCAATCTTCAGCTCGGAGAATGACGCCTTCTTCTTCGTGGGTTATGGAGCAACCCGGCGGGTTGAAAGTCAGGAGCGGGTTGATCCTGGTGCGCGACAGGTGTCATCCTTGTTGCGTGCGCAACGTATCCGCAGCCTGTTCGAAGAGGCCTATTCACTGATCCCGTTTCCGCTTTGGATGCCCAAGCTGGAGAGCGAGAACCCTGGCCGTTTTGTGCAGGTGAAGAACCTCATCGACCGGTTGTTGGGAGGCACTGGATACAAATTCACGGGTGAGCGCGAATTGGGTGAGTATCTGTTCGATCGAGGAGGTCTAGCCGTGCCGTTCCCGGCCCTGTCGGATGGCTACCGCGCATTTCTCGGCTGGGTTGGCGATCTGCTTTATCACGTTTGCCACACATGCCCGTCGGGAAAGATGCTGTGGGAAAACAGGGGCATTGTGATGGTGGATGAAATCGATCTCCATCTGCACCCCAAATGGCAGATGACGATCTTGCCCAGGTTGGCGCGAGCCTTACCGAACATTCAATTCATTTTCACATCACACAGTCCGCTGATCGTTGGTTCGCTGGAGTGGATGAACATCATGGTGATGTCTCCTGGACCACAAAAGTCCACGAAGGCGAAGCGGTTGGCAGAGCCGGTCCATGGACTGGACGCCGATCAGGTGTTACTGACAGATTTCTTTGGATTGGCAACCACGCGAGTGGGTGTCAAGGAACGCCAGATGAAGGAGTTGACGTTGAAGGCTCGCTCTGGCAGCAACGAGGCCGCGACAGAGCTGTTGAGTCTCTGGAGCAAAGGACTGGAGGGGGTGAAGGCATGATTCGCTACAGCATTACGCCCGCCGAACTCAATCGCCGGGTTGAGGCTGAGAAGCCAGGATGGCAAGCTCGGGCAGACCTCCGCACAGCAGCCTTCCGAGCCGCTGGATCCTATGACAGCGACGAAAGTCCCATCTGGAGCGAAATCAAACAGGTTTTCATTGACCTTCAGGAGCGGAAGTGTGCGTTCTGTGAGCGTCCGCTGGAATCGAAGAAGGAATATGACATCGAGCACTTCCGGCCGAAGAGCAGCGTGAAGCCTTGGAAGGTTGCGCCTGAACTTACCGCTGCCGGGGTTGTGGTCAATCAGACCGCAGCCAGAGATGCTGGCTACCACCTGCTCCCCTACAATGTGTTGAACTACTCTGTCGCCTGCGCGAAGTGCAATTCCGAGTTGAAACGCGATTGCTTTCCCATTCAAGGCGTCAGGGAATCGTCCGGTGAGAACCCTGCGCGCATGCAGCAGAGTGAGCAGGCGTGGCTCATCTTCCCCATCGGCAGCTTCGACGAAGATCCTGAAGATCTCATCGGTTTTCATGGCCTTTCTCCGCAGGCCGTTGCACAACCTGGCGGCTTCAGGCATCAACGGGCGCTCGTGACCATCGCGTTCTTCGCCTTAGATGATCCCAACGGGCGGCGGGAGCTCTACCGGGGGCGGGCAGATGTTATACAGAAGATGGGACTCGCTTTTCGCGTCAGAGACTCAGCAGGCACGCCTGCCGCCGTGAAAACCCGGTGTCAGGCGATAATTCAGTATCACCAGTCTAGCGCCGCTCCCCATGCCAGTTGTGGTCGGTCATACGCGCGACTCTGGCGTGATGATCGGGTTTCTGCGGAGAGGCTGTGGTCGGACGCAGTGGATCTCCTAGCGACAATATCACCACCTTGCAGATGACCACGTTGAGCACGAAGGCACCACGCCTACACTGAAGACCAGCATATGGAGCTGCCCGCGAAGCGGTCGCTGGCGCGGTTGGGATGGAGTGTGGCACAACCTAACCCTCACCCGGCCGCTCCCAGGGCGAGAAGGGCCTGAGGCCAGCGCCATGAGCATTACACAAGCACCATGAATTCCTTCCGCAACCACCGCCTGCGCGACCACACCCTGCCGATGAGCACCGCCTGGTTGCTCAACGACATCGCCGAGGCGAAGGGCAGGCAGGAGCTCTACACGCGGCAGTCGCCGCAGGGGCCGCAGGCGCTGCGCGAGATGGCACTGATCCAGAGCGCCGAATCGTCCAACCGCATCGAGGGGGTCACGGTGGCGGCCGACCGGCTGCGCCCGCTGGTGTTGGGCAACACCCGGCTGCGTGATCCGAACGCCACCGGCAATGCGTCCTGCCAGGGAAGGGCCCGGCTGCCGCTGCTGCTATCAGGGCAGCGGGCACGATCAGAGATGGATAAACCGGCGGCCCTCGGCTAGATTCCCCAAACGATTATGCCACGCGCAAATCTGCTCAACACCGCTGACGTGACGCTGAAAGGGCTTCTGGGCAACGGCCTGCGTTACGTCGTGCCGCCGTATCAGCGCGATTACTCCTGGCGCGAAGACCATTGGGAAGACCTGTGGCTGGACTTGGAGGAAGTCGCCCAGCGCGAGGAGTCGCAACACTACATGGGGGCGATCGTGCTGCAGCAGCGCGACCGCGAGGAGTTTGTGGTGATCGATGGCCAGCAACGACTTTGCACCCTCAGCTTGATCGCCTTGGCGGCGGTCGCCTTGCTCGAGGAACGTGCGGCGGCGGACATCCAGCAAGCCGACAACCTCGAGCGCGCCCGGTTGCTGCGGGACGGATTCCTGGGAACGAAGGACCCGGGTTCGCTGCATTATCGGAGCAAACTTGGTCTGAACCGGAACGACGACACATTCTATCAGGGGACTCTGCTTCAACTGCACGCGCCGCTCGCCCCGGCGCGCCTCGGGGACTCAAACCGTCTCCTGTGGGAGGCGTTTCGCTATTTCAGGGGGCGGCTGGCGGAGCGTTTTCCCGGGCCTGATGCGGGCGCCGCCCTGGCGCGGTTTGTCAACGAGGTCGTGGCCTTGCGGTTGCTGTTCATCCGGGTGCTGGTGGACGACGATCTGAGCGCCTATACCGTGTTCGAAACCCTCAACGCCCGGGGCCTCGATTTGACCGCGAGCGACTTGCTGAAGAACTATCTGATGGCCTTGGTGGCGCGTCGAAGCGAGGGCGATTTGCGGCATGTGCTGGACCAGTGGACCCGCATTACCCAGGCGGTGGGCATCCGCATCTTGCCGGAGTTTCTGCGCCATTATCTGAACTCGCGGCAGCCCTTCATACGGCAGGAGCGGTTGTTCAAGACGCTCAAGGCGCAGGTGAACACGGCCGAGCAGGTCTTCGAGTTGCTCCGCGAGCTGGAAACCGCCGCCATCTGGTACCAGGCGATGCTCGATCCCGACGATCCGCAATGGCACGCGATCCCCAACGCCCGGGAATCGGTGCGAGTGCTGAATCTCATGGGGGTCAAGCAATTCAAGTCACTCGTGCTCGCCGCCGCGCGGCGGCTGCCGCCGGAAGCGCTCAGCGACGTGCTCCGTTTCTGTGCCGTGGTTACGTTCCGTTACACCATCATCGCCGACCGGAATCCCAGCGAGTTGGAGCGCGCGTACAACGATGTCGCTGTGGGCATCGAGCAGCAGCGGCTTCAAACGGTTGGCCAGGTTCGCGAGGCGTTGCGGGTCGTCGCCGTGGCGGACGAGGATTTCCGGGACGCCTTCAGCCGCCGTTCGATACCTGCTGGCGGGCGCAACAAGAAGGTGGTGCGCTACCTGCTTTGCGCATTGGAGCGGCAGTTGGGCCATCAGGACGTGAGCGATGAAACGACCCCGGCTACGATTGAGCACGTCCTTCCCGAGAACCTGACGACGGAGTGGCGCCACGATTTCGACGAGGAGCAGCACGCCCGGTTTGTCTCCCGGCTCGGGAATTACACTTTGCTGGACGTGTCGCGAAACAACGACCTCGGAAATCAGCCGTATTCGCAGAAGCAGCCGGTCCTGGCGGAGTCAGGCTACCAACTGTCCCGACGAATCGGCTATCCCGAGTGGACGCCTGGCACCATTGAGGCGCGCCAGCGTGAGATGGCAGGTTGGGCGGCCAGTGTGTGGCAGTTTTGAAAGACCGTCGGCCTGCTGTCCCGCACCGATGCTCAACTGGACGGGCCGGACGCCAACGAAAAGGCACCGGTCGTGCCAGGCCGGAGGCTGCCGGCGCGCGCTGGCGAGGAGGCTGACCTCCGCCAGGTTGATTGCCAGGGGACCTATTTCATCCCGACTTCGTAGAGCATGCGGGCGCCGTTGGCGGCGTCGCCGGAGACGTCGGCGGTGAAGCACAGGGTGCCGTCCTTGACTGTGGCGGGCACCTCGGCCAGGCGTTTGCCGTTCGGGGCGAGCGCCCAGACATGGTACTTCCGCGGCGAACTCAGCGAGATCGTCACGTCGGCCTTGCCCGCGCGCAGCAAGTGCGGCAGACCGCCCCATGCGAGCAGCGTCTTGCGCTCGGGTTCGGCGTACCGGATGCCGGTGTTCTGCAAGTCGGTCAGATGCGTCACCAACAGTCGCCGGCTGCGGCGGATCGGTTGGTCATCCAACGCGCTGACCCAGACGGTGGCGTCGTTGCCGCTCATGGTGATCTGCACACCGCTCTGCGTAGCGCGCACGGTCTGACCCACGGTGGCGTAACCGCCGGCGGTGCGCGGGGTGTCCAGCACCAGCAGGTCCCGGGGTGCGTCGATGGTGATCTCGCCGGTCTCGCTCTGGTAGACCTTGCGGGCGGGATCCGTGAGGTTGCCTTCGGGCACAATCTGGCGGCCGCGCAGGGCGGTCCAGAGCGCCTGATCGTCGGTGTTGTAGGGGTCGAGTGGCAACGGAAGGTTGGCGCCATAGGCGGCGGCGGGCGTTTGCCAGCCCAATGGAAGAATCGCGGTGGACCCGGCGGCGAGGCTGGGATCGGGCACCACCTGCGTGCCGATCCGTGTGACCCAGGCCAGCCAATGCCACTTGGCGGCGAGTTGCGGGATGCGCGCGGCGGGCCGGGCGAGGTCCGCCTCGGTCATCGTCACGGTTACGCTGTGGGGAGCGGGCCTCAAGTCCCCGCGCAGGAAGAGGCAGAGGGAGGCGCGCTCGGCGGCCTGGCTGAGGGGGTCGCCGGCGAGGTCGAAGTAGCCCATCTTGGACGGTGTGAACATGGCCTCGCGGCTGTGGCTGTAGGCGAAGCGCCAGAGGCCGCCCCAGCCCTGCAACGCGCCCATCGCGCCGGTCAGAATGCCGCCCACGCCGCGAAAACGGCCCGGGCCGGAGTAGTTGTACTCGGTGATCGTGAACGGCTTGTCGAGCAGCCGGGTGAACGACTTGCTCCGTCCGCCGGTGGCGCCGCCCGCGATGGGGCTGGTGTTGGCGCACTTGCTGGGCAACCGCCACGACCCCTCCACCCACTCGGGATGGTCCACGTAGAAATGGTCGTCCACGTAATCGTAGATATTGCGCGTGCCTTGATCGGTGACGAAGTAGGTCCAGGAATTGGCGTTGCTGATGAGGGCGTGGCAGCCGAGCTCGTCGCGCAGAAAGGCCTTCATCTTCACGATCATCGCGTGCTCGGTGTCGGAGAAGAAAGCGACGCAATCGCGGGCGCGCAGACCGGACCCGCGGAAGTTCTCCGGCCAGCCCACGGTGCCCTGGGCGGGGACCTCGTCGGCCTTGAGGTCGGTGCCCCAGGCGGCGGCCAGCGCCGCGCGATCCGCGTAATGCTTCGCCAGCCATTGGTTCCAGGCCTGCTTCCATTCCGGGAACGCGATCAGGTCCTGGTAGAAATTACCGAAGTTGCCCTCGTTGATCATCGACAGCCAGGCCAGCCCGGGCTCGCTCGCGTAGGTGCGCTGGGTGTAGGGGTTGGTATGGCCGAGGAGCGAACGGACGAAGGCCTGCCAGTTGGCATAGGCCCCGGCATGGACCGGCACCAGGATCTTGTACGTGTCCATGGGGATGCGCCCCTCGCGGTCGATCCCCACTTCGCGCCAAGGCACCGACCGGGAGACAAACAGGTCGGTGGTGAGGTAAATCCCGCGCTTCATCAGTGCGGCGGCGAGGTAGTCGAACCGGTCGAGTTGGTCCGGGTTGAGTTGGGTGGTCTGGGGCTGGCCCTGGGTAAGGCCCTGCTCGTAGTGGTGGATGCGGAGGGTGTTGTAGCCGAGCCGCACGAGGCGGTCCGCCAGCCGGTCGGCCTCTTCCTTGGAGAGGTACTGCGCGCCGAAACAGAGGTTCACGCCATAGAAACGCCGGGCTGTGGCGGGGGCGTCCGCGAAGGCGAACTGGCCGTCCGGACGGGCAATCACGCGGCCATGCTTCCCGGCCGGGGCATCCACGAACCCCATCGTCGAGAAGTCGAGCGCCGAGCCGGGTTCGATCTCCAGCTCGGGGCGCAGTGGCACCCAATCGGCCCCGGCGGTGATGGTCACCGGGCCGGTGGGGGCCGGGGCGGCCGATTGGGAAGCCGGGCTGTTCGTGAAGGAAGCAGCGATAGCCTCCCCCATCCCGCCCATGGCTCCGCCCAAGGCCTTTTTGGCGGCCATGTCCCCGTCCCCGGTCCACTTGCAGCCGCAGAGCGTCAGGACGAGTCCAGCGCCGCAGACCAGGGAAAGAGTCATCCGCGAATGAACGCGCGACTGCGGCCGGATCAGGGCCTGCCCGCAGCGTTGGAGTAGCCGGAGGAACGACTGGCGTTTGGTCATGCCTGGTTGGACGCAGTTCTGCCCCGGCGCCATTCAAGCGCCGTTGGATGCCGCTGGACGCCCCCCCCGCTGGTGGGGTACGTTGCCGCCGGTTCGGCGGGCCGCCGGAGTGCGGCCGAGGGGCTGCTTCCATGGCCAACCGAACCTTAACGTCATGACTGCGCCGCGCGCCGAAAAGTCAGGTCCGGCCCCTTCCAAGGCAGCAAGGGTGGCCGGCCCGCACCCGCTTCGTTTCGAGCCGGCGCTCTGCCCCGGCGCCGCCGACTGTCACTTCCGGAGCTTCTTCGCCAACGCGGTCGAGGGGATTTTCCTCAGCACCCCGGACGGGCACTACCTGGACGTCAATCCCGCGCTGGCCCGCATGTACGGCTATGCCTCGCCGGAGGCCCTCATGCGCTCGGTGGGGAACATCCGCAAAGACATCTACGTCGATCCCACGGTGCGCGACCAGTTCAAGGCGCTGATCGAACGCGACGGCCGGGTGGCGGGTCTGGAGTACCAGATCCGGCGCAAGGACGGGAAGGTGATCTGGATCTGCGAGCACGCGCGGGTGGTGAAGGACGCGGCGGGCCGGGTGCTGCATTACGAGGGCACCGTGCAGGACATTACCCGGCGCAAGGAGGCGGAGGCGGCCCGGACCCGGCTGGAGGAGCAGCTTCGCCAGTCCCAGAAGATGGAGGCCCTGGGCACGATGGCGGGCGGCATTGCGCACGATTTCAACAACATCCTCGGGGCCATCCACGGGTTTACCGAGATGAGCCTCGACCACGTGACGCCAGACAGCCCCGCCCGGCCGTTTCTGGACGAGGTGCTCACGGCGGCGCAGCGCGCGCGCGAGCTGGTGCGGCAGATTCTGGCGTTCAGCCGCCAGAGCGAGCTGCAACGGCAGCCGGTGCAATTCGGGCGCCTGGTCAAAGAGGCCCTGCGCTTGGTGCATGCCGGCCTGCCGGCGTCGATCCGGGTCAAAGCCCGGCTCGGTTCCGGCGAGGATTGGGTGCTGGCCGACCCCACCCAGTTGCACCAGCTCGTGGTCAACCTCTGCACCAACGCCGGCCATGCCATGCGCGAGCAGGGAGGCGATCTCCACCTCACCCTCCAGGCCGTCCGGTTTGGCGGAGACAGCGCTCCGCCGCCGGGCCTCAAACCCGGCGATTACCTCCACTTGGAAGTGCGCGATACCGGCCACGGCATGCCGCCCGAGGTGCTCAGCCGGGTCTTCGAGCCGTTCTTCACCACCAAACGGCCCGGCGAGGGCACCGGGCTGGGACTCTCGGTGGTCCATGGCATCGTCAAGAACCACGGCGGCGCAATCACCGTCGAAAGCGAGCCGGGCAAGGGCTCGCGCTTTCATGTCTACCTGCCGGCGGGCGAACGGCCGCAGGCCGGGAGCGAGAGCGAGGGGCCCGCGGCCATCAAGGGCAAGGGTCGCATCCTCTTGGTGGACGACGAGGAACCCCAGTTGCGCGTGCTGCAGAACCGGCTCCGGCGGCTGGGCTACCGGGTGATCAGCCGCAGCGACAGCCGGGAGGCGTTGCGCACGTTCCGGGCCGATCCGGCGGCGTTCGACCTGGTCGTCACCGACGAGGCCATGCCGAACAGCACCGGCACCCAGTTGTGCCGGGAGTTGCACCGGCTGCGTCCCGATTTGCCCACCCTTCTCATCACCGGCCTGCCGGAGCCCCCGGAGCGGAATGCCTTGCGCCAGGCGGGCATCAGGGAGATTCTCGCCAAGCCGGTGGACGAGACGGCGCTGAGCTGGGCCGTGCATCGCGCCCTGCACGAACCCGCCGGCACAAAACCTGATTCAGACCATTGACCATGAAACGGATTCTGGTGATCGACGACGACCGTCAATTGCGACTCATGCTCGACGCCATGCTCAAGAGCGCCGGCTACGAGGTTAAAGCCGTCGAGGACGGGTCGCTGGCCCTGGGCGCCGTGCGCGAATTCAAGCCGGACCTGGTCATCACCGACCTCTTCATGCCGGAGAAGGAGGGGCTCCAGACCATCACCGAACTGCGCCGCGAAGCCCCCAAGCTGAAAATCATGGCCATCTCCGGCGGGACGCCGCTTTCGAGCATGGATTTCCTGGGCGTCGCGAAGAAAATGGGCGCGCAGAAGACCCTCGCCAAGCCGTTCGTTCGCCAGGACCTGCTGGCGGCGGTGGCCGAGCTGATCGGCGACGGGAAGGCCTGAAGCAACGGATCCCGAAAGCCCCGGGCTGTGCTCGCTTGAAGACGGTTGTGGGACGGCGACGTCCGCTCCCCTCGGCTCAGCGCCCCACTTCATGAACTACTACGAAGCGGTCATCGTTCCGGAACCGGGCACCCTGGCGTTGATGGCGCTTGGCGGTGCTTTACTGGAGGCGCGTGTTGCAGCCGTCGCGGTTGAAACGTGGCAGGCACCCAGCGGCTAGGAATCGTGTGTTGGCACGCCCGGGCTTGATCTTGTCCGTGCCATCCACGTCTGGCAGCGCCGTTGCCTGAACAAATGGTGCATAATCAGGTGAAACGGAACCGCCGGTGGCCGAAATCGCACGGTTGTCCGACAGTCCCTTTTCCTGTGCCCTGGCCAGCGACCCGCTACGGCTTCGCCTCAATACCCACTCAGCGTACTACTGGAACGGGCTCATGGCCGAACGGATGACGAATCCAGCGTCGCTAGGCAGCCTAGCAGACGCAATGCCGGGCTTGAGGCAGGCAACCTGCGCGCCTCAGGGGAGTGAGGAAGCGCGAGGAAGTTCGCCGTAGATAGACTCGTAGGTCTTGAGGAGACGTTGGGTTTCAGGGCTGAGAGGCTCTCCCTGGTACCGGCGCGGATGGCCCGACTGTTCGGTTGATTGGAGCCATGTGTACCAACAATCACCCAACGGCTTGAAGCCAACCACCGCAGGCGGGAACCGGTTGGTTTGCGGATTATACGCCACGCCGCTATCCTCCAAGCCCCAAGTATGAAGTCGAACGTAGAGAACGCCATCGCGCGTCGTGGCCGGGTACTCACGACCTTGCGCCGCCAGCCAAGGGAGACCAGAGATGGGTCTCTTTCCGTTCCGATCCACGAAGTCTAGCGCAACATTGGTCTGCATATGCCAACCGTTGGTGGCAATGAAGGCGACCACCGATGCCATGGCCTCCGGCTCGTCCAATTTGGGGGGAGGGGTTCGCTCCCAGTACAACCCGAACTGCGAGGATGCTTGCTCGCGTTGTTCAATGGCGGCGGCCCATCGCTTCGGGAACGGCAGTCCCGAGAAGCGATACCACACGCGTGCGCCTAGATCGGAACCGTACTCGAGGCCCGCTGTTTCAGCCTCCGTATAGAAACAGTAGGTGATAAAGAAGCCCATCATCCCATTCCGATATCCAGTGGCGAAGCCCTGCTGGTAGATCTGGCGGTCACCGGGTTCTTGGTCGAATGGCGTTTCGGCGGGTACCGGCACGGGCAACTTCACCAGGAACAAATGGGCTCCTGTGGAGTAGACAATGCCGGCTGCCAAGGACTCCGTGATCACCCGGGGCCAAGGCTGCCTCGGATAGCGCCGCCAGGCAACGACGAGCGCGGCGATCACAACACAGGCAAACGGAACCACGGCAAACCGCAATCCAAGGCGAGCCAGCGCCAAACCGGGCCAAAACAAAGAGGGTGCGTCATGACCGCAATCATACGCATAGGTGGCCAGAACCCCCATGAAGCAGAACCCGGCAACGACTCGCTTGGCAAACGGAACATTCACAGGCTGACCGGCATTCCAAGTTCATTGGCCGCTCCTGTCAACGCTGAATCCTCCCGCCGAGCGATTCTCCCAGCGCGAGTCCACCCGAACCCAGACTGCGCCCTTCGCCCTGCGTGCCAAAAGCCGCCTGCCCGCTTACTCCAGCACCTGACCATCCTGCAGCAGGCGGGCGCGCAGCTTGGCGTAGGGCAGATCCTGCACCGGGAGGCCGTCCTCGATCGCCAGCACCGCGGCGGTGGCGGCGGATTGGGCCAGGATCATGAAGACCGGTTCCATGCGGATCGAGCCGAAGGCAATGTGCGAGCTGGACACACAGACGGGCACCAACAGATTGTCCGCCTTGCCGGGCTTCGGCGTGAGCGCGCCGTAGGCGATCTGGTAGGGGCCCTTGAGCCCCACGCCAATGTCCCCCTCGTTCTGCACGCCGCCCTCCGGGGTGATGTAACGCCGCACGTTGTGGGAATCGATGGTGTAGGAACCCATGCCCACGGGCTCCGGCGTCGGCCGCTTCTGCAGCAACTCGTTCTCGGTCATCACGAAGCGGCCCACCATTCGCCGGGCCTCGCGCACATAGATCTGGTGCGGCCAGCCGCCGTTGTCGGTGAATTCGTCCTTGGACAGCCCCCAGCGGCTCATCGCCTCGCGCACCTCGGCCGGCACGCGCGGGTCGTTGGCAATGAGGTAGAGCCAGCCCTGCTGGTAGGTCTCATGTTCCTTGAGGATTTCCCGCCGCCGTTCGTAGGAGGCCTCCGGGTAGTCGTAGTTGCGCCCGATGTTGTCGAAGCTGAACGGGCCGTGATTGTTGACATCCGTCTTGCGGTTGGGGATGGGGTCGAACTTGTCGAAGGTCTCGCGCCAGCCGGCCGCAAACACCCGCAGCAGGAGCTCGTATTGGCCGGGGTCGTACCCCTCCGGCCGGGCGAAGGGGATCCGGTTGTCCGGATGCTCAGTGAGGCAGAGCCGGTAGCAATAGGCCTGCACCCGGCGGTCGCCCTCGCCATATACCCCGGGCGGTTCGGTACTGATACGGGGGAGCACGCCGCTCTGGGGATCGCCGGGAGTCCGGTAGGGGCTGATGGGCTTAGGCAGGACGCCGAAATGGTGGCGGTGGTGCAGCACGCCGGTCTGGATGCCGTTCCACTGCTCGCCGTACACGCGGTTGGCCTCCCGGCCGACATGGTATTCCACCCCCGCCGCCGCCATGAGGTCGCCTTCGTAGGTGGCGTCGATGAACATCCGGCCGGTGTAGGTCCGGCCGCTCAAGGTGGTGATGGCCACCACGCGGGCGCCGTCCTTCTGCACGCCCTTGGCGCGGTCGAGCCATTCGTTCCGCTCGACGGGGACTTGATACTCCCGGACGAAATCCTCGAACACCCGCTCCGCCACGTGCGGCTCGAAGATCCACATGGTGCGTTGCGCGCCGTCGATGGCCTCGGTGCCCTGCCCCTTGTTGCCGTAGGCCTCGCGCGGCTGCCATTTCCAAGCCTCCGGTGTCTGGTAATGCTGCCAGACGCGGTGGTAGAACTCCCGGGCCAAGCCGCCGATGACTGCCTTGTTGCCGGTATCGGTGAAACCCAGGCCACCGCTCGAAAGGCCGCCCAGATGACGGTCCGGGCAGACCACCACCACGGTCTTGCCCATGCGCCGGGCTTGCACGGCCGCCATCACGCCCGCGCTGGTGCCGCCGTAAACCACCAGGTCATAGGTGGCGCCGTGCAGGGAAATGCCGAGGAGTGCGAGGGCCAGGCACACGTTGAACGCGCGGAAACGCTTCATGGACGGGCAAAGGGAGGGGAGGTCGGAAAGGCGTCTAATCGAACTTCAGCGTGCCGAGCATCGCCTTGAACTCAGCCTCCGACGCCTCCGGTCCTTCCACCGGTGCGGACAGGCTGATGCGGTAACTCTTGCCGGCGTGCTGCAACATCCAGATCCGGTGCAGGACTTTCACCGCCCCGCCCGCGGAGGGCATGGTATAGGTGGCCTGAAATCCGACTCCTTTGGCGCCGGCGAGGTCCGTCGCCTTGGGCGTCTCGGTAACGGTGAAGTCGCCCTGGCCCTGTTTCATCCGCGTGATCAACGTCTCCGCCAACTGTTGCGCCGTCTTGCCTTCCGCCTGTCCTTTCGGCAGCACCGAGATCCGGCAGGAGGGATTGAACTTGGCATACGGTTCCTTGTGCAGCGTCACCGCGATCACCAGTCCTTCCACCCGATCCGCCTTCTCCAGGAAGAACCAGTTCGTGGGTTTGGTCAGCGACACGCCCGCCAGGGGGCTGCGGAAGGTGTCGTCAGCCGCGCGGAGGGGGCCGAGGAACGCTGTCAGCGCCAGGCAGAGCAGCATCGGGAATGCACTGATCTTCATATCGTCAACTGCCGAACATCGTAATGGGTTCACTCTGCCACGGCCGGAGCCGGGCAACAAGCGCCGTTTCCCGCCAGGAGCGGCGTCCTTCGCGCGGGCCGCATCGTTCCGCGTGTCTAGGCGTCTCGGCGGTAGACCCGCGCCTCCGGTTGCTCGGCAATCAACCCCCCGAGGGTGTCGAGCCGCTTGCCGGGGGTATAGAACAGCACCCTGCCGGGCAATTGCGTGGCTTCGCTGAGGCGCTCCACCAGCTTCTGGTTCGCGCCTTCACTGCGCGGCACGTACCATTTCGGCCGGACCGTGACCACGAGAACGTAGAAGGGATTCTCGGGCAGGAACTTCACCACCTTGCGCGCCACATGGAGCTCGAATACGTCTTTCTCCGCGGCGCACAACTGGCGCAGCCGCTCCGCCTGTTCCGCCGTGAGCCCGGCGGGCATGTAGGTATCCGTGACCGTGGCATCCGCGCGCTCCGCGTTCGCCTGGCCCATGAACTCCTGATGCGCGTCCATCCGCAGTTCCACCGCCCGGAGCCGGTCGCGTTGACCGGTCCGGGCAAAGTAAGCGTAGAGTTGCTCGCAGGCCGTGGGCACGGACTGCGCGTCCTCGGCCATGGCGCGTTCGAGGAACGCCACGCCCGCCGGGTCGTCCTGTTGAAGGGCGAAGCGACCGCGGACGTAGTTGGCCACGGCATGGTTGGGTTGGCGGGCAAGCAGTTGATCAATCACCGGCATGGCGGCGGCATCCCCTTCCAGCCGGAGCAGGAGTTCCGCTTTGGCCCAGAGCTGTTCCGGGGTGAGTTCGGCGGCTTCAGCCATGCCTTTACTAGACTCACCACGCAGCTCCACCACCTCCTGATGGCGCGCTGCCCAACCTTCGCGCACCGCCTCGCGCCACTGTTGGTTGAGCCGCTCGATGAAGCCGGACAAACCGGCGCCGAGATAAGCCTCCGCGGCGCTGGGACCCGGGAGAGTCGGAAGGGCGGTGGGGAACCGGCCGCTCTCCGCGCCCGCAGGCAGCTGGCCCAGGGCCCGCAGACGATCGGTCAGGGAAGGATGGGTCTGTTGGTTGGTGGTGGGCAGCAGGAAGCCGGCCCGCAGCCAGCGGGCGGAATCGACGGACGGGGGTGGCTGGCGCACGGAACCGGCCGTCTGGGCGAAGATATCGGCGGGCGGAACGGCCTCATCGTTGGCCCGCCGGTAAACGTCAGGCCAGAATTTCTCGTCGAGCAGCGAGCCGAGCAGATGGCAGCGCATCAAGGCGAGGGCGGCCTGCGGAGCTCCGGCGGCCTGGGCGGCACAGGCATCGGCCACATACTCGTTGGCCCGGCTGAGGACGAAAGCGTGGGCATTGAACCGCGGCCAGAACCAGTCGAGGAACTTGGTGAGGATCGCCACTCCTCGCTGCGGACGCCGGGCCAGTTCTTCGAAGATCCGCTCCCACGTCCGCCGCAGCCGGTAGACCCAACCGCTGAAGCGGCTATGACTGGCGGACAAATGGCCCAATTCATGCGCCAGGACCGCCCTGAACTCCTCCGGACTCAGCCCTTGCAGCAAGGGCAGCCCCAACAACAGGTAGTTCCTTTGCCAGCCGAAAATCCCGAGCCGGGGCAACTGCACCACCGCGGCGTTGAGGTTGCCGTCCAGCTGCACTTCGTGGAACGGCGGAGCACGGAGGCGGGTCCGCAGATCCTCGATCAGCTCAAAGAGCGCCGGGGTGGAGGCGGGCTCAAGCCGGATGCCCTCCGGGGCAGACAGGCGGACCCACAGCCCTTTGAGAATCGCCCAGGCCATCCCCCCGCCGATGGCCGCCAGAACAAAACCCAGTTTGATGGTGCCGGCGTGGGGCGCCTTGACTACCAGGATCACCGCGAGGGTCACCAACGCCAGCATCAGCAGCAGCACCAGGCCAATGTACGCGTAGGCCAGCACCGCCAACGCCGCCACCTTGGCGACATACCGGCGGGGATGGCGCTCAGCCGCCTGTTCCAGTTGCTTGACCAGGGCATCGAACTCGTCGCGGGACATGGACGGAGCTTGGCGGAGCCGCCTCAGGCGCTCAAGTTCAAACGCGCAGGACACGCCGACCGATCTGCTTGGGGGGTGCTTCCGGGACGGCATTGGCCTCGCTGGCGCTCAACCTGGAGGGAGGTGCGTCGGGATTGCCCCCGTCGGCGCCAAAGCGGGACCGGGCGCTACGGGAAGCGGACGCGATAGAGGGCCTGGGCTCTGTCGGTGGGCAACTCCAACACGTGGATCGTGTTCGTCGGCATCGCGACGAAGTTGGTGAAATCACTCCAAGCGCCGGCGCCGGGTGTCTCGCGAAACTCAGCCGTGTACGCCACCCCGGCCTGCGCCTCGAAGGCAAAGCGCCACCGGCCGCCCGGGCGGAGCGCCCAATCTCGAAGCACCGGCGCGGGGGTGAACTCGACCGTCAGCACCGGCGCGGCGGCGCCGCTCTCGCGCGTGGCGATGTGCCTGGCGGTGAAAGGCGCCTCCGTGTCGCTGCGCAGCAGCCAGCCGTGGTTCGCAGAGGGACTGTCCAGCCAGCCTTGCACGTCCGCCGCCATGCCCGGCGTGGTGGGAATCACATAAACCCCCGGGCTCGAAATGGCGACGCTGCCGCTGACGACGGCAGCAACGTCGCTGGTCCCCGCGCAGCCGGAGCCGTCCCAAGGAGGAGCGTCCTTCGCGGGAACGTTCCACGTCACCTCCGTCTCTTTCCACGCCCGGAGGACCTTCCGAAGCTGAAAGAGGGAATCCTCGGGCGCCAAGGGCTCACGGACCATGGTAAAGGTCAGTGTAGCCGAGGTGACGCGGGCGCCCAACGGGACCTGGCCCGCAACCTCGAACCGGAGCAGGGCGCGGCGGAGGGCGTTGCCGGCGTTGCTGCCAAGGCCTCCCGTGACCATGGTGGTGCCGGTGCCGAAGTTGACCGCGGGAGCCTGGCTCTGAAGCTCCGCGTCCGCCACCGGGATGAGGGCGACCTGATCGGCGCGCAGCCATGCCGCCGCGATCACGAACAGGGCCGGCAAAAGCGACCGTGCTCGCCATGACCCGGGGTGGAAGCGCCGCTTGAGAATCTCCTCGGGGGAGGCCTTCCGACAGAAATGGAACCGCTCAGTCATGCTGGGCGTAACTTGCGCCCGGGAGCCCGGCCGCGCAACCAAGGCAGCGAAATCCTGGCGGGACATGCATGAACTCTGGCGACGAGTCTCAGGCGCTCGAGTTCAATCGCCTAGGGCTAGCCGCCCCGTGACCAGCGGGAGGCGGTTACCGGGAACCGGCTTACCAGGTGACCAACGCCAACCCGTCTGGTATAGTGCCCCGATGAAGCTGCACGCGGAGACGCGGAGGCCTTGTCACCTTCGAAGACAGGCTCGCCGCGCGTTGACGATGATCGAATTGGTGGTCGTCATCGCCGTGGTGGCCATCGTGGCGGTAATGGTCTTGGGACGCATGTCGGTGCAACGCCGTCCCGCCACCATCATGGGCTGTGTCAATAACCTGAAGCAGGTGGGGCTGGCCACCCGGATCTTCGCCACCGACAATGACGACCGGTTTCCGGCGCGCCTTTCCACCAACGAAGGTGGTTCGCTGGAGTATGGAGCGCAGGCCTTTGCCCACTTCATGGTCATGTCGAATGAATTGAACACGCCCAGCATCCTGGTTTGCGCCAAGGACAGCCGCCTGGCAGCTACGAACTTCGTCACCTTTGGCAACTCCAACCTCAGCTACTTCGTGAGCCTGGACGCCGGAGAACTCGAACCCGGCATGATTCTCTCCGGACACCGCAACCTCACGGTGAACGGCCGGCCGGTTGCCCCCGGCCTGGTAACGCTCAGTAACGGGCACGCCCTGGCTTGGACTTCGGCCCTGCACTCGACCAACAGCGCCACTCTCTATGCCGATGGGAGCGTCATGCTTTGTCGTGCGCTGACCGTGGCCACCAACCACTTGAGCACCAACCTCATCAACCGACTCGCCGTGCCATGAAGCCGACTCTCGCGCTGCTCGCCGCCTTGGCCTTCGCTATTGGCGGTGCTGTTTACTCACCGTCAGCCGCCGAATCGGCGTCGAGGTTGCCCCGGCTTATCGCTTCCCCGGAACCCGGTTGGCCCCAGTGGCGCGGGCCGCGCCGCGATGGTCTGTGCATGGAGACGAACCTGCTCTCAGCCTGGCCCGAGGATGGACCCCGGTTGCTTTGGAAAAGCGAGGGCCTCGGCCGGGGCTACAGCGCGCCCATTATCACCGGCGGGCGCATCTACCTGGCGGGTGATGCCGAGACAGAGTTGCTACTACGGGCGCTCGATCTGGAGGGCAAGCAGGTCTGGACCGCCACCAACGGCGCCGCCTGGAAGGACCCCTACCCCGGCGCCCGCGCGGCCTGCGCCTTCAGCGAGGGGCGCGTGTACCAACTGAACGCCCACGGGCGGCTGGCTTGCGTGGAGGCGGCAAATGGACGCGAGGTCTGGTCGGTGAACATCCTGGAGCGCTTCGGCGGCAAGAACCTCACCTGGGCGCTCGGCGAGAACGTGCTGGTGGATGGCCCGCGCGTGATCGTCACTCCCGGCGGCACCGACGCCCTGGTGGCCGCCCTCGACAAGCGTACCGGCGCCACGGTTTGGACCACCCCGCCGCTCCGCCTCGGACCCGGCACGGACCCAGCGCAGGTTCGGCTTGCCGAACCGGCCGGGGAGGTCGACAGCACCAGCTATGCCTCCCCCATCCTCATCCAGTGGGGCCAACGCCGCCTGTTGGTCGGCTGCTCGATGCGCCATGCCTTCGGTGTGGATGCGGACACCGGGCGCCTGCTGTGGACACAGCCGATCGTCACACGGTACTCGGTCATCGCCGCCACGCCGATCCTGGTGGGCGACGGCGTGTTTGTCACCGCCCCGCACACCGAGCAGGGCGGTCTGTTTCGGTTGCGCCCGCAGGGGGAGGGCATGGTGGCCGAACGCGCCTGGACCACCAAGCTGGACACCTGCCACGGCAGCCAGGTCTTCGTCGATGGTTTGCTCTTCGGTTCTTACTACCAGCGGTCCAAAGGGTGGGTGGCGCTCGATCCCACGACCGGCGCCGTGCGGTTCCAACTCCCCGACCTGGCCCAGGGTTCTGTGCTTTACGCCGATCACCGCCTCTATTGCCTCAGCCAGGAGGGGGTGATGGCGCTGTTGGAGCCGACACCGCAGGCCTTCGTAGAGCGGGGCCGTTTCCGGCTCGTCCCTGATAAGGTCAACGACGCTTGGACCCATCCGGTCATCCTCGATGGCCGCCTCTACCTCCGCTATCATGAAACCCTGTTCTGCTATGACGTGCGGTTACAATAAGGCGTGTCCCCGGACCGGCCTGCTCGCGAGGTTTCACTGGCTTGGGTGCTGCATTCCGTTTTTACGAAGTGCGGTTGCGGTCTCGGCGGCGGTGCTCCTGGCCGCGTACTGGCCGGCGGTTGGCGCGGAACCGCTTGCCCGTGAGTCCATGGACCTAGCCGGCCCCTGGAAGCTCCGTTTGGATGCGAACGACGAGGGGAAGGCGGCCGGCTGGGCGGCGAAGCCGTTGGCCACGCAGGACCAGATTCAACTGCCGAGCACGACGGACTTGGCGGGGTTCGGGTCTCCCCTGGACACGAACACCATGCAGTATGCCACCCCCTACCCGACCACCACGATCTTCCCCGGCGTCAAAGAGCCATCCAAGGCCGACGAGCGCGGGTTCCTGGTGCGCCGGCATCTCTTTGTGGGGCCAGCCTGGTACGAGCGCGAGGTGCAGGTGCCCGAGTCGTGGCGCGAGCGGTGGGTCACGCTGCGTCTGGAGCGCGCCATGTGGCTGACCGAGGTGTGGTTGGACGGCCAGCCTGTGGGCAGGTGCGACAGCCTGGTGGCGGAGCATCGCTACGATCTGGGCCGGTTGACGCCAGGGCCGCACCGTCTGACGGTGCGCGTGGACAACCGGATGATCCACAACATTTCGACGCTGACCCATGCCTACGGGCCGGAGACGCAATCGCGGTGGAACGGGTTGGTCGGGGACTTGCGGTTGGAGGCCGAGGCGTTGGTGGCCATTCAGTCGGTGCAAGTATTCCCGGCCCCTGATCGGCGCTCGGTTCGGTTGGTTGTAGTGGTAAGCAACCGAACAGGCCTGGTGACCGCCGGGAGGCTCGAAGGTTCGATCAAGCCGCTGGCGGGCGGCGAAGCGCTGGGTGTGGGGGTGCGGGCGGCTCCGTTTCCAGCGGGTTCGAACACCAATGACCTCGTTGCAGAGTTCACCGAGCCAGCGCAGGCGTGGGACGAGTTCAATCCCACCCGGTGCACCGCGCAGGTTAAGGTGGGTTTGGTCGGCGGGATTCGCGACGAGTTGGCGACGACCTTCGGTTTCCGGCAGCTTGAGGCCGTCGACAATGGGATTCGGGTCAATGGCCGCCGGGTGTTTCTGCGGGGTACGCTGGATTGCTGTGTCTACCCGCGCACGGGGCATCCACCGATGACGGTGCCGGAGTGGGAGCGGGTCTTGGGCGTGGTGCGCGAACACGGGTTCAACCACGTGCGCTTCCACACGTGGTGTCCGTCCGAGGCCGCCTTTGAAGCGGCCGACCGACTGGGGCTTTACTTGCAGGTGGAAGTACCCGCCTGGGTGGATGATTGGGTCACCGGGACGGTGACCAAACCTGCAGGCATCGGCAAGGATGACGAGGTCATGGACTACCTGACCCGCGAACTGCAACGAGTGATCGCCGCCTACGGCAACCATCCGTCGTTGGCCATGCTCGTGGTAGGCAACGAATTCGGCCAGAACAACACCGACTGGGACCGCGTGAACGCGCTGGTGGCGTGGCTCAAGGCACGCGACCCGCGGCGGCTCTACGCGGGATGCACCGCCCGGCGCCACCTGGCGACGGATGACATCTGGGTAACCCACGATTCCGGCGCGCCTACGCGCGGCGTGGGTCCGGCGCACACGGATTGGGATTTTGCGAAGGCCGTGGCCGCCTCGCCCGTGCCCGTCATCGGACACGAGACCGGGCAGCGGCCGGTCTTCCCCGATTATCCCGCGCTGCTGCCGAAGTTCACCGGCCCGCTGCTGCCACTAAACCTGGAACGGTACCGGCGGGCGTTGGCGGCGAACGGGCTCGAAGGGCAGGTGGGGGATTTCGTGCGCGCCTCGGCACGGTTTCAGCTGACCCAGTACAAGGCCGAGCATGAGGCCATGCTGCGCACGCCCGGGTACGCTGGCTACCAGTTGCTGATGCTCAACGATTTCACCGGCCAGAGCGAGGCGCTGGTGGGGGTGCTCGATCCGTTTTGGGAATCCAAGGGCGTGGTAACCGCGGCCGAGGTGCGGGCATGGAACGCGCCGACCGTGCCGCTGGTGAGAATGCCGAAGTTCGTCTGGACCAGCGCGGAGACCCTGACCGCACAACTCTCGTTGGCCCATTTCGGACCCACCGACCTGCCCGCCGGACGGATGCGATGGACGCTCGCGACGCGGGCCGGCCAGACGGTCGCCACGGGCGAAACGGAGGCCCTCCCGGCACCGACCGGGAAGGTCACCCCGTTCGGCGAGCTCCACCTGCCCCTGGAGAAGATCGCCGAACCGACTGCTTTCGTA
>CAYYMW010000060.1:8972-23202 GCA_964472515.1 uncultured Verrucomicrobiota bacterium | reverse complement strand
CCCGCTTCCTCGAAGCGGCCCGAGCAGGCCGGCCCGCCTTCGCGCCACCGTTGGAAGCCGCTCCAGAGGGCCGCCCTGGAGTAGTAGGTGACATCCTGCACGAGGTAAGCCCGGCCGGCGGCGTCCACCGGGAACTGCAGCTTTGGCAGTCTGGAGTAGACCGTTCCGTGCGCGTCCCTGCCCTCGAAGCACGGCACCGTGTTGATTTCCATGGCCCCGCCACCCATGAGCCCGGGGCGCGCGTCGAGGCCACGTCCGTAGATGAAGGGGTAATGGAACAGCTTGCCGATCTTGCTCCAGGTTTCCGGGAGGTAGTAGGCGATGGGCCCCTTGAAGTTGGCTGCGCTCAGAAAACAGGTCCAGCTCTGGTCTCCGGTGGGTGGGTCGTCGGCGGTGGGATCGGTGAACGGCAAAGCCATCCACGTGTAGCCCAGAAACTCACCGTTGGGCTGGCCTTGGAACGGCAGGGCGTCCGGCGGGATCAAGAGGCGGTTGCTCAGTTGCGCGAGGCCCAGGCGGTGGTCCGGGAGCGCCTCGTTGCTGTAGAAGAACGACCAGCCCGGCGAGCCAATTTCGTAGTCGTAGCATTGCGGGGTGGCATTCATGCTGAACTTCGGCGGACCATACCGGAAGTGGTTGCCCGCCCAATACCCCAAGCCGCCTTCCACTGTCTGGAACACGCTATCCCAAGTCGGACCGCGCTCCGCCCACTGCCGGGCGAGGGTACCTGGAGGAGCCAGTGGTTTGTCCTTGTTGTCCGAGTTGTCCGGCACGATCCAGGAGCCAGGCAGCCCGATCTGGAAATCAGCCAACGGTTCCGCTACGAGGGGCCAGACGGCGGCGTAGAAGCCCATGCCGGCGCTGTAGCCGGATCCCGGCGGCAGTTTGTCATGACTGAACCCGATGTAACCGTGCAGACCATCTGGATGGGCGGTGACGGCACCCGTCCCGGACCGGGCTGGTTCCGCGGACGGATTGGATTGGCCAAATGCGGGCCACGCGAGCAAGGTGAGGCTGACGGCAAGGGCGGATTCGGTGGTCATGGTCGGGAAGGAGCAGGTGCGGCGAGAGCACGGGGCCGGGTGACCACGGCAAGCCACCCCACACTCGGGAGCCGTAGGTCCCGGTGTTGCGGCCGGGCTTGGGGAGGATCTCCGGGCGGTAGACCAGTGGGTGTCGGCTGACCTGGCACGACCGTGTTGTACTCGCAAGGGGAGTGCGCATTCAAGCACGGCTTGCCCATCCGTCCGAGGCGGCGGACGCTCTCTGGGTGTCGGTGAGCCATGCAACCCGGAACTTGCGGCGCAAGGTCACCTCTGCAGAGTGCGCGGCAGCGCTCCTCAGCGGCAACTGGAACACGATGGGAGGGGGGCAACACGGGGTATGCATCACTTGCGAGCGGCGAGTTGGCGGGTGCGAGGTCTTGCCAGTTCAAGGCCTGACGCGTAGTTTGAGCGCGTCAACGCGGACCCAAATATGGCCGAAGGCGCGACGTCCGATTTCCTGGCGGGTGTGATCGAAGGCTTCTACGGCAGGCCGTGGAACCAAGCCGAACGCCTTGAACTTTTCGACTGGATGGCGGCGTGGGGCCTGAACACCTATCTCTACGCGCCCAAGGATGACCTGAAGCAACGCGCCCTCTGGCGCGAGCCGTACCAGGTGATGGAAGCGGATCGGTTGGGTGAGGTGATCCGCGCCTGCCGGCAGCGCGGGCTGAGGTTCTTCTACGCATTGAGTCCGGGCCTGGACATTCGTTACTCGAGTGAGGCGGATCTGGCGAGCCTCCGGCGGCGGTTCGAGCAGATGCTGGCGTTGGGAGGCGGAGACTTCGCCCTGCTGTTCGACGACATCCCGGACCGCCTGGACGCGCAGGATATCCGGCGCTGGGGTTCGCTGGCCGCGGCGCAGGCCCACATCGCCAACACGCTCTTCCAGTGGGTGCGCGAGCGGCGGCCTGACGCCCGGTTTCTGTTTTGCCCAACTCCGTATTGCGGGCGCATGGCGTCGCGCGGGTTGGGGGGGCAAGGGTACCTGGAGACCATTGGCCGGGAGTTGCTGGCGGGAGTGGACATCTTCTGGACCGGCCCGGAGATCATCTCGCGCGAGATTACGGTGGCGCAGGCCGAGGAACTGGGCGCGTTGCTGCGGCGCAAACCGCTGGTTTGGGATAATCTCCACGCCAACGACTACGACGTCCGCCGCTTTTACTGCGGGCCGTACGCGGGCCGGGCACCGGAGCTGCGTGGGGCGGTCAGCGGTGTGTTGAGCAACCCCAACGAGGAGTTCGCGCTGAATTACATCCCGTTGCGAACGCTGGCGCGGTTTGTTCAGAGCACCGGGGCGTGGGACCCGCGCCAAGCCTACCTGGCCGCGCTGCGGGAATGGTGGCCGCGCTTCGAGACCATCGGACAGCCGCTGGCATTCGAGGATCTGGTCCTGTTCATCGACTGCTATTACCTGCCCCACGGTGAAGGCCCTGAGGCGGAGGCACTGTACGGACGCATCCGCGCGCTGCTGAGAGAGAGCCCGGCCATGTGGGGTGAGGCGGCACCGGCCTTTTGCCGGTTCGCCGCGAGGCTGCGGGAGTTTTGCGCCCGCCTGGCCGAACTGAAGGACCGCCCGCTCTTTTACGCCCTGAGCCGGCGCGCCTGGGAGCTTCGCGAGGAGTTGGATCTGTTGGAGAAGTACGTGGCGGCGAATGCGGCCCAGGGCAACGCCGAGGCGACGGGGGTGTACGATTTTCACCTGCTTCAAACGTATCGGGGCGGGATGGTAGCCCGGCTGCAACGGTTGCTGGCACACCAACCGGACGGCACGTTTCGGCCTGCCCTTAATCCGCCCTGCGAAGACTCGACTCCATGAAGGACTGCATCATCCGCGATGCGCGGCCCGGCGACCTGGCGGGCGCGTACCACGTCTGTCTCAAGACCGGCAACTACGGGAAAGACGGCGAGCCGTTCTACCGCGAGGACCCCGACGCACTGGGCCGGATCTTCGTGGGACCGTATCTGGTATACGAGCCTGAGCTGAGCCTGGTTTTGGAGGACGATCAGGGCATTTGCGGGTATGCGTTGGGCGCGTTCGATTCGCGGAAGTTCTACGCGCGCTACGAAACCGAATGGCGGCCCGCCCTCTGCGCGCAGTTCCCCGAGCCACAGGGCGATCCTGCGCAATGGACACGCACCCAGCATGTGCATTCATGGTACCACCACCCGGACTACTATTGCCCGGAGCCGTATGAGGTCTATCCGGCGCATCTGCATATCGATCTCCTGGATCGCGCGCAAGGCCGGGGCTTTGGCCGGCGGATGATGGAGGAGGTGATGAATCGGCTGCGACAACGCGGGTCTCCGGGGGCGCACCTAGGGGTGAGCATGGCCAACACGCCGGCGTTTGGTTTCTACCTGAGGCTTGGGTTCAAGGAGTTGGTGCGCGTAGGCTCGGGCAACGATGGCTGCATCTACATGGGGAAGAGCCTGTAAACCTGAGGAACAATGGGTTCCACGCATTCACGGCCGGAGTTGGGAAACGGAGGGGTGCGCCGACGCATGAACGGAGGTGGAGGTGGGAGTGTCAGGCGTCGCTACGCGACGCGCTCTTGCGGGGGGGCGATACCGTGGGCTGAAGCCCACGGCTACCTTCGTTGCCTCGCTCCGCGAGGCGTGAGTCTTGCCGTTTTCGGCACCGGACGCGTGAGAGGCATCGACCGACACGGGCGCTTGGCCGAGGGTGAGTCCGTTTCCCAAGCAACATCATGAACCAAGCCAACGACTTTCTGAACAAGCATGTGGTGCCGCCGCTGACGGCCCTGAGCGAGAACACCTACATGTCGGCCATCCGTGCCGGGATGGTCTCGGTGGTGCCGCTCACGATCATCGGCGGGCTCTTCATCATCCTCGCCTTCCTGCCGGTCAGCGGCTGGGAGGATTGGGTGAAGCCCTACCTTCCTTACCTGCAGGTGCCGGTGACCGCCACGTTCGGACTCCTGGCGGTGTTCGTCTGTTTCGCCATCGGGTACGACCTCGGGAAGCGGCTCAATCAGGAGGCCATCGTGAGTGCCTCGATTTCCACGGTGGTGTTCCTGATGATCCAATTGGAGATGAAGGACCAGACCTTCGTGATGGACGGCCTCGGGTCCAAGGGTCTGTTCACCGCCATCCTGATCGCGATGGTCTGCGTGCGAGTGCAGAAGTGGTTCACCGACAAAAACCTGGTGATCAAACTGCCCGAGAACGTCCCGGCTGTGGTTTACGAGTCGTTTGCGTCGCTGATTCCGCTGCTCTTCCTGGTGGTGGTCTTCTGGGTGATTCGGTTTGTGTTGGGGGTGGATATCAACCAACTCGTCCAGACCGCGTTCAAGCCCGTGGTGTTCGCCCTGAACACCCTGCCCGGCATCCTGGTGTACGCCTTCATGGTGACTTTGCTGTGGTCGGTGGGCATTAACGGCGACAACGCGATGGACGCCATCGTGGCGCCCATCTTCCTCCAGTACCTGGCCGATAATGTGGCTGCCGTCACGGCGCATCAGCCGATGCCCTACATCACGGCCTACGGCTTCTTTACCACCTTCGTGAACGTGGGCGGAACCGGCGCCACCATCGCGCTGGCGTTGATCATGTGCAACTCGAAGGAACCGGGATTCCGGAAGGTGAGCCGGCTGTCCTTGCCGACCCAGATCTTCCAGATCAACGAGCCGATCTTCTTCGGATTCCCCATCGTCTTGAACCCGATCCTGATGGTGCCCTACGTGCTCAACGCCCTGATTCTGACCACCGGCACGTACCTCCTCATGGAATGGCATGTGATCCAGAAGCCATTCGTGAATGTGCCGTGGACCACTCCGCCCATCATTGGCCACTACCTCGTCACGGGTGGCGATTGGAAGGCGGCGGTCTGGGGTGCGCTCTCCATCCTGATCGCGATGGCGGTGTACTACCCCTTCGCCAAGGCGGCCGAGCGGCAGCGCCTGGCGGCGGAGGCCGCAGGCAAAGCCGCCTGAGCCACCTCCGGCGCGCTAGGTCTCGACGGTGACCCGCCAGGCCTGGCCGGTCGCGTCTGGCTCGAAGCGAATCGCGACCGGAAGGAACCGCTGGATCATCTCGGCGTTGGTGGTGGCGTGCAGAGAGGGCTTGGTCGTGCGGAAGGAACCACCACCAGCCAGGGCCATCGGAAGAAGGAGCTGATCGGCGAGATGCTCGTCCACCGGCACGTCTGCACTCAACCAAGCCGAAGCGGTCTCGGTGGCCTCGCGGCCCACTTGTTCTGCAGAGCGGCCCCGTTCACCGAAGCTGGAGAATACCGCCGTAACGTGCTCCGTCTCGATTTCGAGCAGCAGGGCATTTCCCGGACCGAGCGGGTTGGCGACCGACTCCACGGCGCACTCGTCGGCCGACCAGCCGAGTTGCTGGCCCACGACGGCCAGTTCGCGCTCGCCCACCTGCCCCGGCAGTTTGGACACGATGGCGCGTGCACGGTGACGGAGGATCGCACCACGTTCCAACAGATGGAGAGGGGCAAGGCGTGGGGTCGGTTCGAGGCGGGCTTGAAACCGGCCGCCGCCGGCGGGATAGAAACCGTGACGATCCAAGGTCAGTGCCACGCGCGGCCCCAGACGCTCGATCTGCGGAAGGAAGCTGCGGGCCAGGAAATCGAACGGCGGCGCAAACGGATTGTGCGTCCCGCCCTCGAGCATCAGGGTGGTCGGGCCGGCCGCAGTCAACAACGGGGGGAGGATGGTCTGGAGTACGAGAGTGGCGCTGCCGGCCGTCCCCACGGCAAAGCGGTAATCCCCCGGGGTGACCGTGCCCGGCCGAAACTCCAACTCCTCTGACCCGAGCGCTGCGCCAGTGATTTCGGCGCGGCCCACGGCCCCAGCCGCCTCCACGGCGGTCAGGTGCTGGCGCAACAGGCCGGGCTTGGTGCGCCCCGCGCGGATGCGCTCCAGGCGGAACGGTTGCCCGGTCACGAGGGACAAGGCCAGCGAGGTGCGGAGGATCTGTCCGCCGCCCTCGCCTTGTGAGCCATCGATGGTGATCATGTTCGGGACCCGCTCGGAGCGCGCCTGGGTGCAAACGCCAACCGCGCCCCTTCGATTCAATCCTCCGGCCGTTCGCCGTGCGGCGCCATTTTGACCAGCTTGGGGTCAAAGCGGCCGAGCACCTCCACGAGGTCCGCCTGCGCCGCCATCACCTGGTGGATGTCCTTGTACACGCCGGGAACCTCATCCAAGCCGGCCGAAATGAGCCTCACGCCGCGCTCCTTGAGGACCCGGTTCACCTTCTCCCACTCGAAGGTCTCGACCGCCTTGGTGCGGCTCATCACCCGGCCCGCGCCGTGCGAGGCCGATTTCAGCGACGCCGGCTCGCCCTTGCCGCGCACCAGAAAGCCCGGCGCCGCCATCGAGCCGGGGATGATCCCCAGCACGCCTTGACCAGCCGGGGTGGCTCCTTTGCGGTGGACCACCACCTCGCGCTCGACGCCGTCGATGACGTGCCGCTCCTTCCACGCGAAGTTGTGGTGGTTCTCCACGTCCAGCAGTACGTTCAGGCGCAGGTGCCGGGCGATCCAGCGGTGGATGAGCTCGTGGTTGGCGGCGGCGTAACGGCCCATCAACTCCATCGCCGCCCAGTACTCCTGGCCCTCGGCAGAATCGAGCATCAGCCAGGCCAGGTGCTTGTGCTCCTTAGCCAGGTTCGCGTGCTGGGCCATCGCTAGCTTGCTGTAGTGCTCGCACACGGCGGAACCGGTTCCCCGGCTGCCGCTGTGGCTGAGCAGGGCCACATATTCGCCCGCTGGCAGGCCGTGGATCGGTTGCTCGTTCGTGAAAGTCCCAAACTCGACGAAATGGTTGCCGCTGCCGCTGGTGCCCAACTGCGCCCACGCACGATCGCGGTTCTGCTTGGTCGGCGGGCTGAGGTTCCAGTCGGCCTCCAGGACTTCGTGGTCGCGACGCTGCTTGAACGTGGCGCCCACGCCAAAGCGGGTCTCCGCCTCGATGGCCTTCACCAGTTGCTCCCGCTGCCGGTCCAATTCGCGCACCGGCAGGTCGAGCACCGTCATCTTCATGCGGCACGCAATGTCCACGCCCACGGCGTAGGGGATCACGGCGTTGTCGGTGGCCAGCACCCCGCCGATGGGCAGGCCGTACCCCACATGCGCGTCCGGCATCAAGGCACCCGCGACGGCAATCGGCAATTGGCACGCGCGCCCGATCTGGTTGATCGCCTCGGGCTCCAGGCCTTCGCCCCACTGCCGCCAGGCAGCGGGCGCGTCGCGAATCGTGCGCTCGCAGCGGACCAGCGCCTTGGCAAACTCGCCACGCAGGTCATCATCGGTGAAGGAGGCGGGGGTGCGGACCACGGCTTCGAGGTCTTCCGCGAGCTTCGCCTTGTCGAGGCCCTTGAGAATGTAGCGGGCGATGAATTCCATCCCGCGCCGCGTCGGTTCTCCCGGCGGCACGCCCAAGCGGATCAGGTCTTTCGTGTTCATAGCGGACTGAATGCAGGATACAGCATTGTCGGCAGGTCGGGCGCGGGAGCCAAGCCGGAGGCGGCGGCGCGGAATATGGTGGAAAAAGGGGGGTTGAATGGCCAAAGCGCTGGGACTGGCGTGGGTTCAGACATTCGCAAGTGGATGGAAATCAAGGGTGAACGGCTGTGGGCTATCCATTCGTATCCATACGCAGTCATTCGCCCACCAGCATCCAGACGCTGGCTTTTCCGTAGCCGACCACCTTGATTTGGCGCTCGTGTTGAGGCCGGGCAAACGCTGCAGGGCCGTTTGGAGTTCGGGGCGGGTCACCCATCGTTTTCAGTGAAGCGAGCGACCACCGAGTCAAGGGTCTTCGGTTGCTCGTTCTCGAAGCCGCTCTGGTTAACAAGGACGAAATCGCGGCACCGGTCGGATTCTTCGGTGTCGGTGAGGTTGTAGGCGGCGTGGCAGTGCACGGAGCAAACAGGGTTCCAGTCAATTAACCGTCAAATAAGGAAATGGCTGAACATGAATGGTTTATAGAACAAGTCCGGGCGACCAGTCAAATAACCATCAAATAAGAAGGTCGAGGCACTCATGGTCAGGCAGTTGGCTTGGCGCGCTTGGCGGTTTCGAGGATGGCATCCAAGACCTGGTTTACTTCGGGGGCGAGGTCGGCGACGGGGACGGCATCGGCCAAGCCATGATAGTCCCGTTTGAAGGTCCTCTGCGGCGTGCCCAGCCGTTCGTAGAAGAGTTTGAAGAGCGGGTCGAGGAAGTCATCGGTGACTTTGATGTCCGGCCCCCAAGGGTCGGGCTTATTGGTCAGGCGCAGGGCGTTGACCAGTTCGCCGAGGCAGGCTTCGAGAATCTCCAGACGGTTCTTGCGCTCGGCTGCTTCGATCAGATCGTCGCTGCGCAAACCCATTTGGACGAACGCGCGCAGGCTTTCGCGGGTGACCAAGTAGTTTTCGATCTCGCGGCGCGCCCACATGCGCTCCGTGAGTTGCGAGCCGGTTTGGAGTTCCTTGTCGAGGCGATCGAACAGGGCAAAGCCCACCAGGTCAGGCTTGGCCTCGCGCAGTCCCTGAAAATGATGACGCGCGTCCTGGGGCTGATTGGTGCCGAGATAGATCACTGGCACGGAGTCATGGAGAAGCGGAGCTGCCGGATGCTCGATCCGTGCGGCCAGACTCCGGAGGATGGCCAGATCAGTGGAGCCTTCCAGATAGAGCATCCAGCCTTTCTGCTCGGCGAGATAATAATCAGCCATGCGAATGCTCTCGAGGGCCTTCTTGACCTGGCTGCGAGAACGAGTGTCGATGCGATGCGGTTGGCCGACAAACGCGATGACGACGTCGCGTTCAGCGGCTTCCTGAAGGATGACTTCGGAGTGGCTGGCGGCGACGATTTGGGAGCGTTGCTGGGCCGCGATGTCGGTGAGTAAGTTATACACATCGCGCTGCCGGAGAATTTCCAGATGGGCGTCCGGTTCGTCCAGCAACAGGATGGCGCCGGGATGGGCGAGCAGGTAACTGAGCAGCAGCAGCACCTGCTGACAGCCGCGTCCCGACGAGGAGAGGTCCAGTTCGACGCCGGACTCCTCGCAATAGCCGAGCGAAAGTTCGGCCCGTTCCTTGAGGTAAACCGGATCGAGCAGCGTGATGCGAAACAGACTCCGGATGTGGTTTACTAGGGACTGCCACGCGGCTTTGTCCGTCTGGGAGAACAGCTGCCAGCACAGATTTCGGAGCACCTCGGCGGTGCGTCCTTCACCGATGAGCACGCCGATCTCGCCGCTCTCCTTTCGATGCTCGCGCTCGGTGAGCCCAGACATGGGCGGGAGGAAGACGATCGAGTGCCGGCGGGCGCCCTCCGGCACCTTCCCGTCTTCGGGGTTCTTGAGCCGACAATAGAAGGACTCCTCGTTCGCATAGTAAAACTCCAGCGAGCAGATCCACGGCTTGTCCTCGTGAACGCCCTCCGCCGTCAACGTGATATAGACCTTCTCGGTTCTGGGCTTGCCCTGTTCCGTCGTGGTGTCCTGAGTGCGGAGATCGTTCCAGAGCAAACGCGCACTGGGTATCGGAACGGGATAAAGATCGCGCCGGTTGATGGTGACGCCTTTGCGCTCGCTGGCGGCGCTGTGATCTCTCCTTTCGGCCCAACGCCGCCACCCAACATCCCAGAGCGTGAGGGCTTGCAGGGCGGAGGTCTTGCCGGAATTATTCGGGCCGATGAGCACCACGGTGTTTCCCAGTTCGATCGTGGCGGTTTCCAGCCGTTTGAAGTTTACAATGGTGAAGCGGGTGATCATAGTCGGTACTCAGCGAAGCTAACGGCCACCGAGGCAAAGGTCTTCGGTTAATGCTTCTTGAACCCATTCTAGTCCAATAAGATAAGAACGTAACGTCGACCAACCTCCTCGGCGGCGGTGGCGTCGGCGCGCCGCGTAGGGCGAGGTTGGGAATTGCGGGTGAAGCGACATGACTGGCAGGGCTCAAGGCACCGGCGGCAGTGCGCCGGCACCGGGCGCAAAGGGATTCGTGATCGGGTCCATTTCGGATGTGTATCGAAATATGCGCAGTTATACTCGGTGCGCGCTATACATCGCTAATGTCGCTATAAACTGCAAGCAGGTTCGGTGGTGAACGGTGCTTGCGGGCTTCGCCGCGCTCCGCTTCCGGCGATGACAAGTAGTTCGGGAGACACTGCTCTACCAACTGAGCTACGCGGCAGGTTGCCCTGCCACAGCCGGAGTCGAACCGGCGACCGATGTAGTTTCCCGGGCATTCATCGCGGGGGCGGCAGGCGGCTCCGTACTCTCGGAGACTCGCCAGCCCTAGGGATCGGTGACGACAAGGATGATGAAACGTTTACGTGCTCCACCCCTGAGCTACTCCGGCATCTGGAGCCGGAGACGGGATTCGAACCCGCGGCCACGTCGTCCATAACGATGTAGTTCCATCGGCATTCGTCACCAAAGTGGAGGCAACGACGAAGATTGGGAAACGATGCCAGTGCTCTATCCATTGAGCTACACGATCGCTCGCGCGGCCGTGGCCGGAGTCGAACCGGCAACCTCTGGCGCAATGTAGTTCCCCGGGCATTCGTTGCCTCGAAAGAACGGCTGGCAACAAGAAGGATGAGAACACGCCCGGCTCCCTGCGGAGCGCGGACGTGCGGGTTACGAGCCCGCTCGCCTTGCGGCTTAACATGTATTCCCACCGGCATTCGCCAGCCAGAGTGTTTCAAAGATCAAGAACGGGCCGACCAGTTCGTGCCGAGACGATACAAGTTGGGATGTAGTCCCGGCGGCATTCGGCCCGAAATCCGGCCTCCGGGAGGGCGGGCGGCCGGTTCACACCGACCCCCGCCCTCCGTCCTACTTGGCGTCAAACCGCCAGTGATTCGATGACGCCGACCCAGTGGTCGGGGTTGAGTTCGCCCTGGGCGAACCGTGCGAGAATCTCGAACACGTTGTCCGAGAAACCGCCGACATTCAGGATGTCGGCGCGCTCCTGCGCCTGGGTCGAGCCGTACGGCTGGACATCCAGGCAGACCAGCCGGGCCTGCGGGTTCCGCCGGCGGAAGGTTTCCCATTCCGCCATGGTGGCCGTGCTCCGGCCACCCCCTTCTGCGTCGACCCAGCTCTGGTTGTCGGACACGAGCACCACCAGGTCGGACGCGACCTGCCGCCGGTTCAACTCGCGCAACGGCGCACTGCAATTGGTGCCGCCGCTCGGCAGTCCCGCCAAGACCTTGGCGTTGGTCATCACCGAGTCGCGCGGGTTCAACTGCACCGGCACGACGTCATCCGAGAACGGGAGCACCTCGGCGTCCCGGTTCTTCCGGAGCAACGCCGCCGCCACGAGGGCCGCGACGTCGAGGCACCGCACCGCGGTGGTGGACCCCTTGCGGTGTCCGGTCACCGGCGAGTGCATCGAGCCCGAGACGTCCGGGCAAACCGCCACCCGGCCGTTGATCGCGGGGACGTTCTCGAGCGCGACGTCTATCGCGTCCTGCAACGCCTCCCGCACTTCGGCGGGAACGGCGCCATCCGCCTGGGCGTGCGCCACCATCAACTGGTACGGGAAGACCCGCGCCTTGCGCACGGTGGCGCGGTCGCGCAGCCGCTCGGCCACCAACCGGGTGACCTGGCGATCGTTGAACACCCCGTGGCGTGCGAAGGTGTTCAGGTTCATCCTGGTCATCTGCCAGGGCGCGCGCCGCGCAATGGCGGTCCAATCGGACTGCCCCAGCGGCAGCGCGGTGAGCATCTGGAAGGGCACATCCGGCACTTCCCGGGTTTCACCCCGTTTGAAGGACTCGAAGCCCTTCACGCACTCGGGCAGGGCCGCAGCATCGTGCTCCCGGCCCAACAGCCAGCCGTACAAGGCGGCCCGCTGCGGGGTGGACGGCCGCGGATGGACCATCTTCACGAGGTCCGCCAAGGACGGGCTCTGCCCCACGCTGGCACGGAAGATCTGTTCCTCCGTGCTGTGCTCAAGCCAGCTCTGCACGAGCTTCTTCGGCACTGAGCCGAGCGACTTCCGGCCCACGGCGCCCGAGCGCACGATCTGCACGAAGTTCCGCACCATCTTGCCGTCGTTGCAGACCCGCGGGAACACGGCCTTGAGCTTTCCGGCGTCCAACACGCTCAGCGCGGCGCAGAGCAGCGCGGGCATGTCCTTCATCTGTCCCTGCTCGCGGCTGTACACCGCCACCTTGGCGGTGAACGCGGGGTCGACGGCGCTCGCCAGCTCCAGCACCCGCTGCAACTGGGTCTCGGCGTCGGCGTAATAGGTGCCGTTGAGGCACCCGGTCACCGCGTACTGCGCCAGGGCGTGCTTCGGGCTGAACTCGAATGCTTTTCCACCCGCTTCGTTGACCGTGTTGGCCTGGGAGAATTGCCCAGCGATAGTCTGGAATAAGTTCTGGTTGGCCATACTGTGCCTTTCGTTCGTTCGTGATCTCCTCATGCAACGAACGTGCCAAGTCGAATGGGCCTTCACTGGATTGGGGTTGTGATTTATAATAAACTGATGATCAGATACATACACACTATCTGCAGGGCTGGGCAATCATTGGTAAGCATGGCGTGTGTAGCCAATAGACAAAAATAGGCGCTTATAATATAAGAATGTCCTGAACCGTAGATAGCCTCGTCACCCGTGTTTGTGCGTGGATCGAAGTGCGGATTGGGGTGGTTTGCATTGAAGGTGACCAACAGGAGTCTGGGAGGGCACTTGTGGTGGAGGCTTGGCGGGATCGAAGCGGGAGGGCCGATTCCGGGGCAGTCGACGAACTTGTGGCCGCAGCTGGGTACGACTTTGCCGGGTGTTCCAGGAGTTCTCCCTGCCGGGGTCGGCCCCAACTCAGTGTGAGGACGGTTCAGGCCGTTGGTGGGGAACTCACCTGCCACTCGGTTTGGTCCGATGCCCGGTTGAGGCTGACCCTCTCCGGGACGAAGGGGGAGGGGGATATGGGGCGAGCGCCTTGAGGGAGGGAGTTGGTGGCGGATGGGCTGACGGGGTGGTTTGCGGCGGCCGAAGGAGAGGCACGATCCGTGCCGACCCGCCGCGGCTTACAAAAGATTCGCCATCGCCACCTGTTTCGAGTTCACTCGAACCGAAGGTTCATTCTGACTATGGCAACGCCTCCGAGTTCCAAAGCCGCCAGCCCAGACCGCAGCCTGCTGTGGACGCTCTTGTGTCTGCTGGGAGTGTTGCTTGCGCTGTTCTCGCGGAGCTTCGATGAGTCGCAGGTGCTCTTTTCCAGTGACGGGCCGCTGGGGGCAAACACGGCGGCGGCAGCAGCCGTGCCGGCCGGTTACAGTGGGATGTGGCAGGATCTGAACTGGGTTGGCGGCCGCATGGGCACGGCGTTCCCCAGCCTCACCTACCTGTTGCTTTGGACGCTGAAACCGCTGGGCTTCGCCAAGTTCTACGCGCCGATTACCCTGCTGGTGTTGGGCCTCTCGGTCTGGCTGTGCTTTCGCCAGTTGGGCTTCCGCCCGGCGGTGTGTGTGCTTGGGGGAATTGCCGGCGGTTTGAACGGCGGCTACCTGTCGTACGCCTGCTGGGGGTTGGGGACGCTGCCGTTGACCATCGCAGCGACGTTTCTGGCGGTGGCGGCATGGATGAATCCCGCCACCGAGCGGCGTTGGCTCAAGTCGGCCCTGGCGGGGTTGGCCGTCGGCATGGGCGTCATGGAAGGCTTCGACAGCGGGGCCATCATGAGCCTCTACTTCGCCGCCTTTGCGGTCTTCCAGGTTTTCCAGACGGAGAAACCGGCCCCGCGCGCCGCGCTCTCGGCCCTGGCCCGGATGGCGTTGGTAGTGATTCTGGCGGTGGTGATCGCCGCCCAGGCGTTGACGGTCCTGATCGGGACGCAAATCCAAGGGGTGGTCGGGATGCAACAGGATACCAAGACCAAGACCGAGCGCTGGGATGAGGCCACGCGGTGGAGTTTGCCGAAGATCGAGACCCTCCGCGTGATCGTGCCGGGGATTTTTGGCTACCGCATGGACACTCCGGAGGGCGGCCAGTACTGGGGAGGGGTGGGACAGGCACCGGGGATCATTACCTCGCGGCATTCCGGTTCGGGGGTGTATGCGGGCATCGCCGTCCTGCTCCTGGCTGCGTTTGGTGTGGCGCAGTCGTTGCGCGGGCCCAAGAGTCCGTTGAGCGAATTCGAACGCCGTATGGTGTGGTTTTGGGCGGGGGCGGCCGTGGTGTCGTTGCTCCTGGCGTGGGGG
>CAYYMW010000060.1:0-8962 GCA_964472515.1 uncultured Verrucomicrobiota bacterium | reverse complement strand
GGACATTCCCGGCCTAGCGAGCCTGCCGGGAGAGTTCTTCTACGCCCTGCCGTATTTCTCGACGATCCGGAATCCGGTAAAGTTCATGCACCCGTGCCATTTCTCGCTGCTGATCCTGTTTGGGTACGGGTTGAACGCCCTCTGGCGGCAATATGCCGAGAGAGAGGTTTCTGCGCCTGCGGGCCAGAGCCAGTTCAAGGCTTGGTGGAGCAAGGCGACGGATTTCGAACGACACTGGACCTGGGGGATGGCCGGGGCGGTGGTGGCCGGGGTGTTGGGCTGGCTGCTGTATGCCTCCTCCCGGCGCGAGGTGGAGGAGTACCTGCTCCGGGCGGTGGCGGTCCCGGCGCCGGGGAATCCGGAGAGCCTGGCGCAATGTACCGCCGCCGCCAGGTCCATCGTGGGTTTCAGTCTGACAGAGGTGGCGTGGGCCTTGTTCTTTCTAACCCTCGCCGGCCTCGTGGTCCTCTTTGTGCTGAACGGTTTCCTGGCGGGACGCCGCGCCCGCTGGGCAGGGATCATCCTGGGGCTGTTGCTGATTTCGGACTTCGCGCGCGCCAACGCTCCTTGGGTCTATTACTGGAACTACCATGAGAAGTACGCTTCCAACGGCCTGTGGGACCAACTCCGCCAGCGCCCTTATGAAGGGCGGGTGGCCGTGCTCCCGCTTCGGCTCAACGAGCAGATGGACATGGTGCAGCAACTTTACCACGGCGAGTGGATCCAGCACCAGATGCAGTACTACAACATCCAGTCGCTAGACGTGACCCAAGAACCGCGCACGGCCGCCGAGAATGCCGCGTACCGCAAGGCTTTCCAGAGCCAGGGTGCAGCGGGGTATCTGCGGATGTGGGAGTTGACCAATACGCGCCTGCTCTTTGGGTTGGCGGGTGGTCTGGCGGACGCCCTCAACCAACAACTTGATCCCGAGCGGAAACGCTTCCGCACCCTGATTCCGTTTACGCTTGCCCAGGATCGCCCAGGTGGTCCCATCTTGATCCAGACCAACACCAACGGGCCGCTGGCGGTGCTGGAGTTGACCGACACGCTGTCGCGCGCCAGCCTGTTCGCCAACTGGGAAACCACTACCAACGACGAGCAGGTGCTGGCCACCCTGGCGAATCCCAAGTTCGACGCCAAATCGAAGGTGTTCGTGGATGGTACAGCGCCGGGCACCAGCACCAACGCTGCTACCGCGTCGGGTGGGAGCGTCGAGTTCGTTAGTTACGCACCCAAGCACATCGAGTTGAAGGCGGTGGCCTCCGCCCCAGCCATCTTACTCCTGAATGACAAGCACGATCCGAACTGGACGGTGACGGTGGACGGACAGCCGCAGCCGCTGCTGCGCTGCAACTACCTCATGCGGGGCGTCCAGGTGCCGGCGGGCACCCATACGGTGGTCTTTTCCTTCCGGCTGCCGCACACCGCGCTCTATGTGAGCTTGGGCGGCATCGGGCTGGGGGCGATTCTGCTGGGGTTGGTGATGATCGACGCCCGCCGCTCCAAGGCCCAGCCCAGCGAGCCTTCACCAGCGAAGGCCGAGGAGCGGAGGTCGGATTCAAAGAAGGGCTGAGGCTGCCTCAGCGGCTTTGCTTCGACCGTGAAGCGAAGAGAAGGTCGCGTCCGGCCAGATAGAGAAGCACGCAGAGGCCCAGGAAGGGAATCAGGGCCAGCAGGTCCGCGTGGGGCCCTGCAAAGAAGGGATTGCGGTCGGACCACTTGGCGACGGCCTCGTTGAAGGCCGCCAGCGCCGCCGGGAAGCCGGCTTTGCTGGGATCGGCGAGGCCGGTCATGAAGGCGATCACGATGCCGGCGATGGCTCCCCCGGCGATGTACCCGGAGGCCAGCAGCACCCCGCCGCTCTTGTCGGTTTCCGCCGTGATTTGTTCCGGGGTGAGGTTGGCGGCGGCGTAGCGGCGGCGAACGTAGAGGTCCACCAGCCAGCGCACCAGTCCACCGATGAAGATGGGCGAAGAGGAACTCAAGGGGAGGTAGACGCCCACTGCAAAAGCGAGCGAGGGAATGAGGGAAAGCTCGAGCACCAGTGAGATCATCACGCCCAGCAGGACCAACCCCCAAGGCAGCTTATGGTCGAGGATGCCCTTGATGATATACGACATCAGGGTGGCTTTGGGGGCGTCGAACTTCTCCACGCGGGAACCGTCCGGGCGCTGGCGATGAAGGCCGTTGATGCCCGGATCGACGAGGTAGACAGGTTTTCCCTGCGCATCGACCAGATAGCGGCCTGGCGGCGCCACCTGTTCATCCTGGTTGTGCCAGACCAGGTAGCTCTTGGTGTCGCCGGCGGCTTGCGGCCCCCTGAGGGTTTCATGGGTCTTGAGTTGGGTGACGTCCGCACGGGCCGCGGCCGGGATGTTCTTGCCTGCTTCCAGCGGCACGTAGACCGTGGCATCGGTGTTCAGACGCAGGAGAATCGGACCCAACACCAGGGCCGAGGCCAGGGCGCCGATCAGGATGGAGATCTGCTGGGCGCGCGGGGTGGAGCCCACCAGGAAACCCGTCTTCAAGTCCTGCGAGGTGGTGCCGCCATTGGAGGACGCGATGCATACGATGCCTCCCACCGAAAGCGCGGTGACGTAGTAGTCGCTGCTGGTCCAGTTGAGAATGAGGAAGATCAGGCAGGTAAGCAGCAGGGTGGCAACGGTCATGCCCGAGATGGGATTCGAGGAGGAACCAATCTCGCCGGTCAGGCGGGAGGACACCGTGACGAAGATGAAGCCGAACACCACGATCAAGACCGCCCCGAGCAGGTTCATGTGGAGCGGTTTGGCGGCGACAATGGCGACCAGCAGGGCGATAATGCCGAGCAGCACGAACTTCATCGAGAGATCGCGGTCGGTGCGCAGGGTGGCGGCCTGGGTGCGCGCGCTGGCGGAGAAGTCCTTCAGGCCTTCGCGCAAGCCGTGCCAGATGGTGGGCAGCGAACGGAGCACACTCACTATCCCCCCGGCGGCCACCGCGCCCGCCCCGATATACAGGATGTACGCGCCACGCACCTGGTCCGGCCCCATCTCCGCGATGGGCATGCTGCCCGGCGGCACGGCTACGGTGGCGGCTTCCCCGAAGAACTTGATGGCCGGGATAAGCACCAGGTAGGAGAGCACGCCGCCCGCGCACATGATCGAGGCGATCTGCGGACCGATGATGTAGCCCACGCCCAGCAGTTCAGGGGAGATTTCGGCGGCGATGGAGCCTCCCTTGAAGGGAGCGCTGAAGATCTTCTCCGGGATGTCCTTCCACAACCGGGTGACCACCATCAGGGCCTTGTAGATCAACCCGATTCCGAAGCCGGCGAAGATCGTTACCGGATTGGTCGCCTCGATCGGCGCGACCGGTTTCGCCGCGTTCTCCTTCGCGGACGAAGCAGAGGCCGCCGTCACCGATTCCACCGAAGCGCCCGCCTTCAGCACCTCGGCGCAGGCCGTGCCTTCGGGGTACTTCAGCGAGCCGTGCTGGGCCACGATCAAGGCTCGCCGCAGCGGGATCATCATCAGGATGCCCAACAATCCGCCCAGGATGGCGACGAGCATGACGCGGGTGAGCTCGAGGTCGAACCCCAGGATCATGATCGCGGGCATGGTCACGCCCAGGCCGAAGGCGATCGATTCGCCCGCGGAGCCGGCCGTTTGCACGACGTTGTTCTCGAGGATGGTGGTTTCGCGAAAACCGAATTTGGCGAGCAGCTTGAAAAGGGTGATGGCGATCACGGCCACCGGGATGGAGGCGCTGACCGTCAGCCCCACCTTGAGCACCAAGTAAAGGGACGAAGCGCCAAACACCATGCCCAGCAGGGTACCCACCAAGACTGGCGCGAAGGTCAACTCAGCCAGTCGGGCGTGCGCCGGGATGTACGGTTGAAAGGAGCCCGCGGCCTCGGCCGGTGGCGTGCCCGGAGGCGGGGTGTGGCTAGGTGTGCTCATGCGCCCATTTGCTGGCGGGCAAGATAGAGGGTCGTTGCGGACAGGGCGAGCGTCATTTGCGGCGCTTTGCGATTGCCAACGCTCCCCAGGTTCCGTAGCGTTGGCGACGTGATCCATCGGTCTAGAGTGCCGCTTTTCGGACGCAGCCACCCAGGCGCGGGTTTCACTTTGATCGAGATGTTGATCACGCTCGCGATCATCGTCGTCATGTACACGATGCTCCTGAGCAAGAGTTCGGCGAACAAGCAGCGCCAACTCAAGGCTGATTGCGCCCAGAATCTCTCCTACGTCTACTCTGCGCTGCAGACTTACGCGAATGACCACCAAGGGGCCTTTCCGGTGGCCAAGACCGCCCTCACGGCGGAGGAGCCCCTGAGCCTCCTGGTGCCCAAGTACACGACCGTGACGGCCAAGTTCATCTGTCCCGGCCAGGGGGCCAGTTCGCTGCCCGACGCCAAACCCTTTGCCGACCGCAGGATCAGCTACGCGTATTACATGGGACAAGCCGCCACCCAGGGCGCCGACCAACCGCTGCTCTCCGACGCCCAGATCAACACCCGGCCCAAGGTCAAAGGGGATCCGCTCTTCTCATCCGACGGCAAGAAACCAGCCAACAACCATCACAAGTTTGGCGGGGTGGTGCTCTTTTGCGACGGGGCGGCCCAGACGACAGGCGCCAAAGCGGCGTTTGACCTGCCCATGGCCACGAACGTCGTGCTCCTGAATCCCAAACCGTGACATGATGACGATCAAGGTGGTTTGCGCGTGCGAGACGAAATACGCGTTCGACGTCGACCCCGTGAACGGGGCGATGCCTTTCACCATCAATTGTCCTGCGTGCGGCGCGGATGGCACCGCCAAGGCCAATGAGATCATCCGGGCCAACCTATCCAAGACCGGCCCGGTGCGGGTGGTGGCCAAGAAGACGGTCGCGGTCGCACCGCCCGTGCCGCCTGCGGCTCCCAGCGTTCCGGTGCCGCCGCCCGTGCCGTCCGCCCCGGCGGAGCTGGCCCCGGACGCGGTGGAAACACCCGGGGTTGTCTATTGCGCGCGCCACCCCGGCGAGGTCTCGGCGGCGGAGTGCGCGGTGTGCGGCAAGCCGATCTGCAACCTGTGCCTGCGCCAGTTCGGGTATGTTTGCTCGGTGCAATGCCGCAGCAAGGCGACGGCACACGGCCTGAAGATACCGCTTTATGAGGGCCAGGCTGATCTGCTCGAAGCCAAACGAGTGGGCAAGCTGAAGCGTCTGGCCATCCTGGCAGGCGTCTGCTTGTTGGCAATGCTCGGGGTCTGGGTGTGGTACTCGTTTTGGGGTTCCCAGCCCAAGGTCATCTACACTCACTCTCTCCCGCTCGATGACCGCGGGGCGAGTTGCCGGCTCCTGGCTCGGGATCGGCTCCTGGCGGTCAGCGCCCGGCGCGTGGTGCTGGTGGATGTGACCAAGGGGCTGGAGGTCTGGGCCACCTCCCTGACTGGGGCCAGTCTCCCGCAGAGAACCTCGTTGACCAAACTCGACCGCGAAGACGCCGCCGCCAAATCCCGCGCAGAGGGCTACGTCTTTGCTTCGGGCGCGGATGCCTGGGTGGTGCTATCGGATCGCGTTGCCCGTTTCGATTTGCAGACCGGCAAACGCAAGGAGGACACCCCGTTCCCGGCGCCCGTGCAGCAGGTCAACGCCAGTGCGGACGCGCTGGTGGTGGTGTCGGGCGAGAACCCGCGCGCGCCAATGGTCACCCGGATCAACCTGGCCGACGGCAAGGCGCGGAGCGAGTCGGTGAGCCTTGCGTCGCCGCCCCGCCCCGCCACCCAGGTCTCGGCGATGGACTTGCTCTTGGGGGAGGGTTTGGACGCCACGTTCTACGCCAGTCCGCAGGGCGTGGTCATGGTTCAATCCCGATTGCTGGAGGCCCGACAGGTCGCCCGCAAGGCAATGCGGGACCGCACCGGCCCCTCAACCTTCGAGCAGGGCAACATTTCGGGAGCGAACGCGGGGCAGGCGGCCAAGGATCTGCTCAACGACATGAGCCGGGAATCCACCGGCGGCATGGAGATGGAGGATGCGAGCCGCTACCGCCTCACCCTGGGACGCCGGCTTCCTTCCGGAGGATCGGATTGGGCCGGGGAGTTCATCGGCCAGCCGCACTTCTACTCCGGACGGACGCTGAACTTGGTGGCCGCCGGGTATAGCCTGACCGCGTTCAGCAAGGAGAACCGCAAGCTCTGGGAAGCCAAGCTCACGTATCCGGTCTGGGACCTGGTAGCCGGGGCGGAAGATCATCCCGGTCCGTTTTTGGAGCACGGCAACACTTTGTATTTCTACGACCACGGTACTTTGACGGCGTTTGACACGCAGAAGGGAGAAGCCCGGTGGCGTCTGACCAGCGTGGGCATTTCCCAGGTCCTGGTGGACGGCGGCGGCAAGCTCGTGGTCAGCAGTACCACGGCCACACCGGATACCATTAAGTTCTCGCAGGAGGTCAATTTCGCTAACCGGCCCCAGCCAGTCATCATGCGCGTCGAACCGTCGACGGGCGCGGTATTGTGGTCAGGGGAACATCTGGGGGAGAACATCCATCTCTCGGGCAAGTACCTCTACACCACACACAACCAAGTCTCCGGGGCCGATCTGATCGGCGCCAACGGTGATTCGAGCCAAGTGCCCGTTCATTACCGCGTTCGGCGGGTTGATCTCGCGACCGGCAGAGAGATGTGGGTTTGGTACCGGCCCAAGGCTGGGCACTTTTTCCAGGCGGCCGGAACGCAATGTCTCGTGCAATCCAAGGACGAGGCGCTGGTGCTGGACCACCTGGACTGGTAGGAGGGCAATGTGAATCCGTTGGGTCTGCTGCAAGCGCTGTTGCTGGCCGCTGCGCCCCTGCGCGGGTAATGCCGGGAGAGGCTTACTTGAGACGGCCGCGGTCGACACGCCCATCAAAGTACAGGGCGTTCTTGCCGGTGTAGGTTCCCGCCGCATCATGGCAGGCGGAGACGTCGCCGAGCAACGGGGTATTCTGGCGGCCGCCGAAGATGGTTTCCACCACGGCCCGGGTGGCGGGGGACCAGTCGCTTTCCGGGCGGTCGTACGAGGCACCGTTGAGGTAGATGTTCCACTCGTAACTGGTCTTCTCCCGGGCGAAGTACACGCGCTCCGCCGGGCACTTCCAGATGTCGCGGCTGCCCAAGTGGGGGCCGAGGGCGACCATGATCGGGGTGAGATTGGAATTGAGGGAGGGCATCTGGGCGCAGGTGGGGAGGCGGTGGTTGTTGTCCGCCACGTAGAGTTCCATGGCCAGGCCGATTTGATGCAGGTTGCTCAGGCAGGCGGTGATCCTGGCGGTTCGTTTGGCGCGTCCCAAGCCGGGAAGCAGGAGGCTCATCAGCACCGAGATGATGGCGATGACGGTCAGCAGCTCGATCAGGGTGAACGCGCGGCGGATGGCAGAGGAGGAGGAAGGGGAGGCGATCATGGGCAACGGAGGGATGGGCACTTCACCGGCTCTTGGTGCTGTCGATCGTGCTCATAAGTTCCACAATCACTGGCGCCGTGGCCGAACGGTATTCCACGCTCCGTTCCAGGTAGGCGGACGTGGCGCGGCCGCGATCTCCGAGCGCGTAGATCAACGCGGCCAGACTCAATTGGACGAGGAAATAGCCTGCGATTGGCCACGAAAACCGGCCGGGGGAGTTGGCTGCGGGCGGCGCCCCTTCCTCCGACAGGAGCAGGCGCACCGCCTCGCGCGTGCCCAACAGGCACCAGCCAAAGTAGGCCAAGCCGGCCAGCAGCATGGCGACGATCTGCCACGCAGAGGCCAGTTTCCACGTGAAGGCAGTGGTGCCCAGCACCGCCGCCGCGATCAGGATGGCCAGGGCTGACTGCCCGCCGCGCACGGCCAGCTTCTTGCGCCCCTGCCACTCGGAGTCCTCCGGCGAAAGGACCGGCCACGCGGTGAGGCGTAACTCCGCCACCGCGTGCCGGAACCGCTCTCTGCCGGAGGTTCGATTCATGGCTGGATGCTACCCGCCGGGGCGAGGCCCGTCATGTGCCAAAAGTCATGCGCCAAAGCCGAATGGGGCTGGCGAGCCAGTCGATCATTGGCTTGAGATGGAGCCTGGGGAAGGCCATCTCGAGAGCGGCTTCATCTTGAGCGCATCCGAGCTCAGGAAGGCGTGTTGCACCCTCTTGCCTCCTCGTGATCTGTGGTCGGGCTCTCACTCGCCTCATTCTTTGAGGTTCGTGCCGCCTTTGGCCCGATACCCTCCTGCTTCAACCGCGAGGCCACCTCCCCGAGGCTGTCGATCCGGCTCTTGAGCGCAGCGATTCGTTCGAGGCGAGAACGGTGATCAGGTTTGTCCGCCGGCAGCCCGCTGGCTTGCCAGGCTGTGATCAAGGTTGACGCGGTGCCCGAGTCGCAGATGAGTTTCCACCACTCGCAGCCCACGCACTTTTCGAAGAACTTGCCAAGAACTGGCGCATGAGCCTGATGAAACGCATCCAACATTGCTCCCGCCACGCGAAGGTCACCCAGTCTGACCAACGCGTAGGCCCCGAGCACATAGGGATTCTCGTCAACGAACCCGAGCCATAGATTCCGATACAGCGCTTCGGGACTGCGGCAGGCGATCAGGTCTTGGCAGACTCGAACGGCGTCATGATAGAGTGACGTTAATGCGTAGCAGTAGGCCAGACCGCACCTCGCCAATTCATACGCATCCTCAGATGGCTGTACTTGCGCGAATTCCTGGATGGCTTTGGCGTTCTTGCCGCACTGCTGAAAGTGATAGCCCTTCTGAAAATGGTCTTTCTTCATGGTCACGAAAGTAGTCACCCGGCTGCCGTGAGTCCCAGTCTGCCAACGCTCTTGCGAGGTTTCCAGCCCGGAGCGGGAAGTGCTTCTGCTGGCACTGGGGCGGGAAAGGGAGTAGGGTGCGGAGGTATGCAACAACGGTTGAAGCCGATCCTGTGGGCGGTGGCCTGTCTGACGTTGGTCTGGGCACTGGTGCTGGGTGGGCAGATGTGGGCC
>CAYYMW010000059.1:0-23488 GCA_964472515.1 uncultured Verrucomicrobiota bacterium | reverse complement strand
AAAACATGGTTCCCGCCCTCACCCGCCTAGTCCCCATAGCCTTGCGAAACCGATGGCCGCCTGCTCCGAGAGTTGACACCCCCCGCCGTCAGCTTACGCTGACCGGGTAGCGCCGCCGGCGAAGGTCGGTCCGGAGACCGATCCGTTGCGGGCGGCGCGCTCTTTTTGAGGCGCATTGTGAAAGTGACCAGCGATCTACTGTCGGGCAACGAGGCTATCGCGCGCGGCGCGTATGAGGCCGGCGTCACGGTGGCCACGGGGTACCCGGGCACGCCGTCCACCGAAATCCTCGAAGCGGTCGCCGCCTTCAAGGCGGACGTCTACTGCGAGTGGTCCCCCAACGAGAAGGTGGCCTTCGAGGTCGCCGTCGGGGCCTCGCTCACGGGTGCCCGCTCCATCGTGACGATGAAGCACGTGGGGCTGAACGTCGCGGCGGACCCGCTGATGACCTTCGCCTACATCGGTGCCGTGGGCGGTCTGGTGGCCGTCGTGGCGGACGACCCCGGGATGCATTCCTCCCAAAACGAGCAGGACACCCGGCACTATGCCCGTTTCGCCAAGATTCCCATCCTCGAGCCGAGCGATTCCCAGGAAGCGCTTGAGTTCACCAAGCTCGGCCTCGAGATCTCCGAGCAGTTCCAGACGCCGGTCATCCTGCGCACCACCACCCGCGTGAGCCATTCCCGCGGCCTGGCCACCCTGGGCGAGCGCCAAGCCGCCCCGAAGAAGGTCGGCTTCGTCAAGGACCCGCCCCGCTACGTGCCCATTCCCGTGTGGGGCCGCGTGATGCGCCGCACCGTCGAGGAGCGCCTGCCCAAGCTCCGCGAGGCCGCCTCGAACTCGCCGGCCAACCGCATCGAGATGCGCGATCCCTCCCTCGGGATCATCACTTCGTCCGTGGCTTACGAGTACGTGCGCGACATCTTCCCCGAGGCCTCCGTACTCAAGCTCGGCTGGGCCTACCCCTTCCCAGACGACCTGATCCGCCGCTTCGCCGCGCAGGTCAAGCGCGTCCTGATAGTGGAGGAGTTGGACGATTTCCTCGAGGAGCACATCAAAGCGATGGGCATCGCCTGCGACGGCCGGAACCTGGTGCCGGGCGTCGGCGAACTGAACCCGGAACGGGTCCGTGCGGCCCGCGCCCGGCTCGAAGGCCAGCCCGTGGCCGAGATCAAGCCCCGGCCCGAGGCTGCGGACCTCCCCATGCGCCCGCCGGTGCTCTGCCCCAGTTGCCCGCATCGCGGCGTGTTCTACGCGTTGGCGCAGTTCGACGTCGTCGTCACCGGCGACATCGGCTGCTATTCCCTTGGCGTGTTCCCGCCGCTCAACCGCATGGACACCATCCTCTGCATGGGTGGGGGCATCTCCATGCCGCAGGGCTTCGAGAAGGCCGGCGAGCCCAAGCCCGTTGTTGGCATCGTGGGCGATTCCACGTTCTTCCACTCCGGCATCACCGGTTTGCTGAACATCGCCTACAACCGGGGGACCTCGACCCTCATCGTGGTGGACAACCGCACCACCGCCATGACCGGCCACCAGATGAACCCCGGCTCCGGGTCCACCCTCATGGGCGAACCGGCCCCGACGGCCTCCATCGAGGACCTGGCAAAGGCGTGCGGCGTGCGGCGCGTCCTCACGGTCAATCCCTACGAACTCCAAAACACCATTCAGGTGCTAAAGGAATCGCTCGAGGCCAAGGAACCCACCGTCATCGTGTCCCGGGCTCCCTGCCCGTTGGATGAGGGCGAACCGGTCGGCGCCGCTTTGAGCATCGACCCCGAGCTTTGCCAATCGTGCTCCGAGTGCATCGGCCTCGGTTGCCCCGCCTTGGAACGCGACGACGCCCACGGCATCCGCATCAACGATATCCTCTGCGGCGGCTGCGGCATGTGCAAGCAGGTCTGCCCCTTCGAAGCCATCAGCACCAAGGAGACCAAGTAATGACCACCAACGGAACCATCAACGTGGTGCTGGCCGGCGTCGGCGGGCAAGGCATCCTCCTGGCCAGCGAAATTGTCGCCCGCGCCGCCATGGCGGCCGGCCACGACGTCAAGACCAACGAGGTCCACGGCATGGCCCAGCGCGGCGGCTCGGTCATCGCGCAAATCCGCTTCGGCAAGGAGGTCAACAGCCCCCTGGTCGAACGCGGCACCGCCCAGGCCCTCGGTGCCCTGGAGTGCATTGAGTCCCTGCGTCACGCGGATTATCTGGCGCCGGACGGCCTCGCTGTAGTTTCCAACCAGCAGGTCCTGCCCATCACCGTTTCCAGCGGCCAGGCGAAGTATCCCGAGGACGCCGAAGCCCGCATCCGCCGGGTCTTCCCACGCCTGGTCTATTTCGACGCCCTGGCCCTCGCGGGTGCAGCCGGCAACACCAAGTCCTCCAACCTGATCGTCGTGGGCGGCATCTCCGCCGCGCTGCCGCTGCCCTTGGAGGCCTGGCACGAGGCCATCCGCCAATCCGTGAAACCCAAGTTCGTGGACGTCAACCTCCGCGCCTTCCAGACCGGCCGGGAGCTGGGCAGTAAGGTGTAAGCGCGGGCGGTCAAACGCGTCCTCCGCGGAAGAACCCAACGATCATGCCAGATCATCGCCGCAAATGCCCGACGGCGACATGAGCCCATCCAACCAAGGAATGAATGGCGGGATCGATCCTGCGACATTGCAGTCGATTTCTGGCCACGAGTTGCTCTCCGAACATCTGGGATATTGGCCTGACTTTCACGACTTTGAGGTTCTCTCGATCTCGCTGGATCGGGCACCGGTTTCGGCGGTCATGCACGACCTCCGAGCCACGTTCCTCGTGTTCGATTTGAGGAAGGCCCCTGATGATCCAGAGCGCAAGCAAGCTTCGGCGGAGCTGCTTTTCGAGAGTGTCGATGATTTGATCATCCAGGGTTTCAACCACCAAAACCCGATCACGAGCCTCTCGATCAAGCCAGCGGAACCATCGGACGGACAGGGCAAGCTCCGGGTTCAGTGGGGCGGGACATGCATGAGGCACGAGGTCAGTTTCGTCTGCCATCGAATCGCGGTGGTACGCGTGGTGGACTTCAACCCATTTCGAGAAAAGCGGAGTTGGTAGGCGGTGCTCTTCGTCCGTGTCCCTCTCACGGTGCCCAAACCTCAGGGACCGAGAAATGACAGCCGGAAACCACGCCGCGCTGCCGTTGCCGCTCGAAGCCATCCGCCAATCGGTGAAGCCCAAGTTCGTGGACGTCAACCTCCGCGCCTTCCAAGCCGGCCGGGAACAGGCCAGCAAGGTGTAGCGCGGGCGAGGCTCGAAGGCTCATCACGACGGCCCTGGTTAAGCCAAGGGGCTTGCGCCACCCAGCCCGATTTGGCCGACCGCCAGCTTCCTCGTCCGCGGGCCCGCGTCGGATCACCGGGCTCCCCCCGATTCTCCTCAAGCCGCCATGAGCTCCGTCGCGAGTCCGCATCCCCAACGGGGATGTGGCACCCAGCCCAACGTTGGCGAGTCCGCGAGCCTACGTTGGGTACCCCGCCCCCGTTCCCGATCAACCCGGAACGGGTTGTGGCTCAGGTCCACACATACCGTTCGTCGAATTCGAGGCCGTGACGCCGCAGCAAGGACCGCAACTCATCTTGGAAGCTCAGCTTGCAGTGATGGTGTTCCTGCCGCGCAATGTAGTCCTCTACGGCAGCCAACCTGGATTGGCTAACTGAAAACGCAGCGTATCCGCCCTGCCATTCAAACAGCGTGTGGGCGCGGTCTTCCTTGGCCAGCCAGAGGTGCGAGACGCGTTTCAGTTCCTTCACCCATTCCGCCAGACTGGTGGTTCGGCCAAGCCGGGCCAGCAGATGCACATGGTCGGGCATCCCGCCGACCAAGACCGTCGGGCAGTCGAGTTCCCGGCTGATCCCGCCCAGGTATTGGTGCAAAGTGGCACGCACGCTTGGGTCTTGAAGCCAGGGCCGGCGTTCCTTGGTGGAGAAGACCACATGCACGAACACGGCGGAAAGGGACTGCGGCATGGGCTGGAATCTGCCAAAGAACGGGCTGCCGTTCCAGTTCAAACGAGCCACAACCCGTTCCGGGTTGATGCTCGTTGGGGGCCGGTGACCCAACGTAGGCTCGGGGACTCGCCAACGTTGGGCTGAGCGCCACAAGCCCTTTGGGCTTGGGGACAGCGCAGCCCATTCCTGGACCGGAAGACCGCTCCGATGTCAAACACCCACCCGAAAGCGGAGCGGGGAGCGGCGACCATGCCGGGCTCGCCTCGACCATGGTCCTTTCCTGGTTTGACGGGCAGCGGGGAAGCCTTACGCAGACGACAGTGCTGAGCCCGCCGCCCTTTCTCATTGTGGTTCCCGTTGCCGTCGATTAGCTTACGAAGCAGTCCGTCAAATGTATGATGACTGCGGCTGAAATGCTGGAGTGTCAGTTCCGGAAGGCGTCCGCGCGACGACACGTTCACAATGTGACGCTTCGGCCCACGTACTCCCACCCTACCATTCCCGTCGGCGAGGAGCCGGTTGCCGAGGTCGTCGATCGTCAAGGCCGAGGCATCTTCTTCACCAATTCGGGTCTCGCCATGCCCGGAAGAGGTTTCGTTCACTATGCGGACATAAAGCGCGTCGTATGGATGGGACGCGACCGCGACCTGAGGCGGAAGCAAGATCAATACGACCGCATCGAGATTGAGTTCGCCGACGGGACCTTCGCCAAGCTAGTCGATCTCGATCAAGCCGTCTTTCCGCTGCTCAAGTACTTCGGCTGGCTCGTCGCGCGACAGTCGCCGCCCCAGGCTCTATAGAGAACGCCAGTCCGGTGGTCTGGAAAGACGCGGTACTACAAGTCGATTTCTTCGACGCCGCCGGAAAACGGATCGACGTGGGCCAGGCGCGGCAGTCTGGGCTCTTGCTGCCGGCTGGTGAAACCAACTCCTTCAAAGCCTCCTTCCGGCGGGAGTTTCCGGAAACCAACTACGTAAAACACGTGGTGCGGGTGGTTTCCGCCAAGGAGAACAGGGCGGAGTGGTAATCTTGGCTGCGCGTTCCGAAACCCCTCCCTTCGGGCTTCCAGGAAACGGGACAGATCCACTTCGGAGGCCATTCGTTTTTTGCCACTTGCACGTGGCAGGCGGGCAAAGGAAATTGGGCGCATGGACAAAGACCAGGTGGCCGGGGTCTTGAATGAGATTGGGGTCCTGCTCGAACTCAAGGGCGAGAACCCCTTCAAGACCCGTGCCTATACAAATGCCGCCCGCACGCTCGAATCGCTGACCGAACCCCTCGAGAAGCTGGTGGCCGAGCAGCGGTTGGGCGGCATCAAGGGCATCGGCGAGGCGCTGCAGCAGAAGATCACCGAACTGGTCACCACCGGCACCCTCAAGTACTACGAGGAACTCAAGGCTTCCATCCCGCCGGGGCTCGTCGAGATGCTGCAAATTCCCGGCCTCGGCCCCAAGAAGGTGAAGGCGCTGCATGACCGCCTCGGGCTCGACACCGTGGCCGGCCTCGAAGCCGCCTGCCAGACCGGCCAGGTGGCCGCGCTGGACGGCTTCGGAGAGAAGTCGCAGACCAAGATCCTCGAAGGCATCCAATACCGCCGCCAGTACGCCTCCAAGCACCTGCTCAGCGACGCCCTGCAGGTGGCGGAGCCGCTGCTGGAGAACCTCCGCGCCCATCCGGACGTCATTCGTTGCAGCACGGCCGGCAGCGTGCGCCGGTTCAAGGAGACCATCGGCGACGTGGATTTCCTGGTTTCGTCAACCGAGCCGGTGGCGATCATCGAGTATTTCACGACCCTGCCGGGCGTTTTGAGCGTGAGCGCCAAGGGCGAGACCAAGGCCAGCGTCATCCTCGAAGGCGGCATCCAGGCGGACTTGCGGGTGGTTACCGACACCGAGTATCCCTTCGCCCTCGCGTACTTTACCGGCAGCAAGGAGCACAACATCGTCATGCGCCAGCGCGCCATTCAGCGCGGCCTGCGTCTCAACGAGTATGGGCTTTTTCGCTCCCACGAGGAGACCCGCGACCCGGCCTTGCGCCTGCCGTGCCTCTCGGAGGAGGAGATCTTCGCCGCGCTCGATCTGGCGTTCATCCCGCCTGAAATGCGCGAGGACCGCGGGGAGTTCGCCGCCGCCGAACGGAACGATCTGCCCCGCCTGATCGAGTGGACCGAACTCAAAGGCTCCCTGCACAACCACTCCAACTGGAGCGACGGCCGCGGCTCGCTCGACGAGATCGCCGCCCATATGGACGGCCTGGGTTGCGCCTACTGGGCCATCACCGACCACTCCCGCGCCTCGTTCCAGGCCAACGGGCTGGACGCCGACAAGCTGCGCCGGCAGCTCGGCGAAATCAAAGCCGTCAACGCCCGGCTGGCCGCCGAGGGCAGCGAGTTCCGCCTCCTCAGCGGGACCGAGGTGGACATCCTGTCCGAAGGTCGGCTCGATTTTGACGACGACCTGCTCGCCGACGCGGAAGTGGTGGTGGCCAGCCTGCATGTGGGCTCCGGCAGCAACGAGGCGGAGAACACCAAACGCCTGATCCGCGCGGCGGAGAACCCGTTTGTCCACATGATCGGACACGTCAGCGGCCGGCTGCTGCTCGAACGCGAGCCTTACAAGGTCAACGTCCAGGCGGTCATCGACGCCTGCGCGGAAACCGGCACTTGGCTCGAGCTCAATGCCTCGCCCTATCGCTTCGATCTCGATTGGCGGCTCTGGCCCTACGCCAAGAGCAAAGGCGTCCGCTGCGTCATCAACTGCGACGCGCACCGCCACGAGCAGGCGGGTTTCCTCCGACTGGGCGCGGGAGTCGCCCGCAAAGGCTGGCTCACCAAGGCCGATGTGATCAACACCCTGCCGCTGGCGGAATTGCGGACGGCGCTGCAAGCCAAACGCAAACGCGTCCGCCGGTAGTAGTCCAAGACCAGGGGATCGGAGGCGCTCCCAGCCGCCTCACGGGCCCTCCCGCAACCACCCGGAGGAACGCCATCCGGCGGGTGCGTGCCGTTGTGACTCGCTTTTCCCGGTGTTTTGAGTTGACCCGCGGCGCGGATTGGCAAACCTCGATGGCCAGCAGCTATGAATGACAACACCACCCGGCGGGATTTCCTAGCCCTGACGGCAGGAGCGGCGGCGGCCATCACCTTCGGCGTGCGCTGGCAGGCGCAGGCGTCCGACGCCCCGCCCAAAGGCCGCCTGTTGCATCGCATCGATTGCACCCGGAGCCTGCCGCCCGAGCGGTACTTCGGGCACGGCGACGTGAAGGTGGTCGACAGCGCCATCGGCCGCTATCGCGAAGCGGAGGGTGCGCCGTTGTCACGATTCGGCTACCGCTTCGCCTTGGAACACCCCGGGCGTCCGCACTTGGCGGTCATCCGGTATCCCGACGACAAGCGCCGCTACATGTGCATCATGGACGGTACCACCTACGACCTCACCACCGGGGTGTTCACCGGTTGGGCGCAACCGCTCAGCGGCAAGATGCTTGAACTGAGGCAGGTCTTCTGGCCTCGTTGGACCGACGCCAGCATCGTGTTCACCACTTGGAGCGAAGGGGAACCGGCGGCAGTGGCAAGCGTCGAAATCTACGAACTGGACGATCTTCCAGCCTTACACCTCCCCGAAGTCCCCCGCCGTGGAGAGACCCGCGAGCTGGGCATCCAATACGAGGACCCTTGCGGCGACGGCGGCTCGGAAGGCGCCTCGACGCGCCAGGAATGGATCGACCGGGTCGTGCAGTACGCCCGTCATACCGGACAGAACCTGTTGGTCTACCCGATGGCCTGGTACCACGGCCCGCAGTTCCCCTCCCAACGCGAGCCCTCGGATGGCTTCGAGTGGGTCGCCGCGCCCGACCGCCGACTCTACTCGCGGTGGACCACCCACCCCGCCGACTGGTACGCCCCGCTGCTCGAACAGTTCGGCCGGGAGGGATTGGGATTCCAAGGCACGCTCACGCTCATGCGGCTCGGCAGCCTGCTCCAGAAAATGAACATCGACCTGGAGGCCATCAAGGCCGGCGCCGACACGTTCAACAACATGCTCTGGAACAACCATGTCCAATCCAGCGCCAACGATTGGACCACGATCTACAACGGGCTCAATTTCCGCACCTTGACCGAGGAAAACCGCAGCAAGAAACCGCTCGAGCCGTGGAACCAGACTCCGTCCCGCTGGGCTTACGGCGAAACCGCCAATCCCGGTCATACCGGCCCGATGTTCAACCCGCTGCATCCGGTGGTGCAGGAAGCCATTCTGGGCCTGGTCAGCGAGATCGGCGCGCGCTACGCCAAGTATCCCGCCTTCAAGGGCATCTCGTTCAACATGTTCGCCTCGGCCATGCCGTGGTACGGCTCGATTCGCTTCGGATACGACGATTATTCCGTCGGTCTGTTCGAGCGGGAGACCGGAACGGCCGTGCCCGTGGACCGCAAGGCCCCGGATCGCTTTGCCAAGCGCTACGAATTTCTCACACGCGAGTGCCGGCCAGCGTGGGTTGCCTGGCGCTGCCGGAAGATTCGTGACCTGTTTGGCCGTCTCCACCGCGCCCTGGCCGCCGCCCGCTCAGACCTGCGGGTAACGGTCACCCTCTGGGACGAAACGGTGGTGACCAACACGCTGGGCTATGCCATGGAACGGCTGCAACTCTACGCCCGGGACTCCATGCTCCAATTGTACCGCGAGGCGGGCATCGACCTCGATCTCTATCGCGACCAACCCGGTCTGGAGGTGGATCGTGGCATGGGCAACTCCCGCGACCGCGGGGGTCACGGCGCAAAACCGGCCGGGGGCGTCAACGTGCCGCTGCAGGACGCCACCATGTACCGCGATTTCGATTTCCTCGACCAGGAAGCCCTCGACGCCTTTGCCCGCCATGAGCGGCCCGGGGCTTTCATCTTCAATTGCTGGGTCGAGGCGTGGGGCAAACACCTCTGGTTCACCCCGGAAGCGAACGATCCCAACGTCGCCCGCCTGGGGCAGATGGATGGCAAGCCGGCGGAAGGCATCTTCCGGATGAATTCCGAGTATCCCGAGGATGGGTTCTGGTGGAAGAGCCAGTTTCGCATCACCCCGGCGTTCCAAGGCGGCCCGCATTTTTTGGAACCTTACGCGCTGGCGCTGGCGGAATTCGACGCGTGCCGGATCACCCGGGGCGGGCTTTTTCTGGACAAGGCGCACGGGGAGGCGCTCCAGGCCTTCGCGCGGGCCTTCCGCCCGTTGCCACGGCGGAAGTTCGCGACGGTGGGCTCCACGACCGATCCGGTTGCCCTGCGCACCCTCCTGCACGATGGCCGCCGCTACGTGTATGCCGTCAACCGGGATTACTACCCGGTAAAGGTGGCGATTTCGCTGAGCGGACGCGCCAAGGGTGCGGTCGACCTCGCCACCGGCGAGAAGTTGACCCTGCCGGCGAACTGGGAACTCACGCTCGGCCCCTACGAGCTCCGCAGCTTTGGGTTGCCCAAACACGTGGAAGTCGGCGGCTTCACCGCCACTCCACCGGAGAGCATCGAGCAAGGTCTGCGCCAGGAAGCCGAGTATGCTCTGGCTGCTTTGGCGAAAGCCAAGGTGGCGGGCCAACCGATCCCGGGCCTCACGGAGATGGAGCAACGCATTCGGGCGGCACTGGCGGCGAAGAAGTGGGCCTGGCTGCGGCGCGCCCTGACCAGCTATACCGTGCGCAAATGCCAGCAAATCAACAGCTAACCACACAACCACCAAACCCGAAGGCGGCGGCGAACCCCTTCGCCCAAGGTCCACCCCTCCTTCGTGCTTTCACTTCCGGGATGGCTTTGCTACCTTCCAGGCATGGCGTTTAGTAAATTGGGTTTGGCCGCGTCGGTGCTGCAAGGCGTCAAGGCCATGGGCTATGTTGAGCCCACCCCGATCCAGCAGCGCGGCATCCCGCTTTTTCTCGAGCAGAAAGATGTCATCGGCAGTGCGCAGACCGGCACCGGCAAGACCGCTGCGTTTGCCCTGCCGATTCTTACCATGCTCAACGAGCCCAAGGGCGTTCCGCGCGCCTTGATTCTCGAGCCCACCCGCGAACTTGCCGCCCAGGTTGAAACCGCCTTCCGGGACCTCGCCCGCTTCACCAAGTTCAAGGTGGCAGTGCTTTACGGCGGAGTCGGCTACGGACGCCAACTGGACGCCCTGAAGACGGGCGTGGACATCCTCGTCGCCACGCCGGGGCGCCTCCTCGATCATATGGGCCGCGGCACCTGCAAGCTGGACCAGGTCCGTTTCGTGGTGCTCGATGAAGCCGACCGCATGCTGGACATGGGCTTCCTGCCGGACGTCAAACGGATCCTCCAAAGGTGTCCCCGGCAACGGCAAACCTCCCTCTTCTCCGCCACCATCCCACCCCAGATCGACACGTTGATCAAGTGGGCGATGAAGGACCCGGTGACCATCGAGATCGGCGCCCGCCGGGCACCGGCCGAAACTGTGCGCCACGTCGTGTATCCGGTCGCGGCCAACCAGAAATCGGACCTGCTGCTCGCGCTCCTTAAAGAGGTCAATTTCGATTCAGTGATTGTGTTCTGCCGGACGAAGGACCGGGCGGACCGGGTCGGGCACCTGCTCAAGCGCAGCGGTCACTCCGTGGCCGTGCTGCACTCGAACCGCACCCAGCGCGAACGCGAGGAGGCGCTCCGCGGCTTTCGGGACCTGCGGTACGAAGTGTTGGTGGCCACCGACATCGCCGCGCGCGGGCTCGATATCCCCGACGTCAGCCACGTCGTCAACTATGACGTGCCCCAGCACCCGGAGGATTACGTGCACCGCATCGGGCGCACAGGCCGGGCTCAAGCGGCCGGGGACGCGTTCACCCTCATGGTCGCGGAAGACACCCGGCACATGGAAGCGATCGAACGGTTCATCGGCCGGAAGATCGAGCACGTCAAACTGCCCGATTTCGCCTACCAATACACCGTGCTGAACGACGAGGTGCGGCGCAAACAAGGCATCCCCACCGGTGGGTCCCGCGGGGCGCGCATCGGCCGCGGCTACTACTGCGGTCCCGCCCGGCGTCGCCGGTAGGCGGCCCGTCGTCAGGCCATCTCGAGTACCGCCTGGACGAGTTTGTTGATGCCCGCTTCGGCTTCGGTGATGCGGCCGGCCAGCATGTAGGCCGGCGTACTGGCGAGCTTCAACCGGCGGTCCACCACCACGTTGTGGACCGTGCAGTTGACGTGCCGGGCGTTGGTCCCTTGGAGCGTCTTGGCGGTGCCCGCGTCCGTGCCGATGGTGTACTCGAGTTGCTCACCGCCGAAGAGCCGGGCCGCAATCACCGGCGCGATGCAGACGAAGCCCAGCGCCTTCCCCAACCGGTGCGCTTCCTGCAGCACCTTGGCCACCGCCGGGTTGACAGAAAAGTCCTCCCCCAGCATGGCGAAGTTGCAGAGGTTCTTGGCCGCGCCGAAGCCACCCGGCACGATGATGGCGTCCACTTCGCTCGGTTTGAACTGGCTTAGCGGCACAATGTTGCCGCGGGCGATCCGGGCCGATTCCACCAGCACGTTGCGCTGCTCGCCCGCCGCCGGCTGCCGAGTCAAGTGGTTGATGACATGGTGTTGCGCCACGTCCGGCGCCGTGCAGATCACCTGCGCGTTGGCCCGGTCCAACGCCAGCAAGACCAGCACTGACTCGTGAATCTCCGCGCCGTCGAACACACCACACCCCGAGAGTAGAACTGCGACTTTCTTCATAACTCCATCCTAGCGTGTTTGCCTTGCTTGGCAAGCCGCGAAGGCTGCTCAGGCCTGCGGCGGGGGAACCTCCCCCGAGCGGTAGTCGACCACTTGGACCCGCTCCAGCGTCACCAAGCCGCCTTGCAGCATCGGGTCAAGCGTGGGGAGGAACGCCCGCACCTTTTCCTCGGTATCCACGATCTCGATCACCAGGGGCAGATCGAGCGACAATCGCAGAATCTTGGCCGTATGCATCCGGCTTGATTTTCCAAATCCCATCGGCCCGCGCAACACGGTCGCCCCGGCCAGGTGCGCCGCCCGCGCCCGCAGAACGATGGCCTCGTACAGCGGCTGGTGTTCCCACCGATCCGACTCTCCGAGGTAGATCCGCAGCAAGCAGGCTTCTTTTGGCAGTTGCATGGCCGATCTGTAGCTGGCCTTGATTCAACGCCCGTCCGCCCTTCCCGTCAAACGCGAAAAGCCCTCGCTGCCCCGGCTCGGAGTACCGCCAGGCAACGCCGGGATGACCGTTTTCCATGGGCCTCCGGACAGCGCGCCGGAAGCCCCTTGCGAAGGGAACCTCAAGGCACCCACCGCAACCGGAAGAACCGTTGCCGCTCTGAGCCGATCGGCAGACTCACCTGGGCTGCACCCGCCTGCACCGTGGCTTCTGACAGCATCAACCAAGCGCCTTGGCCAAGGTCATCCCGGTACTCGATGGCATATCGCCCCGCATAGGGAGCTTCCCAAGCCAAAGTCAATCCGAAGCCCGGCACGAACACCGCCTGGACCATGGGTCCACCCTCGACCGGCTGCACCACGAGGGTGAAACTCTGGTCGTCGCTCTGCGAGGGTTGGCCGTTGTCGGTCACGCGGGCGGTCACGCGATAGGCTTGCATGGCCTGCTCGCGCGTGGGGGTCCAACTCAACGCGCCCGTGGTGGGATTGAGCGTCAGCCCGTCGGGCGTGGGCGGCACCAGCGAAAACGTCAGGGTCTGGGTCTGGCCGTCCGGATCGACGGCCTGTAATTGGAGGGACCAAGCCTGCCCCGCCACCAGCGTCTGGTCGGCGATGGCCACCAGCACCGGCGTCTCGTTGAGGGTGTTGGGCGCACCCGGCGACCCGCCCACCGACAGATCGCGAATCGCCTCCGTGCCGTCGGGGTAGCGTCCTTGCGAGACACTCCTGGTCTGCGCACCGAATTGAACCTGGTCCAGGGTTGTCCCCTCCCCATCCCGCAGGAAGAGGCTGTCCCCCTGCCCGGAGAGTTTGAAGGGAGCATGCGTCCCCCCCGTCGTCTTGTCGTCAGCCAGCAGTAGCAGGTAGGCCGGACTCGGTCCCATGAACGAGTATTCCGCAAAGACGTACTCCGGGCTCTGCCCGCTGTCGGTCAACCGCAGACCGGCGAGGCTGACCGGCTTGGCATCGCGGTTGAACAGCTCGAACCAATCCTCTCCTTGCTCGGGGCTGGCCATCCACTCGTTGATCCGAACCATCGCGGCGCTCCCCAGTTCCACTGGCTGGTTGATCGCCTTGGGAGTGGGATGGCAGAGCGCCCAGCCGTTAGTGCCGCTTGCCCCGCGCGCCAGGGAGTAACCCACCGGCTGAAAGCCAAAGCCCACTTGATCCAGGATCCGGCTGCCTTGCTCCGACCGGTCGAATAACACCACGCCGTCGCCGTCGGCCGACAAGCCAAAGCCGGTATTCGTTGCCGAGGGCGGGGTGTCGGGGTCGCAGACCACCAGAAGGTAATCTAGCGGCGGCAACACCGCCTCCGCAGCAAAGGTCCAGCGCGGCCCGGTCGGACTATCGCCAAGTCCCAGGCCGGCCAGGCTGACCCAGTTTGTGGTCAGATTGCGCAATTCCACCCAATCAGCCCCGCCCGCGTAGCTGTTGGTCTGGGCGAGGCCATTGGCGCAGACTTCGCTCAGGACCACGTTTCCCAAGACGGCCAGGCTGCTCGAGTCATACCCCGGGGTGGGGGTCGAGAGGCTCGTGAAGTGGTCCGCTCCGGCAGGCTCACGACCCTCCGACCTCCCAGGCACCTGCGCCCCGTAGGTAACCCAGTCGACCAAGGCGCCGGACTGATCGATCAAGCCGATCACCCCTTGCTCGCCGGCCAACCGGAACGTCAGGTGATTGGCCCGCAACGAGGTCGTGCCATCCGCCTGGAACACGGCAAAACCGCTGCCCGCCAGAAAACTGAGCGGACCCAGGGCGTGTTGGAACGGATGGCCAAAGGGCTCATCGGTCAAATACAGCCCCGCCAGCGACACGGGCAGAGGGTCGGAGTTGAACAATTCGACAAAATCATCCGTTCCCGCAGTTCCCGGGCGCGCCAGCCATTCGTTAATACGCACCCGGTTCGGATCCCCCAACCGGACCGCGACATTCGCCAAACCCGGCGTTGGCAGCCCAAGCACCCAATCGCCAGCCAGGTTGCGGCCGAGCGAACGGTCGCTGAGCTGGAGCCCAAAGCGAACCGAATCCTGGACCGTCCCGCCCTCCTCGGGGCGGTTGAACAGAAACAGGGCGTCGCCGTCGCGATCCAGCCCGAAACCGGTCTGGAGGCTGCCAGCCCCGCCCGCGCCGCCCAAGGCTACCGTCAGATACGTCTGCGGCGCCATCTTCGTGCCGGCAGAAAAGACAAAACGGGTCGGGTTCGTTTCCGAATCGGAAAGGGACAACCCGCCCAGGTCCAATTCGTTGGGGCTGTCGTTGAAGAGCTCGACGTACGCGTCGGTCCCGCCTGATTGTCCTGCCGTGGTGCTCCGACAGAGAATCTCGCTGAGCCGAGGCCCGGTCGCGCCGGCCCGCACCGTCCAAGGCCGCGAAGCACTCGCCGCATCGCTCGATTGCCAAAGGCCGGCCGAGTCCATGCCAATCGCGAAGAGTTGGTACGCCCCATCCGTCAAGTTGGACAACGCCACCACGGTTCCGGGCGGTATGGCCTCGCTCCAAGCCCCCTCATTGAGACGCCATCGGATTCGATCGAGACCAGGCCCGTCGATTCGGATGTGGGCCTCACGTTGCCAAGTCACCGCCGGCGGCTCGCCGCCGAAGGAAGGCCCACCCGCTACATATGCGCCCATGTCCAAGCCGTTGGGACCCGCCCCCAGAGCCGGCGAGCCGGGGCGCAGATGGAAATCGTTGGGTGAATTCACGAAGCGCGGGTCGCCAGTCACGTTCCCGGTCCCCGTCCAAGGCCCGGGACCGTCGACCAAGGAGTTCTCGACGATCAATTGGGTGGCGCCACTGGCCAGCCAGTTGGTGTCCAAGTTCGCGAAGATCACCGGGTTATTCCAGAAGATGTCCCCCTGGACGCGCACTTCCTTCGGTGGATCTTCGTAGGGACGGCCGGGCTCCTTGATGGAAATCGCGCCCTTGATCGCCGCGACATGGGTGTTGTTGTAGCACTCCACCACGGCCTTCTCCTTGGCGACGATATCGTTGTCGTTATCGTAAAAGACATTGCGGGCAATGACCATCCGGCCCGTCTCAGGGTAGTAACCGCCGCAGGAAATGGCGCTCGATTCACTGGTGCTGTCGTTGCTCTTGTGGAAGTGCATGAAGACGTTGTCCTCGATGTGAGCGTCGTTGCCGTCCAAATCCACCCCATCGTCGCCGCCCCCAAGAAACACATTCCGCCGCACTTCGATAATCGGCCCCGGACGGTGCCCGCCGGCGATGTCAATGATGTCGCAGTAACCCGACGTGGCGCCAAAGACATTGTCTTCAAAGACCATCTGGCCGTCAGCCGGAATGCCATCACCCCGCACGTGCTCGTCATAGTTAAGCCGCGGGAAGATGCAGTGCCGGACCGTCAACGATGAGGCGATGGCCCAGAGCAGATTGCGGTCGGTCTGGTACCAGTTCACATGGTCCAGGCTCAGCACGGAGTTGGTCAGGCCGATGGCCGTGGGGTTGTTATACATCATGTCCAGCCGGGCCAGACGACTGTCCGGTGAACCGTCAAAGCGCAGCCCTGTCCACCTCCATGTGGCGCCGGGACTGGTGCTCAGGTGGATTCTGGCCGTGGGCGTGCCCTGGGCCAGCAAACGGCCTTGGACCAGCACCTGGAGGTTCTGCTCGAAGAAAACGGTGGTCCCGGGCATGAGGGTGAGCGTTACGCCGCTGGGAACGACCACATCGTTGGTGGCACGATAAGGGCCACCCTCCGGCGTCCAAACCGTATCCTGCGTGAGCGTTCCCCCCACATCCTGCATCCGCCCCATGTTGTACCAGATGCTGATCGGCGACTCCTCGATCACGCGCCCGGCGGCGTCAAGCGCCTGCACCGTGAGCGCGTTCACGCCCGGCAGGAGGTTGGTGGCCTGGGCGGTCCAGGTGCCGGTCAGAGGATTCCAGGCCGCCGCCTGGCCGTTCACCAGCACCTGCCGTGTGAGTTGCGGATCCGCCCGCCCGTAAACGCTGGCCACCCCATTCGAGGTGACCCACCGCCAGAGATACCCGGGTTGGGTCGTCGCCACTGTCAGGTTCGTCGGCATTTGCTGACGGACGTAGGCGATTTGAGCCGCATGCGAGTCCTTCAGGAACTGTTTGGCGCTAGCGGGAACCCAATCGCCAAGCAACTCGTCGATCAACGGATTGACCGCCTCGGAACGCAACGGCCCGTCGATCAACCGGGCCAACTCCCGGTAGTACTGCGGCGCAATCTCAGGGGCTGTCAGGAAGCGCGCGATGGCCGGGTTGTTGGTGGCCCGGAGCAGCGGCGCCCCCACGTCACCCTCCACCCCCAGCACCCAGTCCAGATCGTAGATCAGGAGCCGGAAGCGGGGATCGCTCCCGCCGTCATACAGCGCGTAGTCCCCCGGTCCGCCGGTACCCAGCCCGGTTTCCGCATTGGCCAGAACCGTGTTGACCGCGAAATAGGTAACCCACTCCGCCACGTCGGCGACCCGCTGCAGTTCGGCATACCAGCGCTCGGCCGGCGTGGTGTTTAGAACCCGCGTGAGGCGGATGAGATCCGACCAGTCGTTCTCCGCGGCGTTGTTGCGCTTCCGGTAGCGGGTAAGGTCAGCGTACAAATCTGGAGCCTCACCCAGATAATCCAGGTTGCCACCGCCGATGGCGTGGTAGAGGTTCCCGGCCGGATCCAGCGGGAATTGGGAGCGGGCGAACTCGGAGTCCAGCACTTCGCTCTGGGCATAAACGCCGAAGGGCGAGGTGTTGGTCAGTGCCATCTGGCGGTTGTTTTCCCGCAATTGCACCGCCCGGGCCTCGGCCGCCGGAAGCCCCGCCCGCCGGGCCAGCGCACTGCCGATGATCTGAGCGTAAGGACTGTTGGCGTTGAGGTTGATGGCTCGCTCTCCCTCCCAGGGTTCGTCATCTCGAAAATTGACGCGACGGCTCTTGACCGCACTCGACCTCGTGGTGGTTCCGCGCAACCGAAAACCCACGTTGTAGCGCACCTGGGTTTCGCCGCCATCCAGCCCGATGAACGTCCCGTTCATCTGGGCGTTGCTGCTCCAATACCACAGTTGTCCGTCAATCTCCTCCAGCTCCTTGCGTTCCGTCTCGGTCATCACCACCCGCAGCAACGGCTGGCTGCTCTCATAGCTCCGATCATCAACCTGGTAGAGGGAGTTGGCCTCCTGCTTGCCCGAAGGCTGTACCGGCCCGGGCCAGGTCCGGGTCAGACCGTCCCGGTCGCGGGCCTCCAGGTAGAACTCGACCACCGTATCCTGCGATTGGGGGGGGAGCACTGCGCCAAAGACCAAGTCGCCCGCTCCACCGTCTCCATGCTGGCCGTCGTCCAGCATGGGCGTAGTCGAGAATTCCGCCACCCCGTCGATGCGATGATGGAGCACCAGCTGCAACCCCACCGAAACCTCGTCGACCAATCTGGCCGTCACGGCGACCGCCTGGTCCGACCGGGGGACCGCCGGGCGGTGCGCTACCTCTAACACTAGAGGCGCCCGATCAGTGCTCCAGACCGAGTTCACCCGCCCCGGAGTGCCGTTGGTGACAACGCTGGAGGCCCAGTTCTGCCCATACCGATTGGGGAGGCCGGGATTGACGAGTTCCAACGAGCTCCCCCCTCCGGCGTGAGCCGCCTGCCAAACCCACCCTCGGTGGCCGTAATCGACCGGACCGCGCACCCGCGTGGCCCAATCCCCCTCTGTAGCGTAAGCGACGGAGTCCACCTCCTGGCCCAAGGCGTCCCGCAGAGTGATCTTCTCGCCGTTGTCACCCAAGCGCCCCTGCCAGCCGCCCACATAGTTGGTGACGTCCGAGTAACGGTTGGTAAAGGCCGCGGTGTTGGCCGCCACCACCAGATACCCCCCGGGTTCCATCAGCACGCGAGGGAAGACGAAGTCGACTCCCGCGCTAAATCGCCAGCCTTCGAGGTTGTAGGCGTTCGTCCCGCGGTTGTAGATCTCCACGTACTCTTGAGCCGCCTGATTCGAGGCGGGATGGTACATGATCTCGTTGATGATGATCTCCTCCGCCACGGTGCTCCAGAGCGTGCCCAAGACGAGGACGATGGTCGGCGCGCATGGCACCCGACCGCTGGCAGCCAAAGAGAGGGTGGCTTTGCCCTTCAAGAACCCGTGCATCAAGGAAACCATAATCGATAAAACACAGCCTGCGCCTCGGTCCGGATGAAGCCGTCCAAGGTGCCTTCGCCCGCAACGGAGCCCTTCCAGGCCCGCACCGTCCGCCAATCGCGCAGGTTGTCTGACTCCTGCAGGTAGGCCGTCCTGCCAAAACCGCCTTGCACCTGCCATCGCCACAGGCCATCCGGTGCCTCCAACGGGCGGAGCTGGGCTGCCGCATGGCGGGCGGTCACCACGATGTCATCCAGCCGCAATTCCGCCCGGGCGCCCGTCGCGCCGGTCGGGACAAAGTAATACTTCCAGCGCAGCTGCACCAGCGGTTGCCCATAAGTCTCGGCGGGCAGGCGGATGGGGCCGAGACGTTGCGAATCGCCCACGACCGTGCTGCGCAGGTACTCCACGGGTTGGCCCGAGCCGTCAAGGACATCGCGGAACCAGCCCTGGTCGCCGAGGCGGTATTGCAGACGGAGCGCGTAGACGCGGCTGTTCGGCGCAACGGTACCACCCGTCCAGGACACCTCAATGTCACTCACGCCCAGTGTGCGCAAGGCGAGAAGAACTGCACCTGCGTAACCGGCCCCTTCTGCGTCCTGAGGATCGCTCGTGTTGATCATCGACACGCCCATGTCGCCTAGTCCACGAAACCGGCTCCGGCTGGAGAGGTCATAGGGGAGCCTCCACTCACCGTCCATTTCCACGCCCAAGGCGGGATCCGGCAGGGAACATTGCTGGAAGAGCATGTTCGAAGGGTAGGTTCCCGCCGGAGTCGACGCGGCCAGTCGCTCGAAGGCAAAGGTGTGTCCCCAAAGGTCGAAAGTGGGCGGGCGGGTAACTTGAGCGTCGGGATCGTCGAGCTTCCGGAAACTGGCGGTCAGGGCCAGGTTGCCCGTGAGCGCCAACTGACCGCTGGGACCGGACATCGTCCCGGAGGACCATCCCGCGAACTCATAGCCAAAGGCCGGGATGGCCTCAAGATCGACGGGCACACCCACAAAATACTCGCCAACCCAGGGCTCGGCAGACGAGTCGGGAGCAAGCGAATTGAGACGTACCGCGCCGCCCTCTGGCGGCTCACAGTTCAAGGCCAGACGCGCGGTGCCGCCCAGATGGAACTGTTCAACCAACTGGGCGCGTACTATGGCCGGGCGTTCCCGGGCAAAGCGGCGCAGCACCTCGACCTCCGCCAGCCAGGCATTCCGGTCAGCCGGCAGCGGCCAACCGTAAACGCTAGCATCCTGCCAGCGGGCTAGGTGGCGGGCGATGTGCGGGTCAAGCTCCTGTTGAAAGCGGTCAATCACGGCCAGTACGCGGTCGGTTTGAAATGCGGTGTTCAACGCATCGGCAAACAGGTTGAGAAACTGGCGACGAAATTCCGGATTCGTCAGGAGCGACGCCAGCAGTGGGGCAGGCGGGTATTGCGGCGAGCCCGGGTCGGTGCCCAACGCTATGCCCAGTGTGTTTCGGCCCGGGCCGGTTCCTCCCATGTCGAAGATGCCGTCCATGTCGTCGGGTAGCCACTGCCAGAGCCCGGGCGGGGTGCGCGGTCTCCATTGGGCCATATTGTGCCCAGGCCAATCCGAGTTGTCGCAGAATATCTCCGCGATATGGTAGTTGGCGTAGTTAACCAGGTCGATCCGGGCCGCCGCCTCCCTGAGGGTTGCGGCATCGACCAGCGGATTGGCCAGCACGCCATCGCGCGCCGCCACCCAGGCCAGGTGGTCGCCCGCACCAATTTCGCTGCTGTTGAGTATCAGGTCCGGATCAACTCCCGCCGCGCCATAGTGCCGCTCGAGATACTCGGAGTCCAACTGGTCCACCAAGTTGTACAGACCCCAATACTGGCCGTTCAGGTAAACCACGACCGGCCGGCTGGCCTGCGTCCCCAGCCCGAGCTCGGAGGAGAGCGATTGACCCAGCCGATTCCTAAACAGACACTTGCTCCAGTCATTGCCGGTGTTGCGCAGGAGCAGTGTCTCGAACGAATCCCAAGGCCGGTTCGGGAAGAGCGGATAGTGGATCGAGCCTTCGCCGTACTTGCGCCGCGCGTGGATGCTGAGGGATTTCTGCGGAGCCGACCGGCTCCAACTCCCATGAATCTTGACGCCTGCGTCCATGGCAAATCCTGGTTGACCGTTGGTCTCGAAGAAATCGACATGCACGGGCCGCTCCCAATCCTGCCAGAAATTCGCGCCCGCAAAAGGCGTGAACATGCTGGCATTGGTACCCAGCACGTAAATCCCCCGCTGGGCGCTGAACAGATCGGCCGGGTCCGCCGCCAGCGATATCACCGGAATGCCCGCCGGTGGATCCGCCAAGTAACTCGCCGTCACCGTCGCGCTTGGCACGGCGTCCGCCCGGAAAGCGCGCACCCGCACCACCGCGTTGGTCGTCAAAACCAGCGGACCGGACCACACCCGGGAGGTGCCCATCAAGACCGTTCGCCGTCCGGTCGCATCCCAGGCCGCCCCCCCGTCCTGCAGGGCAAACGCCATGCCGTCCACTTCTGCCTCTTCCAACCCCACCGCGGAGGCCTCCACTTCCAACCGCACCCACTCCCCTGCCGGCGGCAACTCCCCAGCACGGTAACGGCTGGGGGTGCCGAGGACCCCCAACTCGAACGCATCCCCCCCCCAGAACGCCCGATGTTCCCAGCTTTGGCTGTGCCACTGCACCATCAGGCTTCGTGGGGGATGCTCCGGATCCAAATAGACGTAGACGTACAGGAGATCGCCGCTCCGCACTCCCAACAAGTCTGACGCTCCCTGAAAGTAATGCTGATGTAGCCCTTGCTGCGGCGGCGAAGCATGCGCCGCCGTTCCCGAATAGGGGGTCGGATCGGCCGTCACCCAGGTCCAAGCCTCGCCCGCCCCCGTCGGCGGGTTGGCCCCCGCTGGCAACGCGTCGTCAAACCACGCAATGTCCACGGGTGCCTCCAGCGGGCCTTGCGGCTCCGTCCCATCCACCGTGTAGCGCAGAACATCCTTTGGATCGGCCAAAACGGCGGCGACCTCCAAATGGTTGGTGAAGAACGCATCCGCCGGCTCCAAGCGGGGGAGCCCCGTCAGTCCAGTTTTAGCAGTCCCGAAATTTGCCCCCCCCGGAGTGGGGCGCTCGAACCAGCCAATCCTCGCTTCCCCACTCTCCTCCACTCCGTAGCTCAGACCGCGAGGGATGACGGCAGGAGGCCAGGCGCTGACACTCACGCCCTGAGGCGTGGTGAGAGTGATCCACTGGCCGGCGCTGTTCAGTTTGAAGTTGGAGTGCAGATGAGTTTCCGGGAGCCGCCATTTCGTAGCCAGGTACTCGCTGACCTGCCGGACCTCTGTTTCGCTGAGCGGTTGATCGTAGCACAGGAGTTCATGGAGATCGCCGCGCCAGAAGCTGTTGATCTGGCGTCGATCCGTCCCCAGGTAGCCAACGGTGGCCGTCCCCGCAACCACCGTCGCAATCTGACACCTCGTCGCAGGCCAACGCACGGTGAGCGATTGGACGGGTTCGTTGTCGATGCGGCTTTCCCCATTTCGAACGGCCGCCGAGGCGTGGATGTAATGGTACAGAATGCCGTCCGCGCCCCGATGAAAATCGTAGCCAGTCCGGTCGCCCAGCAAGGTGGGATACCCATCGGCCTCCCGAGCGGTCCGCCGCGCCACCACAAAGACGGAGACGAGGTTCGTAATCCGAGGAATCGCCAGCCAGTCATCGCTTCCGTCAAAGCGCACCGCGGGGAGACCCGTCTGGGGATCCTGTGCCGCAGCGGGGCGCCAATCGGCGTCTTCCTGCACGGCATCGTAGTTGGATGGCGTCGGCCGGAAGGCAATCTGCCACTTCCGCCGCAGGTACTCGGTCACTCCCTGAATCTCGGCGTCTTCAAGGGCGCGCTCGAAGATCAGGATCTCCGCCGCCTCCCCCTGCCAGTACCGGCCCGCCAGCAAACGGTCACTTCCCACGAGCGAGGTCCGAACCGCCACGGTATTGCGCAGCACAAAAACCCCCAGGTTGGCCGGTACCAGCGTCTTCTGCGGGTCGATCTGTTCGCTGTTCAGCCACGCGTCAATCTCCTGTCCAAAGAGACTTCCCTTCGGCATCAGACTCAGGAAGTAGCGTTTCTCCCCACGATGGAGGTCATACGCCGAGGTATCGCCCAGGAGCGTCCGAAAACTGTCCGTCGCCTTGGCATCCTCCGCCGCCACCGTGATCACCGTCTGCCCACCCTCCAATCTGGGGAAGGACAGATGGTCGTTCACTCCATCGAAGCGGAGCCGGGTTGGCTCTCCTCCCGTGCCGCCGGCAAGGACCGGCCGCAACGCGGCGACCGTTTGCGTGGCGGCTCGGCCCGCGCCAGACTTGTCAGCCCAGACCGCCACCGCCCCATCCACCAACGTCAGGCTGTTCGTATCGGCGGCATCGAGCCAGAGCGCGAGCCCCGGAATGCCGCCGGGCGAGAGCGGCTCCACCACCCCGGGCACCACCACCCTCCCGCTCTTGTCCCGCCACCGGCCCACGGCCTCTGGCGCCGTCGCGAGGGTGTTTGTGTCCGCGGCATCCAACCACAAGCAGAGCCCCGGCAGGTTGGGCGGCTGCGAGGCCTGACCGTTTGCCCAAGGAAAGTCGGAAGGCCGGGCCGGGCGGCGATCCTTGCCGGAGGTGAAGACGACCACTCGCTGACCGGCCTCCAGGGTGATGGCAGGAAAGGTCCACTGAAAGGGCTGCGCGGGATCGTTGGACAAACCGTACCCATCCAACGAAACCGCCTCTCCGCCGCGGTTCAACACCTCGACCCATCCGGAGTACTCGCCGTCCTCATCTGCGAGCACCCCGACGTCCTCAGCCATCACTTCGTTGATGCGCAATGCCTGCCCGTGAAGCGCTACTGCGACGGCTCCCAGCAGCCCCCCAACCCAGTGGATAATCCATGCACACCGCATCAGCCCTCCCATAGCACTTGCCAGCGCCGTCTGTAAAGGACCGATTCCGTCATGCGCCGCCGCCCTCAAGCTCAGCGCCACTGAGGGTTGGTCACCCCGCTGTTTCAGCGTCTTGAGGAAGTCGAGCCGTCGGAGTTTCTCAGTAAGCGAAACGTCCGTGTCCAAGCAGTGACGTATCAACTTGCCATGCGCCTTGGTTCGGGCATAGTAATTGCCGTTGGGCATGTACTGCGACAGGTTGGGTGCCTTGGCAAATAGCCGCCATCGCCCGTCCTTCGACAAGCGGCGATGGCCGTTGAGCCGTGGTTTGCAGCT
>CAYYMW010000058.1:0-23516 GCA_964472515.1 uncultured Verrucomicrobiota bacterium | reverse complement strand
TCCCCAGGGCGTGGACGCGCTGCGTCGCCTGCTGCCCACCTCGTTCATGTGGGGTCCGTTTTCCGTGGCGCTCGCCTTGATGGCGGTGCCGGTGCTGGATTTATGGCGGCAAGTGCGCCGCCTCGGCGACGAACAACAAGCCTCGGAGGCGGGAAGGGAAGTCAGCTATGAGTGAGCAAAACACGCGGTTGGGATTGGGCATTCTGGTGGCAAGCCTTGGGCTCGGCGTGGCGGGCCGCGCGTTGCTCAAGGTGGGGCCGGTGGGGGTGAATCTGCCCGTTTGGATCGCGCTGATCACCGTGACCGCAGTCCTCTTGGGGCGCGGAACGACCGCTGGCGCCAACCCCAGAACGCGCCCCTATTGGCTCTTGGTGCCCGGGGTGGCGGCGCTGGGTGTCTGGCGCGATTCGCCGGCCTTGAAGCTCCTCGATGTCGGCCTGCTGGCGGCAGCGTTCGCCGCCTGGCGCTGGGAGGCCGCCGGGGTGCGGGTCTGGACCGGCGGGGTGGTGGCGCACGCCTGGCGGTTCTGCCGGGCCGCCTTGGACCCGGCGGCGGGCTATCTGCCCCTCTTCCTGGGCCGGGTCGCCTGGCCGGCCCCCGTGTCGGAGGGGACGGGCCGGCAGGTGCGTGCTACGGCCATCGGCGTCGGTCTGGCTTTGCCTCCGCTCATCCTGTTCGGAGCCTTGTTCATGTCGGCCGACGCCGTCTTCGGACGCTTCATCAAGGACCTGGTGCGAATTGACTTGGAGCAGCTCATGTCGTACCTCGCTCCCATCTCCCTTCTCGCCTGGATCAGTGCGGGTTTTCTGCAAGGCCTCCTCATTCGCCGCTCCACGGAGCCGGCTGAGCTTCCCGTGCCCGCCATCAATCGGTTCGGCCCGCTGGAGTTGGGCGTCGCGCTGGGCTTGGTCAACGCCTTGTTCGCGTTGTTCATCGTGTTCCAAGTCCGGTACCTCTTCGGCGGTTCGCAACTGGTGGAAGTGACGCCCGGCCTCACCTACGCCGAATATGCGCGGCACGGGTTCTTCGAATTGGTTGCCGTGGCCGCGCTGGCCTTGCCGATGCTGCTGGTGGGGGATTGGTTGCTGGGGGAGAACAGCCGCGCCGGCTTCCGCCGGCTCGCCTGGCTGTCGGTACTGCTGCTGGCCTGCGTGTTGGCTTCCGCCCTGCATCGGATGCGCCTGTACCAGCACGAGTACGGTTGGACCGAGCAGCGCTTCTATGTCACCGCCTTCATGGGGTGGCTGGCGGTGGTGCTGGGGTGGTTCGGCCTCTCGGTGTTGCGCGGCCACCGGGAACGGTTTGTCGCGGGCGCGGGCGCGGCTGGTATCGCGCTCCTGGTCGTCCTGCACGCCCTCAACCCGGACGCCTTCATCGTGCGCCACAACCTGGCGCAGACCCGCGCCGCTCGCGGCTTCGACGCGGCCTACGCGGCCGGCTTGAGCCTCGACGCCCTGCCTCCGCTCATCGAGGTGTGGCCGCAACTGGACTCCCAAGCCCAGAAGGTCATCGAGGAACGCATGGTGTGGCGGCTGAACCGTGACGGAGACGATTGGCGCCTGTGGAGTTGGTCCCGCCACCAAGCCCGCGCCGCCGCCCGGTCTGTCTGGCTGGCCCCCTGAGACAGCGGCCCAGCCGCCTGGGGCACCCAAGCCGGGCGGTCACGGTCGGTTTCCGACCAAAAGTCGCCCCTCGGATAGCCGGGCGTAGTGCTCAGCCCCGACCGGCCCCAGGTGCCAGGAGGGTGCGGACGTCCACCGCTTCCATGCCGGCGGCGCGGATGGCCTCCAGCCCGAGATCGGTGTCCTCGTACGCGCGGCAGCGCTCCGGCGGCACCCCGATCCGGCGGGCGGCTTCGAGAAAAATGTCGGGAGCGGGCTTCTGGCGCTGGACATCCTCGGTGGTCACCACCGCTTGGAAATAGCGCAACAGGTCCAACCGCTGGAGGAGTTCGGTGATGGCCCGCTTGGTGCCGCCGGAGGCCACCGCCATGGGGCGGCGTCCGAAGTTCGCCTCCACGACGGAGACGACTTCCTCGATCGGCTCGACCAGGTGGATCAGGCGGAAGTACTCCTCCTCCTTCTCTTTGGCGGCCTTGATGGGGTCCAGTTCGAGCCCCTGCTCCGCCTTCAGCATGGCCAGAATATCGCGGGAGGGCACGCCGCCGAGGGAGTAGAAGCGCTCTTCGCTGAAGTTGAGTCCATAGCGCCGGATCAGCACCTGCCAGGCGCGCCAGTGCAGTCGCATCGAGTCGGCCAGCGTGCCATCGCAGTCGAATACCAAGCCCAGAATGTGGGAGTCGTCCATGGGGAAGGGGAGCGTGAAGCAGCGGCCGGCTCAGGCGTTGAGCGCGGCCAGCCGGGCCTCGAGATCGTTGGCCATCAGCGGGTCGATCAGACAATCCATGTCGCCATCGATGAAGGCGGGCAGATTGTAGATCGTCACCTCGATGCGGTGGTCGGTGACCCGGTTCTGCGGGAAATTGTAGGTGCGAATGCGCTCGTTGCGCTCGCCGGTGCCGACCTGCGCCTTGCGCTCAGCCGCATACTTCGCGTTCTCCTCGGCCACCCGGCGGTCCAGCAGGCGCGAGCGGAGCACTTTGAGCGCCTTGGCTTTGTTCTTCTGCTGGGAGCGCTCGTCAGCGCAGCGCACGATCAGGCCGGAGGGCTTGTGGAGAATCTGGACGGCGGAGTCCGTGGTGTTGACGCCCTGCCCGCCGGGGCCCGAAGCGCGGCAGCGGGTGATCTCGATCTCCTCCGGCTTGATTTCGACATCGACCTCCTCGGCCTCCGGGAGCACCGCCACTGTCGCCGTGCTGGTGTGAATGCGCCCCTGAGCCTCGGTCGCGGGCACCCGTTGCACCCGGTGGACCCCGCTCTCGTACTTGAGGCGCTTGTAGACGTCCGTGCCGGTCACGCCAAGGATGACTTCCTTGAAACCGCCCAAATCGGAGGTGCTGGAATCGAGGGTCTCCACCTTCCAGCCACGCGCCTCGGCATACTTCATGAGCATGCGATAGAGGTCCGCGGCAAACAGAGCGCTCTCCGAACCTCCGGCGCCGGCGCGAATTTCAATAATGGTGTTGCGCGAATCCGCCGGATCGGGCGGCACCAACCCTTGCTGCACCTTCCGGGTCAGCAGCGCGAATTGCTCCTCCAGACCCTTCAGGTCCTCCCGCGCCATCTGCGCCAGTTCGGCGTCCTTCTCCGTTTCGACCATCGCGCGCGTGGTCGTCAGGTCTTCCGCGCACTTGAGGTACTGCCGCCCGTGCTCCACCAATTCCTTGAGCCACGAGTATTCGCGGGAAAGCTCCTGCGCCCGTTGCGGGTTGTCGAAAACCTTGGGGTCGCTGAGGATTTGCTCCACCTCAGCGTAGCGCCGGAAAAAACGTTCGATATGGGGACGCAAGTCCATACGCCCGCCAGAAACAATGCGCCCGCCGGGCGTGAAACCAGGCGGGCGCGCAAAAGTATCCGGCTACTTCTTTTTCTTGCCGGCAGCGGCCTGCGCGGCCTGCGCGGCCGCGGTCTTGGCCATGCGCTGCTGGAACTTGTCCACGCGCCCGGCGGTGTCTACGAACTTCTGCTGGCCCGTATAGAACGGGTGGCACTGATTGCAGATGCCCAAAATGATGACCGAACGCGTGGAGCGGGTCTTGAAAATGTTCCCGCAAGCGCAACGCACTTCGGACTCGACGTACTTCGGATGGATATCCGCTTTCATAAAAGCATCACTAACAAAGGCGGGCAAAGATACCAGCCAACTCGACCCTGACAAGGAGAATTTCGGAGGAACCCGCGCGGTCGCTCGGCTACCGGTGCGCGGCGGCCCCCCGGAAGCGCGCTGTTCGGAACCCGGCAGGGCTTCGAAAGGCGCGTGCTGGCAGGCGGTTGGGGAACCGAGGCTCAGTTACGGCCGCTTGCCTTTCCCGCCCCCGGGGGCTAGTTTGCTGACGTTCAAGGCTGTGGGCGACTTGCAGGCAACTCGGATAACCAGATGGCGCGGTCTTCTCTGCGGCGTCCTCGCGTGGGCCGGTACCGATATCCGAGCTGAGGCGGCCCTTCGAGAGCTTGAGCAACAGACACGCCAGACATTGAGTTTTGGGGTGGATTGGCCTCCTGGCGAGAGCAACCGCGTGGCCGTCGTCAAACCGCCGCTCCTTGCCGGGGAAGTGGTTCTGCATTGGGGAGACGCGACTGCAACCGGGCCCGTCCTGCGTCTGCGCGTCGTCCTGACTCGCCCGTCCGACGAGACCGCCCGGGCTCGCTGGAACACACGCCTGGCTTTTCCAGAACTGGACTGGATGCGCTATGTCCGTGTCTGGGACCGTGAACGACGCTGGCTTTGGCCGAACCTCCCTTATCTCTTGAGGTTGCCGGGCCAAGAGCGGGAAGCGCGCTACGGAGGCCTCGACCCCGCCAAGGGCGTCGATAATGACTTCGCGGCGGTGTTGATCCGCAGGGAGGACGACAGCGGCAAGCGGGAACAACCGTTGCCACCTCAGGCGCCCTTGGTCTCGGCCGAGTGGCATCCGCTGACCACCAACCAAGTCGACAAGTGGACGGTCGTGCATGAGGCGATATCGGATGAATTCACCTTGCGGCCCGGGAATGGGCCTGGCCACGCCGGGGTTTGGCTGGTCTATGCCGATTTCATGGGGGCGAAGCCACCCCCCAACTGGCCGCAAGCGCCGGAGTTTGCCGGCGGCATCCTGGCCTACTTCGAGGTCGAGTGGAGCCCGAAACGTGATAGCGGATGGACCGTGCGGCTTCAGCAAGCGCGCCCCAAACAGGCAACAGGCTTCGATTGGGAGGGTTGGGTGGCCCGCACCAAGGCGGCGGCGGACCCTGCCAGCACGCGGAAGCTCACGGAGTAACCGTCAGACCGGCCGCCATTCAGATAAGTGCCGACTTAAGGCGAGGTTGCGTTTCGCGGGAGTTGCCGGCGCAGCGTCTTGGCCCGCCGAACCCAGACGCGCTCCCGCCGCCGGGCGAAGGCCAGACTGTGCGGTGCGTCGTTGATCACCTCGTCGAGCAGGGCGCGGGCTTTTTCCGATTGCTGCTTGCCAAGGTAGAGTTCCGCCAGTTGCACCCTCGCCCGGGCGTAGGAGTGGTTCTGGGTCACCCGTTCCCAGACCGTCAGTGCACGGTCGGCCTCGCCGAGGGCGGAATAGGTCTCCGCCAGCGCCATGAGGGAATGGCCATAGTCGTGCTTCGGATCTTGCTGGCAGACCCCCTCCAGCAGCGGTCGCGCCTCCGCGGGACGTTTGAGGCGGAGCAGGCACTGTCCGTAATGAGCGCGGGTGTCGAGGTCCTGCGGATCGCGTTCCATGGCGGCGCGGTAGCTGGCCTCGGCCAGCGCCAGCTTGCCCTGCTGGAAGTAGACGTCCCCCAACTGCTGGTGGTGATGCGCCTTGTCCAGCAGGTGAATCTGGGTTTGGAGGTGCTTGATCTGCTCCCTTTGGGCGGCCCCCGGCAACTCGAAGCCGCGCGTGACGCTCGGCGCGCCGCGATACATCTGCATGAAGTACCAAAGCGGCCCGAAGGGAGGGGCGAAGAAGATGAAGATGGCCCACAGCCATTCGCGGTTCATCAATGCGTGGGCCAGCATCCAGAGCTGAAAGACCGTGGAAAGCAGGAACCACGGGGAAGTCAGCAGGTGCTGAATCCACGCCAGCAGCGAAGAACCCGGATCGTCCACGAACACCGCCAGAGCCTAACAGAGCCCGGCGCGGTGGCCAGCCTCAAGTCAGCCCCTTCTTTCCAGACTGTCCTCTGGCATCAAGCTCAGTTCGGAGTCAAACCGGATGAAGCCGAACCGCAAAGAACGCACAGGTCGCAGAGACGGGTAGCGAAGGAGGCTGGTCGGTGTTACGATGCCGTCGGCGGATGAACACTCCATGCGAACTTGCGAATCTCAAACTTGTAGGAACCGAAATTAATCAAGAGCCCGTGCTCAGTCCGAGCTGCTTTTAGGTAGCCCAGAATCTGCGCTTCGTGCTCCGGCGCGAGCGTCTTGGCAGTCTTCAGCTCCACGATCAGAGTGTCTTCCACCAGGAGGTCCGCCAGATAGTCCCCGAGGAGCGTCCCATCCTCGTCAAAGACCTTGATCGGATGCTGCTGCTTCACGTTCAAGGCCAACTTCCGCAATCGGTGCGCCAAGGCGTTCTCATAGACCTTCTCCAAGTGCCCGTGCCCGTGATAGACATGGATATCGTAAGCGGTCTGGCGTACCAGGTCGCTCAGGGTTTGAATGTTCTTCATGGAGGATGCCAGTTAGCCACCAACGGCACGCCGAGTGTTGGGCATAGCCGTCGCCAATAGGAGTGGTGTCTATGCGTTCTGTGCGTTCTTTGTGGTTTGATCTGCCGTCCACCTGCTCTGCCCACGGCCTTACCGGAAGGTGTAGGTCAACTTGGTCATCACGCTGTTTTCCATGTTGCCTCCTTCATCCACGTTGTTGAACACGATGTACCAGTTGACGTTCGGCCGCACCTTCCAGCCATAGATGACGCTGACGTTGTGGACGCCGTTCTGGCGGTGCTGGATGGAGGTCTTGATCCACATGTTGTCGGTGAGGAAGAGGTCGAAGACGATGCGATTGAGCCAGACGGTGGCGGTCTCGCCGGAGGGGCGGTTCTCGTAACGGACCACGAACTCGTGGCGGATCGGCAGGCGTTCCCAAAACTTGTAACGCTTGCCCACGGACAGCTCGTGATAGTCGGTGAGTTCGAACTCGCCGACCGCATAGGTCAGGTTGATGGCCTTGTAGTAGTCGGAGGAAAAGACATCGGCGCCGACCGAGGTGCGGCGATTGTGATACGGGGCATGGTACTGGTCATCGTATCCCAACCGGACGCCGAGGTCGTTGGCGAACACCAGGTTCCCCCAGAAACCGTGGTCCCGCAGGGAAGTGTCGCTCTCGTCGTTCCAGAAGTACTTGCCGGTGTAGTCGATCGTGTAGCTCTTGTACCAGGATTTGCCGGAGTCCCGGTGGTAGTCGGCAAAGAAGGTGGGGCCGAAAATGTCGCGTCGTGGGATATAGCCCAGGAGCGGGTTGAACTGGTCGGTGATGGCGTCGTAACTGACGCTCACGTTCCACGGATAGGTGTAGTAGATCAGCGAGGCGTGGCCCAGGTAATCGACGCTGTCGCGGTAGGGCTGGTTGTTGATGGGCCTGAGCACGTCATCCGCCACCGCGCCTTGGAACCGGGCACGCCATTTGTCGGTGAGAAAAAAGTAACCATCGGCGCTGGCTACGCGCGAGTGGCCCTCCTCCATCTCGGAATCGGCCACGTAGTAACCGAGGTAGGAGCGCTCCTTCACGTCCTGCATCACCCGCAGCAAGGCGGAGTTGCCGTAGAACTTGCCGTCGTGAACCACGTCACCATAGAGGTCCTGGAAAGCAAAACTGTAGCCGGGCAGCACGCCGGAGGCCTTGAGACCGGCGTCGATATCGGTGAACCGCCGGCTGTAGTACATCTGATGCGGCATGCGGATGATCTCCTCGCCTTCGCGGAAGAAGGGCCGCTTTTCCGAGAGGAAACGCTCGGTATCGCGCAGCTCGATGGTGTCGTCATCCGCCTCGATCTGGCCGTAATCCGGCGTGATGGTAATGGCGCTGGTGATCGATGGAGTCAGGCGGACGGAGGCGTCCACCCCGCCCTTGACCACGGCTTCGGTCCGGCCATTGAAGTCCACCCGCGTGCTCAGGTAGGGGGTGGCCTCCCAGTTGCGGTCAAAAACCGCCTTCCCGAGATTCACGTTGGTCAGGTGGCCGAAGTGGCGCGGTTTGTACATGTCGGTGGCGCTGAAGCTCCAGAAACTAGTGACATCGGTCCGCCTTTGCAGCCGCGTGACGTTGAATCCCCACGTGAGTCCGTCCTTGCGCTGGTAGTTCAGGACCTTGAGCGGGATCTTCATCTCGAACACCCACCGGTCGCCCAGAATCTTGGCCGCGGCCTCCCACTCGGCCGACCACCCATAGTTAAACTGGCCTGACGGGCCCTCATTGGCATCGGCACGCGTCCCCAGCGGATTCACGAAGAAGGCGTACTTGCCGCGGTGGTTGTGCGGCGGGTCAAAATGGACCTCCACCCAGTCGTCGCCCGAGAACACGCGGTCCTCACGGCGCTCGGTGGCGACAATCCCCTCGGGATGATCGTCCAGGCACTCCATGGCCACGTACATGTGCGTGGGGGTGAACGCAACCCGAATGGTCGATTGGTTCGTGGCGGGCTGGTGGCTTCGCATGTCGATGAAGCCGGTGCCCACCGGAGCCTCCTTCCAGAAGGGTTCATCGAGCACGCCATCGACCATGATCGCAGCGTCGGTGCTGACTGCTTGGAGCGAGGGGACGGGGGCGTTGGGATTGCTGTGGGCGGCGACCCGCCGAGAGCCGCAGACGAGCAGCCCCAACAAAGCAAGGTGGAACCAGAAACGCCGGCCCGGAGCGAGGGAGAGCGGGAAAGGTAGCACGGGGTACTCTGGTCAAGGGCGCGCAGCGACTTTCTCCGGTCCGGATGACAACATGGCTAAGGAACCTTGGCGGCGGCGACACGTCGTTGGCTTGGTCATGGGTCGTGACTTTCGCTTTCTGACGAAGCGCTCGGGATGGACATTCAAACCGGGATGCGACTCCCGCGCCGCCGCACGATGCCTCCGCCCGCCTGCCACCGATAACCCGCCCTGCGCCAGCCGAAAAAGAAACTGGCGGCCCTCATCAGACCGCCAGGCGACAGCTCAAGTTAAGCGGGACACCGGTGCCTCAGGCACCCGTGCGCTAAGGTAGGATACGGAGGATTGGGGGTGCAGCCGGTTGGAATCCAGCCGCGGTAGGCAATACCCGATTCCGGTCGCCGAAACCAAGTATTGAGTTCGTTTTCATGCTTCTGCCAAGAGCACGTCGCATGCCACTTCCATAATCAAGACCAGCCCCCCGGTCTATCGGGGCAAATCTTGGTGATCGTTGGACGCGCTGTTCAAAAGTGGACAATTTTGACTCCTGTTGCCAAAAAGTGAGACAGCGCCCCAATTGTGCGGCTGGCGAAGGCCCTCTGCGATGGCAACGTCATGCTCGGCGCCTGCGTCCGGGATGGTCTGGGAAAACCGCGTAGCTCCTTGAGCCAAACCAAGTTGGCCCTTGTCAGCCTCTCCCATCGTGGTAGTCTTCGAGTGTGACTCGGATTGCCGCAGTCGCTCCCTCAGGCTTGGGGCCTACCCCGTCTACCGCCCCAACCGTCTTGGTCTGCGACCGTCCGAGCACCAACCCCGGAATATGAGCCCGCACACTTCCCAAACGCCGCCGGTTCCGGCCCTCCCGCCGGCCCCCGATGGGGTGGCTTTCGAAGACCTGTTTGACCTCGGCCAGATTCAAGAGTTGCAGGATCGCTTCGCCCGCGCCACCGGGGTGGCTTCATTCATTGTCCATCCGGATGGCACTCCGATCACCCGGCCCAGCAACTTCTGCGCGCTCTGCGAAAACGTCATCCGCCCGACGGAGCAGGGCTTGGCGAATTGCCGCCGCTCCGACGCCATCCTTGGCCGTTATGACGAGTCCGGCCCGATCCTTCAGCCCTGTCTGAGCGGCGGACTGTGGGATGCCGGAGCCAGCATCAGCGTGGGGGGGCGCCACATCGCCAGTTGGCTCATCGGCCAGGTCCGCAACGAGGCGCAGAGCGAGGAGAGCATGCTCGCGTATGCGCGTCAGATCGGAGCCGATGAAGCCGCCTTCCTGGCGGCGTTTCGACAAGTGCCCGCCATGTCTGAGCAGCGGTTTCGGGAAGTCGCCGACGCTCTGTTCACCCTGGCCCGCCAACTCTCGGCCATCGCCTACCAGAATGTCCAGCAGGCGCGGTTCATCGCCGAACGCCACCAAGCCGAAGCGGCTTTGCATGCCACCGAGGCCAGGGAGCGGGCCATTATCGCCAACATGACCGATGTCATCGGCATCCTGGACCGCCACGGAGCTGGCCGCTACTCCAGCGCCAACCTTACCCGCTGGTTCGGCTGGCAGCCGGACGAAGTGCTGGGAAGTTCCCTGTGGACCCGCATCCATCCGGAGGATCGGCCTCGCATTCAGGCGGCCTTTGCCACCCTTGTCGTATCCCCACGCGCCACCACCTCGGGAGAATGTCGCTATCTCTGCAAGGACGGCAGCTACAAGTGGGTCGAGTTTGAAGCCTCGAACCTGCTCCACGATCCGGACGTCGACGGAATCATCGTCCACTACCGCGATATTTCGGCGCGCAAGCAGGCGCAGGACGCGCTGCTGCGGGAACGCACCCTCCTCCGCGCCATCTTGGATAGCGCCCCGGGCATCATGTACCTGTACGATGACCAGGGCCATCTGGTGCAGTGGAACCGCAAACACGAGGAGTGGACCGGTTACTCGCCCGACGAACTGTCCCGGATGTCCCTGATGGATTGGTATCCCGGCGACGTCCAGAGCCAGCAGGCGGTCACGGAGGGCGTGTCCAAGACCATCCAGGAGGGTTATGGCGAGGCGGAAGCCCTGCTCTGCAAGAAAGACGGCGGCAAGATCCCCATGCACTTCACCGCCAGCCGCCTGACCATCGACGGCCGGATGTACTTCGCCGGTATCGGGACCGACCTCACCGAACGCAAGCGCATGGAGCGGGAGCGGGAGCGGCTGCAGGAACAGTTGCTCCAGGCGCAAAAAGTCGAATCGGTCGGTCGCTTGGCCGGCGGCGTGGCCCACGACTTCAACAATATGCTGGGCGTGATCCTGGGCAATGTCGAGCTGGCGCTCGAGGAAGCCACCCCCTCGACCCCGCTGCACGATAGTCTCAAGGAGATTCAGAAGGCGGCCCGGCGGTCAGCCGACCTTACCCGTCAACTGCTCGCCTTTGCCCGCAAGCAAACCATCAGTCCCAGAATCCTCGACCTCAATGAGGCCTTGGCGGGCATGCTCAAGATGCTCAAGCGTCTGATCGGAGAGGACATCGAACTCACCTGGCTGCCCGGCCCCAACCTCTGGCCCGTCCGTATCGACCCCGTCCAACTCGACCAAGTGCTCGCCAACCTGACCGTCAACGCCCGCGACGCCATCCGGGGCGTGGGCAAGATCGCCATCGAGACCCGGAACCTCACCTTCGATGCCGACCATGTGCCGTCCCATGCCGGGGTCATCCCCGGGGACTACGTGATGCTGGCCGTGACCGATACCGGCGTGGGCATGGGGCAGGCTGTCAAGGCGCATCTCTTCGAGCCCTTCTTCACCACCAAGGAAGTGGGCGAGGGCACCGGCTTGGGGCTGGCCACCGTCTACGGCATCGTCAAACAGAACGAGGGCCACATCAGCGTCTATAGCGAACCGGGCCAGGGCAGCACCTTCAAGATCCTGCTCCCAAGAGCCGGTGCTTCTCCGGCACCCAGCGTAGCTGGCACCGATTCCACCCCGTTGAAGGGCAGCGGCACCCTGCTCCTGGTGGAGGACGAGGAACAGATTCTGAGCATGAGCCGCCGGATTCTCACGGAGCACGGCTACACGGTCTTGGCGGCGCGCACGCCGGAGGACGCGCTCACATTGGTCGCCGAATTCCCGGGAACCATCGATCTCCTGGTCACCGATGTGGTCATGCCGGGGATGAACGGGCGCGCCCTCTTCGAGCGCGTCTCTCAATTGAAGCCGGGCTTGCGCTGCCTTTACATGTCCGGCTACACCGCCAACGTCATCGCCCACCAAGGCGTGCTCGAAGACGGGGTCAACTTCCTGGAAAAACCCTTCGCGGCAGCGGCTTTGACCCGCAAGGTGCGTCAAGTCCTCGATCAAGCTTGAACGCGCGCTCCGGCCCGGGCGCGACGAATCGGGCGTCACGGGTCCAGGAATACGTCCACCATCACATAGGGCTTGCCCTTGTCGATGAACTCCTTCGTAAACCCTTCCTGACCGAGGCTGACCGCGTCTCCTGCCACGCCGATGACGACCTCCAGGACTCCGGGTGCCGACTTCGAGTAGCGGCCGGCAGCCTCGATGCGCAAGCCTCCCACGCTTCGCGGCGACAACACCAACGAGCGCTGGTTGTCAGGCTTGTTGGCCGCAAAACGCACCGTCGAACCATCGACCTGCACTTCACAACTCGCCGCGACGACATCGGTGCGTCCGTCCAGCAACCCAATCCGCTTCTTCTGCGTCACCGCCACATTGCTCACGGTGACCGTTCTCATCCGTCCGGTGATATCCTTGACCTGAAGCTCCCCCTGGCGGCCCGTGGAGACGCTGAGCTCTCCCACCTTCACCGTGCGCTTCTCGGAAGCCAGCCGCTGGAAGGCCGCGTTCTGGGGGGACTTCTGCGCCAGCAGCCATGCGTAGTGGGCCCGCTCCCACGCCTTGTCGTCCGGCAGGCCCGCCACGTGGGATACGAGTTTCTCCGCCGCGGTCGCGGCCCGGCTGGCATCCCCTTGCTGGAGCACCGAGTATTGCTCCAGCGCATCCTCCACGCGCCCCTGTTCGAGCGCGCTGGCCACTCCCCGCTCAGCCTCCTCCAAGCGCCGCTGCTGTGCCTCGCGTTCCTTCAGGATGCGCTCCTCCTCGGCTCGCTGTTGGCGCAACCGCTCACGCTCGCGTTCCGCCCGCAACTCCGCCTCGCGCCGGGCCTGTTCCTGCGCGGCGAGCTGGGCCGGGTCGGGTGCGGGGGCTTTGGCGGCCTGATTGGGGCTCGTTCGGGGCGCCACTGGCGGCGCGGGTCTGGCCGGTGCCGGTTCGGTGGCCACCGGGTTGGCTGGAGTGTCCGACTGGCGGCGGGAGGCAGTGTCGGCGGTCTGCAGCAACCTGACCATCAACGCGATCACGGCGGGCAGTACCACCAGCAACCACCAATACCACGCGGCGCCGCGCGCTTTCGATTTTTCGGTGGCTGCCGGCGTCGGCGAAGCCGCAGACGCCGCCGGTGGCTCTGCCGCGCGTTTGGCCGAGGCCTGGGAGCGGGCGGTCTTGGAAGCGGCCGCCGGCAATGGTGTCTTGGGAGCGACGGCAGCCTCCTGTGTCTCCAACTCGGCTTCGGCCGCCTCGTCCCCCGAAGTTCCCTTGCGGTCCAAGACGTAGCGAAACCCGCGGTTACCCTGGCGTGTCCCGGCGTCGGCGCGCCCGCGGTAGGAACTGAGCAGCTCCAGCGAGGTCCCGGTGTCCCAGGCCCCGCCCCGCAGCACCCGCCCTTCCTTGTCGGAGCCGTACCAGTCCGCGCACCATTCCCAAACGTTGCCACCCAGATCGAACAACCCGGTGGCGTTTGGTGCGAAGCTGCCCACCGGCGAGGTCCGCTCGAACCGGTCCACCTTGAGCGAAGGATCGTAATTGCCCGCCTCCTTCGGTGGGGGCCAGGCCTTGCCCCACGGGTAAACCCCTTGTACCCCAAAATCCCGCTCTTGGGGGGTCTTCCCCCCCTCGGGGGCCAGCCCCACGGCCGCGCTCCACTCGAGGTCTTCCGGGAGACGATAGCCTTCCTTGTCCGTGAGACGGCCCTGTTTGCGCTCCTCACGGGTCAGCCAGCGGCAGAATTTGCGGGCTTCCTCCCAACTCACATTGACCGCCGGATGCGTGGGTTCCTGGGCAAAACCGGGCTCCGGCCAATCGAGTCTGGCGGCTTTGGCAAACGCCTGGAAATCCTGCACCCGCACCGGCCACACCGAGAACCACACCTCGGTTCCGGGCACCTTCACCAAGGGCATCTTCTGCGAGTTGATTAGCCGTTCCCCAGCGACTACCGGGGGAACTGACTCGGCAGCCTCCACCGGTTCCGACGCCGGACGCCGTTCCTTTTTCCGTCCGCCCGACTTCGGCGCTGGCGTCGGGGCAACCACCTCCGGAACCGAAGCCAGCCCGGCCTCGATCAGTCCCAAGCGTTGCGCGACGATCCGGGCGCTGCCCGGGCGGTTTTCCGGCCGCTTGGCCAGACAGGCTGCGACGGTCTCCTCCCACGCCGTCGGTATGCCACCGGCACGCTCCAACTCCAGTTCCCGCCGCCGGTCCTCCATGCTGGGCGGGGTTTGCTCCTTGATCTGGCTGGAAAGGTCGCCGCTCCAGAAGGGCGGTTTCGAGGTGAGCAACTCGTAAAGGGTCGCGCCCAAGGCGTAGATATCGTCCTCCACCCGCGCCCGCTCCCCTCGTAGCTGCTGGGGACTCATATAGGCCAGGGTGCCGCTCGCCCCGCCATGGGTCAGACGGCTCAGGGAGTCCGTCAAACTCCGTGAAATGCCGAAATCCGCCACCTTGAGTTCGTTGCGCGAGTTGACCATCAGGTTCAGCGGCTTGAGGTCCCGATGCACCACCCCGCCCCGCGTGTGGGCGTACTCCAGCGCCTCGCAGAGCTGGCGCACGTATTCCCGCAAGCCGGCCACCTCGAAGGCGCCCGTGGCCTCCCGCGCCCGCAGCGTGGCCAGATTCGGCCCGTCCACATACTCCATGGCGATCCCGGCCAGGTCGTCGTCCCGTTCGAAGTTGTGGATGCGCACGATGTGCGGATGGGTCAACTCCAGCGCGCGGCGGGTCTCCCGTTTCAAATCCTCCAAGGCAGCCTCATTGTAGGCCACCGCCTCGGGCAACATCTTCAAGGCCACCAACCGGTCCAATTCCTTGTCCTGCGCCAGCCACACGATGCCCATTCCGCCCCGCCCCAGAACCTTCTGAAGCAGGTACCGGCCGAACACTGGCTGCCCCACCCGCAACCGTGCTTCCCCGCCGGCAAGTTGCTGCCGCGGATCAGCGGACGACGACGCTGACCTCGCCCCCTCCCGCAGGGTGGGCTCCTGACTCAAATCGCGGGCCGGCGCAACCTTGCGCCGTCCCGGCCGCAGGGTCTCCCCTTTGCCAGGGTCACCCATTGTCGGGGCGTCGTTCAGATCGTCTGGTTCGCGGGTCGCCATGGGCGAATACTGCCGTGCCGCGCGAGGCCTGCCCCTGCACACCCTGCCTTATGCGGACTCCCTCATTCTCCACGTTCTGCGGCGGGCTTCAATCCTGATCTGGCATTCGGCAAGCCCGCCCAGCGAGAATCTCCCGGCTTGCCCGGGCCGGCCCAGGCCGCTAGCGTTCCATCGAAGACCACGCGGCACTGTCTTATGAGACCTCTGTTCATGACCTGCATGGCGGCTGGCTTCGCCCTTCTGCTCGCGGGGAGCGCGACCACCTCTACGGCCCTCGCCGCCGAAGCCGCCGCCCAAACCCCGCGCGTGGTGGTGCGCCCGGCCGCGCTCCTGCAAATGCGCGGCGCCAAGAGCGCGACGCCCGCCCAACCCGGCGACGTGGACTGCAACAGCCCCGCTCATTGGGACGGCGATACGCTCTACCTCTTCAACTCCAGCGGCGAACCGTGGCGCCTGGCCGGCGCCGATCTGTTCCACCTGGACGCCGATTACCGCCGGAGCGAGTACGACGGCCAGGTCAACGGTGGACGGTGGATCGAATGCACGGTAAAAGCGCCGGAGGGGGCCTTGTACGGCTGGTACCACTGGGAACCGGGAGGGTTGTGCCCCGGCACCGGGCTCACCGCGCCGCGCATCGGGGCCGTGCGGTCCACCGACAATGGCGCGCACTGGGCCGACCTGGGCGTGGTGATCGAGGCCCGGCCCAACACGCTGAATTGCGCCACCACGAACCACTACTTCGCCGGCGGCAACGGCGACTTCTGCGCCATGCTCGACGCCAAGGGTGAGTTCCTCTACCTCTTCGCCAGCACGTACGCGGGGGCGACGTCCGAGCAGGGCGTGGCCCTGGCCCGGATGCGCTGGGCGGACCGCGACCAACCCGCCGGCAAGGTCTGGAAGTGGGATGGCCGCGCCTGGAGCGAGCCGGGCGTGGGCGGCAAGGCCACGCCGTTTCTCCCGGTCAAACAGGACTGGCACCGGCCCGACGTGGACGCGTTCTGGGGACCGTCGGTCCATTGGAACCATCACTTGAGCCGGTACGTGATGCTGCTCAACCGCGCGGTGGACCGGCACTGGAAGCAGGAGGGCATTTACGTGAGCTTCAACGCCGACCTCGCCAACCCAGGCGGGTGGTCCTCGCCCGTGAAGATCCTCGACGCGCCCGGCGATGACCGCTGGTATCCGCAGGTGCTGGGCTTGGACCGTGCGAAGCGCGAGACCGACAAACTGGCCGGCCGAGTGGCAAGGCTCTTCGTGCGCGGCGTCTCACGGTGGGAGGTGGTCTTTCTCAAGCCGGGCGAGGCACCATGAGGACTGGGGGGACTGGCGTGGTCTGATGATGGAGGCCTTCCGGCACGCGCCGGCATGGCTGGCGCACGCTCTGGGGTGAACATTCCCTCTCCGCCGTTTGAGCAAGTCCTGAATCCCGCCGGGCTTGCAGCCGCGGGCGCGTGTCTCTAGCCTCCTGACTCGTGGCCACACTTGGAACCAAGCGCTTCTGGATAACCCTCGCTACGACGCTGGTATTGGGGGCGTTCTTCATCGGATGCCCCCTCCTGCTCGCACCCGCGAAGCAGTTCAATCCTCAGATCACGCTCACGGTGCATGGCTATGTGTTGACCAATCGAACCCACTACCTGATATCGGAGAAGGACTCTCCGTGGGACACTCCAAATCCTCCGCGAGTGGTGTTTAGCACCGGCTTGCCCGCTCCAAAGGAGCAAAGTGTCACCAACTCGAGCACGTTGATTGCGAACGTCACGCTCTGCAACACCGGCACGCAGCCGATTGGCTTTCAGAGCCAATCCAAGGTGCCCTACAGTCGGCTCGACCTGCTCTTGGGCAAGTCCCGCGTCCAATGCCGTTACGACTATCTCACGGGCGGTCCACAGGTACTGCGACCGAAGGAGACGGTGGATTTTTGGGTGCGACTGCCTCCGGATACAACCGAATGGAGGTTCGGATTTGCCGGGTTCCTGCCCAGTGCCCGGCTGCGCGTGGCGCATCGGCTACTAGACTCCGGCTATGTGAAGTACTTCCCCACCTTTCTAATTTACCTCTTCCCGAGCAAGGACGGACCCGACGCCGACATCGTAAGCGAGGTTTTCCAGGTGCCGAATCCACTGCCCATCGGGGAACACCGGAGCCTCGGGCCTGCGAAGACAACCAGCCCATGAGTGCCGTGCCACCCAACCCTGATGCGCCGAAGCCCGTCGGATTTCTCCGTCGGCGGGTGTAATAGGGTGAATATGATTGCGACCAGTGACCATGAACTCCTGCGGCGCTACACCCGACATGGCGCCGAGGAGGCCTTCCGCGAACTCGTCAGCCGCCATCTGGACCTCGTCTGGGGGGTGGCCCGCCGGGTGACGGGCGACGCCGATCTTGCCAAGGACGTCGCGCAGACCGTCTTCACGGACCTCGCCCGCAAGGCGCGGTCCCTTTCCGCCCAAACCTCCCTGCCGGGGTGGTTGCACCGGGCTGCCTGGCTGGCGGCCGCCAAACTCGTCCGTGCCAACGTCCGCCGCTCTCAACGCGAACAACAAGCCATGCAACTCCGTGCCCTGGAAGAAGCCGACCCGGCAGACGCCCGGGCCGCCGCCCAACTGCAACCCCTCCTGGACGATGCGTTGGGCCGCCTCAACGAAGCCGACCGCCAGGCGGTGGTGCTGCGGTTCTTCTCCCGCCGAACCCTGGCGGAGGTGGGTGCCTTTCTGGGCCTGAGCGACGACGCCGCCCAGAAGCGGGTTAGCCGCGCGCTCGAGAAACTGCGCGAGGATCTCCAACATCGCGGCGTGGCGGTGTCATCCGGAGTGGTGCTCCTGGCCGTGACCGCCGCCGGACAATTGGCTGCCCCGGGCGGCATGGCGGCGACCATCGCGGGCGGTTCCCTCGCCGCGGCGGCCGCCGGCACCGGCTTCGGGTGGCTGAGCGGGCTCGCCGGGCTCAAGGCCAAAGTGGCCCTTGGCACCCTGGTGGTGGCGGTGGCCACCGTGCCGCCGGTGCTGCAACACCGCGCGAATCAGCGACTGGAAACGGAGAACTTGAGCCTGCGCCAAATCGCCGCCCAGACCGACACACTGAAAGCCGAGAATCAACGCCTGGCGGCGCTGGAGACCAACGCCCGCGAGTTGGACCAACTGCGCCGCACCCAGCCGGAACTGCTCCGCCTGCGCGCCGAGGTGACCCGGCTGCGGCAGGAGTTGGCGAATCGGGTGGCCGCTGCCGCCCCGATGCAGGGCGTGGGGACAGTCCCGGCGGCGCCCTCCGCTCCCGCTTCGGCGACTCCCGACGGACCCGAACAACCGCAGACCTTCGAGGCCAGGCAAATCAAGATTATCAACGACCTGAAACAGCTTGGTCTGGCCGCCCGGCTGTGGGCAGTGGACAACCAGGACAAGTTCCCCACCGAGTTGTCCCAGATGACCAACGAGCTTCCCGCCAACTTCGACCTGAGTCTGTTCGAGTTCTACCCGCACGCGCGGCCGGTCAGCGAAACGGAGCCGGAGATGATCCTGTTCCACGAGAAGCAACCCCGCCAGGGACCCGACGGCCGTTGGGTCAAGGCTTACGCTCTGGCGGACGGCTCCGTCCAACTCGTGGCCAAAACCCCCGAGCGCAGCTTCGAGCAGTACGAGCGGGAGCACTCGCCGAAGGATGGCGCCAAGTAAGCGTCGCCCTCAAGGCGCGGTGATTTCCCAAGCCAGAGCGGTCTGCGGCGGGAACACCACCTCGCGGCGAATGTCTGCCGAGGTGGTGAAGCTGTCGCCGGTGCCCACGGGCGTGATCCGCACCCCGCGCTTGCCGAAGCCGCAGGCCCGGGCATCGAACTCGACCGTGGCCGTGACCGGTTCCGCACTGACATTCGCAAACAAGAGGACGATCCGCTTGGCCGAAGGTTGCCGCCAGGCGCCTGTCAGCACGGCATCCGTGGTGACCCATGAGACGCCGCCCCACTGCCAGTCGGCCCGCACGGTCGGGACCTTGCCGGCCAGCTTGGGCGGCCGGGCCATCTCACCCGTGTAGAAGTACTTCACCAATTGGCGGCGGAGTTGGACCACCTGGCGCAAGAAGGCCGCGTTCTCTTTCTCATTGACCACCCCGGGACCCATCCAGCCGACCTGCTCGCCGAAGACCAACTGCTGGCCCGCCCGCATGCGCAGCGCGAGGTCATGGGTCGGCCCGCCGCCGTAGGAGCGGCCGAACATCTGCACGGCCCCACCGTAGACGGCGGGAAACGCCGGCACCTGTCCGTCATATTGCCAATGCCAGGTCAGATAGCCGTCGAACCACCGGATGAAAGGCTCGCCGTTGCACTCGGTGGTCAACATGCAGCCGGGGGGCATCTGCCGGCGGATGGATTCCAGCATCTGCCAATACCCTTCGGTCCACCAGTGTCCGCCGCCGAGCGGGTGATGGTGCGAGGCATCGAAACACAGCGTGGGCTGCGCGGCGGCGATCTGATCGATGTACACCCCTTTCACCCCGCATTCGTTCATCAACCGGAGCACGATGTCGCGGATGCGCTCCTGCCAAAGCGCCGTGCTGGGGCACATGACCCCCAGCTTCACCGGGCTGCCGTCCGCCTCCTTGCTTCCGTAGCTCTCCAGATAGGGCTCGCCCTTCTCGTTCTTCGTCACCGCGGGACGGGCCACCTTGGTGAACTCGACATCGTTCGTGCTGTCGTCGCGGCTGTCCCACAGGCGGCCGTTGATGTACGGCATGACATACGTGCCTGAAGCCTGCAACTCGCGCACGCCCTCGGCGAAGCCCGGTTTGGTGGGGAAGTAGTGCGGGTAGTCGTTGTCAAACGGGATCTGGTGCCAGTTGTACCAATGCACCGCCGCAGGCGCGCCGAGGTGCTTGGTGAAGGCCTGCACCTCCGGCACGCACTGGCTCGAGGGGCCGCTGCCCTGCGCCCAGAGGGAAAGCTCGCGCATCCACGGAGCCGTGTCGCCCCGCCCCTCTGCGCCCAGCTTGGGGTACCACTTTGCCTCCTTGCGCACCCAATCCCGATAGATCACCGAGGCGTCAAACCAGTCGCCCGCCAGTCGTTGCCAGACCGCCTCGCCGCTCAACTCGAAGCGGTTGCCGGCCGCGCCCATGTCGGGCGCGGGATGGTCCACCGCCAGCACCACGGCGTGCTCGGGCAACCGGGATTCCACCAGCAGGTCCTTCGTGCTGCCCCAGGGATCGTGGACCGCCACGTAGAGCCCCGTCCGCCGGGCTTCGTCGTAAGCGGCCATGTACTGCATGCTGGTCCAACCACCGGGGTAGGTGCCGGTGAATCGGAAGCCCCGCTGCCAGACGCCGCGTTCCACCTGGCCCGCCGCCTTGGGGAAGAAGACCGCACCCTGGGGACCCGGATCGGCCACCGCCACTTGCGGAAACACCACCCGCCACACGCTCCATGGCGCGGGTTGCCCTTCCACGGTCAGGCGCCAGCGCAACGCTTGGGCCTCCGCGTCCGGCGTAACCCAGGCAATGACCCTCAAGCCACCCAACCGACTGTCGCTCGGTTTGCGCCACTCCAACCGCAAACCCTTGGCTTTGGCGTTCGGTGCTCTGTCCGGCTGAATCATCACCTCCTGCCAACCGTGGTCCGCCGTCATCGTCAAGTTGGCGTCCTTCCCGGCTTCGCGCAGGGTCAGGGTGAACAAGGGAAGCGGACTGCCGGTCACGAAAGACCGATCGGCGGAGGTGTCGAAAAGATCCTGCACCCGGATGCCATCTGAAGCGGACTGCAAAATGAGGCCGAGATCCCCCGCTTGCAGGGTGGTCCAGTTCGTGGGCCGATGGCCATCGGCAACCTGCCACGCTGCCTCCAAAAGACCTTGGGCCTGCAACTGCCGCGCGCCTTGCACCCGCCACCATGCCTTTTGACGGGATGTGGCCGAGGCGCCTGCCAGCTTGGCGCGGACGGCTTCCGTGTGCGCCTCGATCTCGTCCACGGTCACCGACCACCGCCCCCCGGCAGCAAACGACTTGACCGCCGCACCCGCGTCCGCGACGGGTTGTGTGCTGGAGCCGATCCACAGCCAGGCGTCGAACCCGCGGTCGCTCGTGTTCCACTCCTGCCAGGCTGAGTCGCCGTGGCCTTGGAGGTAGGCCCCCGGCCCGCCGTCGTGCAGCAGCACCTGGCCGCAACGGAACATGGCCACGCCATTGGTTCCGTCGTGGATCATTCCCCAGCGCGCTTGCGGGAAGCTCTTCAGCGTGCCCTGAAACCGGCCTTCCTCGAGCGGTTCGCCACCGGCCCACTGGGGCATGAGGTTGCCCGGGTAATTCAGCTCCAGGGGATGCAACTCATGCCACCGGGCCGGTTGTTCCTGGTGGATCGCAGCCGTGACGTAAACCCACGGTGTGTCGGCGAAGTAATACCAATCATAGACCGCTGCCGGACGAGATGCGGGCTGCTTCTCCCCTTGCACGTAGCGGCCCTTGACGCGCACCACGGTGCATAGCGGCCCGGCGGCCACCCGCTCGACGCTGGGATGCGGATCGTCGCACACACAGTAACCACCCCGCTCCCGATGGTGCAGGCGGTTGTTCCAACGGAGCGAATCGAACACCCTTCCGCTGTTCTGAAACGTGATCCGCCAAGGCAGTCCCCCCTGCCTCGCCGCGTCGTGCTCCGCCGCGGAGTCCTTGCCAACGACACGCCCATCCCACGCTCCAGCCGTGCCGGGGTTCGCCGCCGCAGGTGCGCCCGTACCGAAGTGCAATTTGAGGCGAGCTGGTCCCGGTCTTGGAAAACGTGCCACCACCGTACCTGCGATGTGGTTGCTCGAATTGAAGTCGGCGTCGGGGATGAATTGGAGTGGGACCTTCTCGCCAGTAGCAGCGTCGATGCCCGCCACGGACTCCGGCACCACCGCGCCCTGTTTGCACCACCGCGCCGCACCGGTCAGGTCCGCCTTCCCCACCACCAAGCCGCTGGCGGGCACGTCATCCGGCGTCAGCAGTATCTCGGCCGCTTGCAGGGCGCACGCCAAACCCAGGCCGCCAGCCAGGACGACGGCGGCCATGCGCGGCAGCCGGGAGCGCCCCAGCCACGCCAACGGGCCTGGAACCAACCGGCGGACAGAAGCCAGACGATCAAGAGAGTGGCGGCAGCCAACGGCGCGATCCTCAACCATGCTCATGGCTCAGATTCGCACAGAGAACGCCCGGGCGTCAAAGTGGGAGTGGCCTCCGGCATTCCCTGCCTGGAGTGTCGCGAAACGTGCTCTCTTTCGCCCGATGAACCGGAGTTCACCGCGCATCCACTTTGGGTCGATTCGTGGAATACAGAGAGTAGAGGAGTTCCGGCGGACGGTAGTTGCTCCACAGGATCACATCGTATTGGGCGGCGTTGGTCCGGTTGTGGGTGAACATCAGCGTTTGGAAGTAGACGGCTCTGGAAACGGAAATCTCGTAGCCATGATAGCTGACCTCACGTGCATGCAGATTGCGGATGATCTCCGGCAGCTTCGGGTCGTCTCCGGCGCAGGTGCCAAGTGCTGAGAGGTGAGTTTCGACACGGAAGTCCGGCTGCACTTCCGGAATGCCTTGCGATGGCTCAACCCTGTCCATGGAGTCCACGCAACGCTTCTCCCACCAGGCCTGGCCCAGCTAGTTTGCCCCCGATGAATGCCGTCATCGACGATTCAGGAGGATGGTGACAGCGGTTGCATACCGCTTTCCCCTCGGGAACTCAGCCGCTTGCCGGAGACAAGGTCACGAGTCTCCGTGTCGGCACCCCTTTGTCTCTGATCGTGCCGTCCGAGCAGACTGGCCGCCTCGCTGCGTGGCTGGCTCGGCGGCGGCCCGACCGAAGTGCAAGAAGGTGCAAATAGCTGCAAACCCATCCTCCGACCTATGCCCAGTCCCCGCTCAGACCACCTGCCTTCCCACCCTGTGAATCCTGTTCCTCCGGTCTTCCCCGGCGCGTGCCGCCGGTGCAAGAAAGCGGCACAAGCCGCAAACGGGCCGTTCCGCCCGCGCTTCCGCGTCCCAAGCCTACTTCCGCCTTCGTCCAGGTGCCGCTCAATTCCCCGTGCTGGCACCCACCTGTATAGTATGTGTCCACCTCGCTGCATGGCTGGCTCGGCGACGGACCGACCGAAGTGCAAGAAAGTGCAATATGCCGCAAACCCGTCCTCCGGCCCCTGCCCAGTCCCAGCCCGGACCACCGGCTTCCCCACCGTTCATCGCCGGTGCAAGAAAGCGGGACAAGCCGCAAACGGGCCATTCCACCCGCGCCTCTCCTGTCTCGGTGGCAGTCTCATACCTGTATACTATGTGTCCACCTCGCTGCATGGCTGGCTCGGCAACGGACCGACCGAAGTGCAAGAAGGTGCAAATAGCTGCAAACCCACCCTCCAGCCTATGCCCAACCCAGCTCAGACCACCGGCCTTCCCATCCTGTGAATCCTGTTCCTCCTGTCTTCCCCGCCGCGTACCGCCGGTGCAAGAAAGCCGGACAAGCCGCAAACGGGCCGTTCCGCCCGCACTTCTGCGGCCCAAGCCTGCTTCCGCCTCGGTCTCGGCGCCGCTCGATTCCCCGTGTTGGCACCCACCTGTATAGTATGTGTCCACCTCGCTGCGTGGCTGGCTCGGCGGCGGCCCGACCGAAGTGCAAGAAGGTGCAAA
>CAYYMW010000057.1:0-23573 GCA_964472515.1 uncultured Verrucomicrobiota bacterium | reverse complement strand
GCTGGGGAGACCAGAAGGGCACCGGTCCTTTCACCCGTGACGAACATTGGGATCAGGAACGGCGCAACCTGCTCGCCAACTACTTCCCCCGCCGCTCCGCGATGGTGCTGGCCCAGTTTCGCCAGGCCGGCCTTTACCCCAGCATCGATCCGCCGGTCATGAACCAGCGGGGTGGGGAAGTGCCGGTGGGATTCCAACTGGTCCTTGCAAGCACGCAAGGCGATATCTACTACACCACCAATCTCACCGACCCGCAGGTTCCGATTGAGACGCAGGAGGTTTCCCGACGGACCATTGTCAGCAGCAACGCGGTGAAGCGGGTGCTGATCCCATCCGCTGCCAACGGCGGCGACCGGCTTGGCAGCGCCTGGCAGGGCGGCCAGGAACCGTTCGACGACAGTGCTTGGATTTCGGGTTCAGGAGCAGTCGGGTTTGATCGCGATTTCTACTTCTCCAGCGCCATCGGGCTGAACGTGCGCAGCCAGATGGATACCAAGAATACCGCCGCGTTCATCCGCGTGCCCTTCGATTATGTCCCGGCCGACGGCATGCAAGCCAACTTCGTGGCCCTGCGAGCGCAATACAATGACGGGTTCGTCGCCTACCTCAACGGAATCAAGATCGCCGCTACCAACGCTCCAGCGAGCTTGGCATGGAACTCCACGGCTGCCTCCACCCACGGGGACTCCGCCTCGCTCCTGTTCGTGGAGTTCATCGGGGAGGGCGGTGTGACCACCTTAAAGACCGGGCGCAATATCCTGGCCATCCAGGGCCTGAACGCTGCGCTGAACAGCCCTGACTTCCTCCTGGGCGCCGAGTTGGTGGTGGGTGAGAAGCACGTTGCCACCCCGACCACCAACAGCGCGATCCGATACACTGGACCGATCACGTTGACGGACTTGACCACCATCAAGACGCGCACGCTCAAGGGAACGGAATGGAGCGCCCTGAACGAAGCCACCTTCACGGTGGGTTTGCCCTCGCTGGCTTTGTCCGAGTTGCACTATCACCCCGGCAACCCCACGACAGCAGAGGTCTTGGCAGGCTTTAACAATGCCGATGATTTCGAGTTCATCGAGCTGTTTAACAACGGCGCGGTGACCTTCGATCTGCGCGACTGCGCGTTTGTGGAAGGAATCCGCTTCGCTTTTGCGACGTCATCCGTCAGCACCCTGGCTCCCGGACAATACGTGCTGGTGGTCAGGAACCGTGCCGCTTTTGAGGCGCGTTGCGGCACTGGATTCCTGATTGGGGGGGAGTATTCCGGCCAACTCGACAACGCCGGCGAACGGATTCGGTTGGTGAACGGGAAGAACGAGGACATTCTCAACTTCACTTACGGCACCACCCCACCCTGGGCCGGTAGTGCGGACGGTTTCGGTCCCTCGCTGGAAGTGATCGATCCCGGTGGGGATCTCAGCGCCGCCTCCAACTGGCAGGCCAGCGTCAGCGCGGGCGGTTCACCCGGGATCACCAACCCGCTGCACCCCTTCGCGATTGCCGAACCCACTATGAACGGCACCGTCCTGACCTTCCGCTTTCCCGGCAAGGCTGCCCTTGGCTACTCCCTCCATTACCGCGACTCGCTGACCGAAGGCACGTGGCACCCGTTGCAGCAAGCAGCTCCGCTAGACCGAGATCGGACGGTGGTAATTAGTCTCGACTTGGCGGATTACCCCGAGGCTCGCTTCTTCCGCGCTTCAATCCCCTGATCCGGCGGCGACCGCAACCAAGGGGTTCCGCAAGGCGAGCGACGTTCGTTCCAGCGCCAGTTTGGGCTGACGACGAGAGGCGAGACTCACGAGGTCGGCGGACGACCGGGCGAGGCGGGCGCGGGCGGCGCTGAAGTGGCCGGCCGCGCGGGAGCGGCCCCCCCCGATCGGATGATGGGCACTCGGATCACGGGCGTGTCGGCGTAGTTGGAGTTGATCTTAAACTCCACCCGCCCGTCTGACGGCACCACGTACCCCGGCGGAAATGAAAGCGTGGCCGCGTAGTAACGGCCGGGTTCCACTTCCTTGAGGTGGATTTGACTCCCCGGCACGTTGAGCGTCGGTTCCGACAATGCGAGCGGTTTGGCGGCTGCGGCACGAATCGAAACGATCCGGGTCGTCCGATTGGACGAGGCCGAACCAGGGAGAATCAGGGCGTGGGGACTGACCTGCAAGGAGGGTTGGAGCAAGGCGTAGGCGGGGATTTCCAATTCCGGGAATTCCGCCGAAGTGGTCTTCAGGCTGATCTTGCCAAAGACGTTGCCCAATCCCATGGGCGGAACGAGCCGCACAGCCAGGTCGTACTCCTTGCCCGCCACGAGTTCCCTCAGTTCACCCGCCAGGTTTGTGTGGGAGCTTCTGGGCTCGGAAAGCGTGATCGGTCGATCCAGTTGGTTCAGGATTCGCACCGTCGCCACCACGTTGGAACCCGAATCCGCCATGACCTTGAGAACAGCGGTTTCCGGCTTGAGCTCAAAAGGCCGCCAGACGTCGGCCTTGATGCTCAGGAGGAAGTTGCTCTGGTTGGCCGCCGTGCTGACCACCGTCACGCTCTTGGTGACGCTGCCCCGGTCATTCGCGGAGTGGTACTCGATCGGAATCCGGCCCGTCTGGCCCGGCTCCACGCGCCGCGACCATTCGCCCGTGGCCGTGCAACCGCAACTGCGTTTCACCTCGCTGATTTCCAGGACCGTGTCACCCGTGTTGGTGATGACAAACTCGTGCTTCATGACCTTTCCCGCCAAGAGCTTGCCAAAGTCGTGGACCGGCGCAGCACATTCGATGTGAGCCCCGCCTGTCACCGGCAGCGCCCCGGCAACGTTCGTCTGACGCGCGGAAGAGGGAGGAGGCTCCGCAGCCATGCTGGACGTGCTAAGGGTCAGGCAGACTGTGGCCAACCAGCGCCATAGGATGCAGCACTGGTCGAACCAACCGTCGTGAATGGCATTTGATTGCATCGTATAAGCCAGCACGCGTCGCGTCGCGCTTGCGTAATAGATAACCCCCACGCCGTCAGGCGCAATTCATTTATGTCCGGCTCCGGCGTACCAAAAAAGAGACCGGGCCGAAGCCCGGTCTCGTGAAAGGATGTTCTTCTACCTGGGCAGGCTACTTCACCACGGTGCGGAAGAACTTCATGGTCGTCCCGGCAGGGACGGTGTAAGGGCTCGTCGCCCCGGCCACGTCCGCGAAGGTGCCGTTAACCGTGTCGGCAGCTTGCAGCGTGCCGGCGAACGTGATTGTGCCATCGTTCGCAATGCTGATGGTCGGATTAGCCGGCGGCGTTACCTCTACCGTCGACACGTCCTTGCCCGCCAGGCCGGCGGCATAGATCTTCGACACTTCGTCGGCCGTAAGGGCGCGTGTCCAGAGCGCGAAGTCATCCAACTTGCCCATGAGCAACTCCGGCGTGGTGGGGTCAACGACGATCACCGGCGGATCCTGAGTAGTGTCCTTGTTCAGACGGGCACCGAACGTCAGGTAGGCGATGTCGGGAGCATTGATGGTGGCCAAATAATCGGCCGTCGCGACCAGCGCGCCATCAAGGTAGAGGTTCAACTGCGCCCCGTCGGCGCTGAGGGCGACGTGATGCCAAGCACCCATGCCGAAAGCAGCCGGGGCGGTGGCGCGTACGATGTTCGGACCGGCGCCGACCGCGGCGGTGAGGGCTGTGGTTCCGGCCTCCGCGTTGTAGCTCAGTCCGATCTCGAATTGACCGGCGGGCGTGTTCGGAGACTGACCTGTCCCGATGCCGATCTGGCCTTCCGCATTGCGGAAGAAGGCCACCCCGGCCGAGGTGGTGGGATCGACATTGACCCAACCCGACGCGGCAATCTGCCGTTTGGCAACCGTGTAGCTGGCGACGGTGCCGTAGGTCCCGTAACCGTCGAAGGTCAGGCCATTGCCGACCTTGCCCGCACCCCACGCGACGGGATCGGTGAGCGTGGCGGGGAGGCCGCCGGAGGTCGCATTGGCCGCGCTCTTGCCGGCGCTTTCATCGAACTTCCAGTGGCCGACCATCGCGTCGTTGATGTTGAATTTCGAGATGGTCACCGTGGCGTTCTTGCTGACCACGCTGCCGTCGGCGTTGAAGACCGCGACGCTGTAGACCGCCTCGTCGGCGGCGCTCAGGCTGGTGATCCTCAGAGTGTCGGTGGTGGCGCCGCTGATGTTGCCGCCGTTGGGCAGGTTGCGGCCGTTCTTGCGCCATTGATAGGTCAGGCCGTTGCCAGTCGCGGCAGCCGACAAGGTGACCGTGCCGCCCTCGGCACCAAAGGCCGCTTGGGGATCGGCTGTGATCAACGGCGGAGCGCCGGGAGCCGGTGCGTTGAGCACCAATTGGATGCCGTTGACGGGCACGCCGCGGTCGAAGCCCGCGGTTTCATTTTGCCAGGCCATGATGACATCGCCGTTGGCATCCGCCTCTACGTTGTCGAAGCGGACATAGGTGGCGAGTGAGCGTGTGGCCGGGGTGGTACCGATGCCACGATAGAAGCCGGGCGCGGCGTTGTACTCGTCGGCGTTGATCACGCGAACGTAGTAGGTCTGCTCGGTCTTGCCGGTGACCTTGTAGTTGGCATTCTGGAACTGGAGGGGGATGCCGACCATGTACACGATCACCGCATGCTTGCCCGCCGGGACGCTGTGGAAGGTGATCGTGGACGCATTGCCACCTGCGGCGGCCTCAGTATGCACCATGCCGTTCAGCATCCTCTGCGTCGGGTTGCCGGCGCCGGTGCCACTGCCCCAGGTATTCGAGGCAGCGTATTCCACGGTGATGGTCGAGTCATTGTTGCTGCTGTCCTTGAGAACGTCGGGCAGGGCGACGGTATCGCCCGTTGCGCCATTCTGGTTGGTTGCGTTATTCCAATAGGCCTGCATTTGCAGCCCGGCGATGTCGGTTTCGAGCATGTCCGTAGGCGCACCGTTGGCGCCGCCGCCACGGAAGTTGATGCCGATGCTCTTGACGGCCGACGGGGTGAAGACTACCGCCTTGACCGGGGTGCTGACTTCGCAACCGACGATCTGAACAGTGTAGACGTTCGTCTCGTTGGCTTTGGTCACCGGCTCAGTAGTGTAGGTGGTGGCCGTGGCGCCAGGGATCATCTCGCCGTTCTTGTACCACTGGAGCGGCCAGGGGCCGTTCACGGTGGTCGAGAAGGTGGCCTGCGCGTTCTCCAGCACGGGGGTATCGGTCGGCTGAACCAGGAAGCTTGCCTTGGTGCAGTCAGTTTGCGTTGTCACTGCCAGCAGTCCGACTTCGGCAATCTGCATGCAGCAGTCATTGAGCGTCTGGGTCTCCAGCACGATCCAACGATAGTGCTTGTAGCTCTTCTTGTTGGCGAAGTAGAAGGTCTGGGTCACAAACCGATCCGCAAACGCGGGGATGTTGTCAAACTTCACAATGAGCTCCCAGTTCCCGCTGGCGTAATCGGTCAAGGCGTCGTCATTCGAGCCCTCGATCGTGACGACCTTCGGATCGCGTTCCGGGGCGTCGTTGGCCGATTGAAGGGACATGCCCGTGATCGTGGTCGCGCCGATGGACGGCGTGACCGCGAAGCCCGAGGCCTTGCCCCCCGTGCGGGTGTCGAAGTTCAGGTACTTGGTGGGCTTGCCGTCGATGGCGTTGGCCACGCCCTCAGAGCCGGGCATGTTCGAGGAGGAAGCGAGGATATTGTCCCCCGGTTGGAGCACACTCTTGGGGGCGCCGCTGCCGAGCAACTCAACTTCGGCAATCTGCAGGCAGCAGTCGTTGATGGTCTGGGTTTCCAGAACCGTCCACCGGTAGTGCTTGTAGGGCTTGTAGTTGTCGAACAGGAAGGTCTGGTAAGTGAAGCGATCCGCAAACGCAGGAATGTTGTCCATCTTCACAATCAACTCCCAAGTCCCGCTCGTCCAATCAGTGACGGTGTCGTCGTTCGACCCCTCCAAGGTAAGGATCTTGGGGTCGCGCTCCGGAGCATCGTTCGCCGATTCCATCTTCAGGCCGGTCACCACCGTCGCGCCGATCGACGGCGTCACGATGAAGCCGGAGGGCTTCCCCCCGGTCCGGGTATCGAAGTTCAGGTACTTCGTGGGCTTGCCGTCGATGGCGTTCGCCACACCTTCGGACCCGGGCATGTTGGAGGAAGAGGCGATGATGGCATCACCGGGTTGGACCACACTCTGAGGCAGAAGGGTGCCGAGCAACTGCACTTCGGCGATCTGCATGCAGCAATCGTTCAGCGTCTGGGTTTCCAAAACGATCCAACGGTAGTGTTTGTAGGGCTTGAGGTTATCGAAGAACAGCGTCTGGGTCGTGAACCGGTCCGCGAAGGCCGGCACGTTGTCGATCTTCACGATCAACTCCCAGTTGCCGCTCGCAAAGTCCGTGACCGCGTCGTCGTTGGAACCTTCGATCGTCATGACCTTGGGATCGCGCTCCGGAGCGTCATTCGCGGATTGCATCGCAATCCCCACGACCCGGGTGACGCCGACGGACGGAGTCACGACGAAGCCAGAGGCTTTCCCGCCTGTCCGGGTGTCGAAGTTCAGGTACTTGGTGGGCTTGCCATCGATGGCGTTGGCCACGCCCTCCGACCCTGGCATGTTGGCGGAGGAGGCGATGATGGGATCCCCGGGCTGTAGTACGTTCTGCTGTGCGAGGGTTGTAAAAGCCCCCCCGGCTGCCAATGAAAGCAGCGCGGTTGACGCAACGCAGAACCGGCTTACCGCTTGGTTTAGCATAGTTGCTGTTGATGGTGGTTGTTGGTTTGTCTCGGCACGCTTGGCGTATCACTAGACGCGTTCACGCGCCAAATCTGGGGTGCGAAACCTGGGGGTCCCGTACGTTTGGTTGTTGTTGCTGGCAACGAGGGTAGACAGAAGCGCTTTCTTCGTCAAGTTCCGAGGGACAGAATTTTGCGCACGAAGGACCAGGGAGGAGTACGAAGCATGAGGACGCCGCAGTCCCGGACGGCTTCCCCCACCGTCGAATGGCACTATCGCACAGTAACGAAATTGTTGCCAAAGCCCTCAAACCGCAGTCGGTCGATCCTATGAACATCGAACACCCGGAGGCCATCTGACCCCCGGGGCACCAAACAAAGCAGAATGAGGAAGTCCTGCCAGACAGGCACGCCCGCCACCCTGGGCATCGGATAAACCGCTGCCACGGTGTGCGCCGCTGCGTGTCCACTTACTACAGGCGTAGTCTGTCCTTGGAGTCCGCAGCAACGGCTACGCCGAAGGTGGCGTGCTGGCCTCCGCCCAAATTTTGGGCTTCAGAACCCAACGCTTCCTTGCCCGACCAGTCTCGGCCTTCTACTCGGTTCTTGTTCGTCATGTCTGTCGTCTTGCCTCCAGCTTCCTTCGCTCGGGTGCTTACTCCGCAGTTGCTTTTGGCTCGGGGTTCCCTTCGTTCGGTACCCTGAGGCCTTCAACCCTATAAGCTTCGAGTCATGTCCGGCGTACAAAAATGGCGCCGGAGGCCACTCGGCCTCCGGCGACCCACATCTCGCAGGATGATCGTTACCTACGGAAAGCATCGCAGCGCTGCGGATGCAGAACCGGCAGGCGCATGCGTTAACACGCTTTCATGAAGTACAAGCGCAGGCCCTTGCCATAATCCGCAGGCCGGCCCGCCTTTTCGTGCGGATGGGTGGATTTGATGGCGTAATTAATGATTCCAGCGCTTAGCTGGGAAAAGTAGCGTCGTAAACGCTAGGCGAACTCCCAACGCTTTCAGCGCGAGACCGCGTCGATTTCCGCCAGGATCGGCGCGCGCAACGCCATCACGGTTCCCCCCCCTGGATGCCGCCCTTTACGGCCCACCAGGAGGCGGCCGTCATCCGAGAAACTCAGGCTGTTCAGAACCGTGCCTGGACGGCGGAAGCTGAGCAACTCCTGCTGCGCAGCGATATTCCACAGTTTTAGGGTGCTGTCGTCGCCGGAGGTGGCGAGCGTCTTGCCGTTGGGGGCGAAGGCCACGGAGAGCACCGGTTGCTTGTGCCCAAAAAACTCGCCGATCAGCCTGCCCTTGTCCGTGTGCCAGAGGAGCACCGGGTTATCGTAATTGTCGACCCCGCCGGTGGTGGCCAGCGTTGTGCCATCTGCTGACAAGGCCAGGGAGGCGCCTGCGAGAGTCCCCAACTGGAACGTCCGGCGTAGCGAGCGGCTGGGAAGATCCCACACTTGGACCGTGGCGCCGCGTCGGAGGGTGGCCAGGGTGCGGCTGTCGCCGGAGAAGGCCCAGGAATCCACGTCCAGCGACCGAATGACGTTGGTCCCCGCAGCGGGTTCCCACCACCGCACGGGTTGTCCCGCGCAGCGGGAAAGCAGCACCCTGCCGTCCGGCGAGAGCGCCAGCAGATCGACCCGCCGGTCGGGGCCGCGCAGGCGCGTCTGCCTGGCGGTCTGCGTGTCGCGCAGTTCGATGGTGTCGGTGCCCAAGCCGCGCGCCACGAGGCGGAGGTCGGCGCTGATGGCCACCGGATCGGGCCACCATTGGGCGGGTGGCGGCGGGGCCGCTTCGAAGGAAACCCGGCTTCTCACCGTGTGCGTCTCCAGGTCGATGATCCCCAAGTTGCGCCGTGCGTCGAGCGCGGCCGCCGAGCGTCCGTCCGTGGCCAACCGCAGCAAGTCCCAGCCTTCGGGGAGCAAGTCGGCCTCGCTGGAAGGGGGGGCGGCCCAGAGGTTGAGGCCGCCGTCCTTGGCGCCACTGACTATGCGCTGGCCGTCCGGCAGGAAGGCCAGCGCCCAGACCTCGTTAAAATGCCCCTGCAGCGCGCCGATCAGCCGCTGCTGGTCGAAATCCCAGACCCGGATGGAATGATCCCAACTCCCGCTGGCCAGGCGACGGCCATCGGGGGAGCTGGTGAGTGCGGAGATCACCCCCACATGTTCGGGATGCGTGGCGTCCTGAGGCATGGTCGCCAGTTCCCTGCCCGAGTTGGCGTCCCAAATGCTGATGAGAAACGAGCCCTCGCGGGCGCCAAAGTTGCGCGGGGCGGCCAACCGAGTGCCGTCACTTGAGAAGGCCAGCGTCTGGTTGGGACTGAAGAGGGGGCCGATCCCCGGCAACAGGTTGGCGGATCGCTCTAAGACGAGCGGAGGGCGATCCTCCGCCAGTACCCAGAGTGCGACGCCACGGCGCGAATCGGTTACCAGCCTGCTCGCGTCCGGGGAGAACGCCATGACCCCATACGCCTCGGGTAGGAAGTCCGCCTGTTGCCAGGTGGCTGTGTCCCACAGCGCCACGCCGCCTGGAGCTTGGGTCGCCAAGCGCTTGCTGTCGGGGGAGATTGCCAACGGCCCGCCGGTATCGTGCAGAACTTGCTGGCGGGCCCAGTCCGCCGCCCGCCAGATCTCCACCCGGTCGCGGTTGGCGCACACGAGGGAGCTGCCGTCGGGAGTAAAGGCCAGGTAGTTGCCGCAGTCGGACAGCCGGGTGATCAGGTCGCGCGAATGGACGTCATACACCTTGACGGTCTCAGGCAGGCCCACAGCCAGCCGGTTGCCGTCCGGCGAGACCGCCAAAGCCACCACGCTCCTTTCCTGCGTAGGAAAGGCGACGTGGGCATCGCCCTGGCAGAGCAGCCACAGGTGGCGCCATTCGAAGCCGCGCAGGTCCGGCTGTCCCGGCTTGGGTCGGTGTTTCTCCAAGAGTCGCAACGCCCGGCCGAAATTCCCGCCGGTGATCGACTGGTGCGCCATTCCCATGTCCGCGACGTACTCGTTCAGTTGGGCGGCCGCCAGGCTCTCTTCGGCCTGCTGGCGCAACCTGGTTTCCCGACGGCCCGAGTCGATCGCCACCGCCTCCGCGCGCCGGGCGCGCGCCGCCTGCCAAAAGCTGAAGGCGGCGCTCAGGAGCAAAGTCATGGTGATGGCCGCGGCCGCCCCGACCGCGAGGCGATTTCGGGAGATGAATTTCTGGAACTGATAAAGGCGGCTGGGCGGCCGGGCCAGCACCGGCTCCTGGTCCAGATGGCGCCGCAGATCCGCCGCCAGGGCGCTGGCGGTCTCGTAGCGGCGGTCGCGGTCCTTCTCCAGGCACTTCATGACGATCCAGTCCAGATCGCCCGCCAGGCGGCGCACCCATTCGGCGGGCGTGCTCTGCCGTCGGCTGGCCGTTGCCGCCTGCGCCGGGGCCGGCAGCGCCGCCACGCGGGCGGACGGGCGCGCCGGCTCCTGCTCGCAGAGGATGCGCCGGCATTCGTCCACGCCTGCGCGCGCCAGCACCTCCGCCTCGAAGGGAGTCACGCCCGCCAGCAATTCATAGAGCAACACTCCCAGGGAGTAGATGTCGCTGCGCGTGTCGATGTCCACCCCCGCGCGCCGGGCCTGCTCGGGGCTCATGTAGGCCGGCGTCCCGAGGAAAGCCTCCAAGGCCGTGACCAGGGGCTGCTCGAGCAACCGTTGCTCCGTCGCCTTGGCAATGCCAAAATCGATCACCTTGGGCACAGCCAAGCCGTCGTTGAGCGAGATCAGGATGTTGGACGGTTTGATGTCCCGGTGGACGATGCCCTTCTGGTGGGCATGCTGGACGGCGTGGCAGACCTGAATCACCAGGCGGAGTCGATCCGCCGTCGAGAGTTGGTGCTGGTCGCAGTACTCCGTGATCCGGACGCCGCGGACCAACTCCATGACGAAGTAGGGTCGGCCGGCGGCGGTGGCTCCGCCGTCCAGCACCCGGGCGATGTTCGGATGCTCCATAAGCCCCAGCGCCTGGCGTTCGGACTCGAACCGGGCTACCACGCTGCGGGTGTCCATGCCCAGTTTGATCACCTTGAGGGCCACCTGCCGCCGCAGCGGTACGGTTTGTTCGGCCAGATAGACCACGCCGCAGCCGCCCTCGCCGATTTCCTCCAGCAGCCGGTAAGGGCCGATGGTATCCCCTGGCTTTTCGCCGACCGCCGCCCCGGTGGCGCCTTCGGTGAGCGAGGTGCCCAGGCGGGATGAAGTCCGGTCCAAGGCCGGCGTTTCCATGAACCCGTCCAGTTCCGTTTGCTCCCGCAGCAGGTCCTGCACCCTTTGCTGCAGGGCGGCATCGCCAGCGCAGGCCTCGTGCAGAAAGGCCATCCGCTCCGCCTCGGAGCGGATGGTCAGGGCGCGCAGGAAAAGCTGCCGTTCACGCGGCGTATCCAGTTCGGCACTCATGAACCGGGGTCAGCGTGCCACAGGGCGCACCGGCTGTCGCGCTGGTAATGCACTTTTGCGGGCGACGCGTCGAAGGGGGGCGACACCTCACCTCAAGCGCGTTCCACGTCTGTAAAGGCGCAGGCGGCGGCCAGAATCCGCAGACGGCAAGCCAGCCGCCGCGCCTGGGCCCCGGCCGTGGTGTCCGCGCCTGGTCGGTGGTTGCAGTGGCACGGCGTCTGCTATAGGTTGGCGCGACGCATGAGCGAGGTCACTCAGATACTCGACGCAGTTTCGGCCCACGACGAGGCGAAGCTCGCCGAGGAGCTGTTGCCGCTGGTATACGAGGAGCTTCGCCGGCTGGCCCACCACGCCATGGCCGGCGAACCGACGGGGCATACCCTGCAGGCCACCGCCTTGGTGCATGAGGCCTGGCTGCGCTTGGTTCATGCGAACCGCGACCGCTGGCAAAACCGCGCCCACTTCTTCGCCGCCGCGGGCGAGGCCATGCGCCGGATTCTGGTCGACCATGCCCGCCGCAAGCGCAGTCTCAAGCGTGGGGCAGGGGCCGCCCACGAACCGCTGGACGAATCGTTGCTGGTATTGAGCGCGCCGCCGGATGAGTTGCTGGCGGTTCACGAAGCCCTCGCCAAGCTCGAAGCCGCCGACCCCGCCGCCGCCAAGTTGGTCAAACTGCGCTATTTCGTGGGGATGTCGATGGAGGAGAGCGCCCTGGCGTTGGGCTTGGGCAAACGCACGGCCGAGGAACTGTGGACCTACGCCCGGGTCTGGTTGCGGAACGCCATCCGCACGGGCCGGTAGCTGTGCCCGGGAGTTCATTGAGGCGTGACGCACAGCCAGCGACTCGGTCGCTTTCATTGTTCCGGCGCACAACGAACACGCACCTTTGCATATGCGGGCGCTGGGGAGCTTTTCCGACCTCGTGCCCTACCTGACCACGTTCACCCTGGCTCTCAAGCAGGAGGGACGGTTTGTGGTCTTGGGCAGGCGGTTGACCACTTCAGGGAGGCGATTTCGCAAGAACTCGGGCCTGCAACTGCTGCTGGGTGGGATTCGCTTGATGTTCAACCCGCTGAAGATGTTCACGCAACGCGCGGCGGTGGAAAAAGTATGGTACGGCTCGGACCGATCGGATGACAGCCGCAGGTCCAACTCCATCTCCGGGCGAATGGGCAGTGCCATCGTTCTGCTCGTTCTGGGCGCGTTGGCCACCGGGCCGCTCTGGCACTTGGTACCCTGGTCGCCCACGCCGCTGGCCAGTCCGCTGGGGAAGCTCCGGCTGGGAATCGCCGTGCTGCTCTGCCACGCGGGACTACTGCCGTGGCCGGTCGCGATACTGCTGTTGGTGGACCTTCTGCGCCAGAAGCGTTGGACCGGGGTGCCTCAGTCGGCGATGCTCGTTGCCTTCTTCGGATGGCAGGCTTGCGAGTCCACGTCCGGGGTGGTCTGGGTCTGGGGACGGCTTTGCCGTTGGCTGACCTAAGCGCGGAATCGCGGGTGGTCTCGTTCAGCCTCCTTCTCCCGTTCCTGGGGAGTCTTCAGGCCAATCGCCATACACCTTTTGTCGGACATTCGGCGGTTTTCGCGAACCGCCAAATTTGTCAGTCATTGTCCAGCGCCCCCCATTGTCTCGACTTCCGAGCGTGCCGGAGGTACAAGGTGGGTGCCTTGGCGGTAGCGGGCAACCCGGCTGGCCGCATGGCCACTTTGGCGTATGCTTGATTTTCCACACGAGACCGCGCTTGGGAACAGGATTCCCACCCGCCGCGGCCAACCGCCGACAGAGCTTCCCACCGCTCACGCTCCCATGACATCCGAATCCCCCTTGCGTCTTCCCTTGTCCGCCGCGCTCCTGCTGGCGTCCCTCTGGTGGTGCGGCCCCGTTCGGGGGCAGTTTGTCGCCTTCAACGATCATGGTCCGGGGGTGATCGGGGACACCACTCACACCAACGCCACCACTTGGAACATCTTCGATAACCCGCCGGGAGCCACGGGGCATTTGAAGGATATCCGCTCCGGGTTGGATTTACCGGTCACGGTCACCATTACGCGCTCGGGTACCGTGAACCCCGCCCCGACGGCGAATAACCCCAATGCCGGCACGCCTCTCTACAGTACCTTCCATGGGTACGTGGATTTCCAGGGAGCGGGTAACTCGGATGCCGTGGCCCAAGTCACGGGCAGCGCCACGGTCACCTACACCTTCACCGGGCTGGATGCTACCCGCAGGTACAGTTTCAAGGGAAGCGCCGTGCGCGGGGGCAGCGGCGGCAACTACCCGCAGCGTTGGTCGCTGTTCCAACTTGATGGTGTGGTTTCCTTTACCAGCGCGCATACTGCGGGATGCCTTACCAACGACCTAGCCTCCAACCAAGTCGCCATCAACACCGGCCAGAACTTCGATGGGGACATGGCGGATTGGGAGGAGATCGCTCCCAGTCAAGGCGGCTCCTTCTCGGTCACCACCACCCAGTATACTGGCCCTATTCCCACCGGCGGCACCGCCAATGGGCCTTACTGCTACGCTTTGGACGGCTTTCGCTTGGAGGAATTCGCCGCGGACACGCCCGCAGCCATCACTCGCCATCCCGCCGACACTACGGTGGACGAACTGGCCTCGGCCAGTTTCACTGTTGCCGTAGCCGGTTCTCCCGCCCCGTCCCTTCAGTGGTTTCGTGAGGGCGACCCGATCCCCGGAGCGACGAGTCTGTTGTACACGCTTCCCCAAGTGCCTCTGACCGACGACGGCGCCCGTTTCCAGGTGGTGGCGCAGAACATGGTAAGTAATGTCACCCATTCCGTCACGAGCCGGGTCGCCACGCTGCATGTCATCGCGGACACCAATCCCCCCGTCCTCCTCGGCGCTCAAGCGCTGGGGTTGGACCGTGTGCAGGCGCTTTTTTCGGAGCGGATCGCCCGGGCCGGTGGCACGAACCCCGCCAACTACAGTATCACCCTAGGGGCGCAAACGGTGGGCGTGTTTGACGCGACCATGGATGCCACTGACACCAACGTGGTGCTCTCCGTGGCCCCCATGGCTGAGGGCGCGGTCTATACGCTGCGGGTCGGCGGTTTGACGGACCAAGCGGCCGCCCGGAATCGCCTCGCGGCCAATTCCGAAGCGACCTTTGCCGTCTCCTCCTATACCCCGGCAACGATCGGCGGGGCCATTCCTCCGGGCAGCCAAACCCCGGCCGGCAATGGCTATAACCTCGCGGGCGGCGGCGCGGGCATCGGCGGTGCGGGCGATCAATGCCAGTTCAGCCAGCAACTGCGGGCCGGCGATTTCGATGTGCGGGTACGCCTCGATGACCTGAGCCTGGCGGACGCATGGTCCGAAGCCGGCCTGATGGTCCGCGAGAATCTAACGGCCGGAGCGCGTTTCGCCGGCGTCCTGGCCACGCCTTCGATCAGTGGGGCGTTCTTCGAATCGCGCGCGACCCTGGGCGGCACGGCAACTCGCGCCGGGTCCTTTCCCGTGAACTACCCGAACACGTGGCTCCGTTTGAAGCGGACCGGCTCGGTCTTCAGCGGCTTTGCCGGCTTCGACGGACTTAATTGGTCGCCGCTCGGCTCTGTCACCCTGGGACTGCCCACCAGCGTCTACTTGGGTCTGGCCGTCGCCAGTCGTGACACGAACCAATTGAGCACCGCGGCGTTCCGTGACCTTTCCCCGGTCACCGCCGTGGGTACCAATCTCCCGCCGCAAGTTGAGCCGCTGGGCCAGTGCAGCCGCCGCACCAGCCTGGTGATTTCCGAGATCATGTACCATCCGGCCCGGACGAACCTGGCCTTCGTGGAACTCTTCAACTCGCGTGGCGAACCGCAGGACCTGAGCGGCTACCGGCTTGGGGGCGATATCGACTACCTTTTCCCAGCGGGCACCACGCTCCCTGGAGGCGGGATGGTGGTGGTGGCGAAGTCTCCAGCCGAGCTTGCGCAAGCGTACGGCATCGCCGGCGTCCTGGGCCCGTACACCAACAACCTTCCCAACGGTGGTGGCACGGTGCGCCTGCTGAACCAAGCTGGCGCGCTGTTCCTGGAGGTCAAGTACTCGGACCAACCGCCTTGGCCGGTGGCCGCCGACGGGGCCGGGCATTCCCTGGTCCTCGCCAGGGCCTCCTACGGAGAGGAGAACCCCCTGGCGTGGGCAGCCAGCGATGCCATTGGGGGCTCCCCTGGCAGGCTGGACCCCTATACCCCCGACCCGCTGCGTCAGGTGGTCATCAACGAGTTCCTCGCCCACACGGATGACCCCGAGGTAGACTACATTGAACTCTACAACCGCAGTTCCTCCCCGGTGGACATCTCGGGCTGCATTCTGACCGACGACCCGGCCACCAACAAATGGGTCATCCCCACCGGCACGGTCCTGCAACCGCAAGGGTTCGTCTACTATACCCAAACGAACATGGGCTTCGCGCTCGACGCGGCCGGTGAGACCATCTACTTCAAGAACCCCGCCCAAACACGCGTGCTCGATACGGTCCGGTTCGGCGGGCAGGAAAACGGCGTCGCTACGGGCCGCACCCCGGATGGCATGGGTGAATTCTGCCGCTTGGACGCCAAGACCCCCGGGAAACCGAACGGCGGACCCAAACTCGGCGACATCGTCATCAATGAGATCATGTATGCGCCGGTGTCCTTGGACGATGACGAGCAATATGTCGAGTTGTATAACCGGGGCAGCAAGGCCGTGGATTTAAGCGGCTGGAAGTTCATTGCCGGCATCAGCTTCACGTTCCCCTCGGGGACCACGCTCGCTCCCGACCACTACCTGGTCGTGGCGCGCAACGCCGCGCACCTGCGGACGATCTACCCCAGCCTGGGCACTGACACTCTGGTGGGGGACTTTGGCGGACGGCTGTCACATGGCGGGGAACGCCTGGCCCTGGCCAAATCCGACACGATCCTCAGCACGAACGCGACCGGTACGGTCACCAGCAAGAAGATCGATATCGTCGTGGAGGAACTGGCCTACCAGCCTGGCGGGCGCTGGCCCGAATGGACTGCGGATGGCGGGAGCAGCTTGGAACTGATCGACCCGCAAGCAGACCGCCGGGACGCCGCCAACTGGGCGGCCAGCGACGAGACCCACAAGGCGCCTTGGACGGTCATTTCCGCCACCGGCACCATCGACAACGGCCGGACCAGCAGCATTCTCGCCGACCAGTTGCAGGTTCTCCTTCAGGGCGCGGGCGAATGCCTCATCGACAGTGTGCAGGTCATCGATTCCGCCGGCGCGAACCGGATCGCCAACTCGACCTTCGAGGATGGGGACTCGGGCTGGACGGCGGAAGGAACCGAGTCGGACTCCGGTTGGGAGTCAGCGGAAGGCTATCAGAGCAGCCGCTCGTACCACGTGCGGGGCGTGGACCGGGGCGACAACCAAGTCAACCGGGTGCGCACGCCGCTGACCAGCGCGCTGGCGATTGGCGCCAAAAACGTCACCATCAAGGCGGCGGTTCGCTGGCTCAAAGGCCACCCGGGGATCCTGTTGCGTTTCCGCGGCAACTGGCTGGAATGCGCGGCCGAGATGGCGTTGCCGGTGGCGCCGGGAACGCCCGGGGCGCCCAACAGCCGCCTCGTCTCCAACGCGCCGCCGGCCATCAGCCAGGTGCAGCACGCGCCCGTGTTGCCCCAAGCGGGTCAAGCCATCGTTGTGACCGCCCGGATCAACGATCCGGACGGCATCGGCCAGGTGCGGCTGCACTACCGGTTGGATCCCGCCACCACCGACAACGTCCTGCCGATGAACGACGCGGGTGTCGCCGGGGACGCGCTGGCTGGCGACGGAGTCTTTGGCGCCACGATTCCCGGTCAGGCCGCGGGCGCGATGGTGGCCTTCCATGTCGAAGCCGCGGATAAGGCCGCAGTGCCCGCAGTGGCGAACTTCCCGAGCGACGCCCCGGTCCGCGAGTGCCTGGTGCGAGCCGGCGAGGTTCAGCCCGTGGGTAACTTCCCCGTCTATCGCTTCTGGATGACCCAAGCCACCCTCAACACCTGGGCCGGCCGGAACAAGCTCAACAACACGCCGAACGACGTCACCTTCGTCCTTGGGCAGGACCGGGTCATTTACAATGCCCAGATGCTCTATGCCGGCAGTCCGCATATTGCGCCAGGCTATTGCGGCCCCACCTGCGGCCGCTGTGCGTACTCGGTCACGTTTCCGGCGGACGATCTGTTCCTGGGCGAGCAAAACCTCGTGTTGGACTGGCCCGGCGGACACGGCAACGAGACGACCGCCATGCAGGAGCAGATGGGCTATTGGATCGCGGACCGCATCAACCTCCCCTACTCGCACCGCTACACCATACGCCTCCACCTCAACGGCGTCACCGATGAGGCCCGCTCCGCTGTCTTCGAGGCGGTCATGCAACCCGGCGGGGCTTATACGAAGGCCTGGTCGCCCGGCGACCCGGACGGCGAGTTCTTCAAGATCGACCAGGCGTTCGAGTTCAGTGATGGCGGCGGCAACATGACCGCCCCGGGGCCCATGTTGAAGAACTACACCACCACGGGCGGAGCCAAGAAGCGGGAGGCCTACCGGTGGAACTTCAACTACCGGGCTGGCGATCGGGTCAACGACTACACCAACGTCTTCTCCCTGGTCGATGCGCTCAACGCCTCGCAAGCGCAGGTCTACACCGCCGCCACCGAGTCGCTGGTGGACGTGGAAGAGTGGATGGGTGTCTTTGCGACCGAGCACATCATCGCCAACTTCGATGCCTATGGCCATGCCATCGGCAAGAACATGTATGCCTTCCTGCCTTCGCGCGGCAAGTGGCAGCTCTATATGTTCGACCTGGACTGGCTGATGCTCGCCGCCCTCAATTACGGAGCCAGCTACGGACCGAGCACCGCGCCACTGTTCAATTCGGAGGACCCCACGATTACCCGTATGTATAACCACCCGCCTTTCCGCCGGGCCTACTGGCGGGCGGTGGAGCGGGCGGTGAACGGCCCCTTGGACCCCGCCCAATGCAATGCGGTGATGGATGCCAAATACCGCTCCCTGGTGGCCAATGGCGTGACCTGGTGCGATGGCCAGCGCCTGACCAGCCCCACCGCCCTCAAGAATTGGTTCAGCCTGCGCCGCACCGCGCTCCAAAACCAACTTGCCGCCGTAACGGTGCCGCTGGCGGTGGGTTCCGTGACCGTCAATAACAACCAGGCGCTGGTCAGCGGCACCGCGCCCATCGCCGCCGCAACGCTTCAATTCGAGGGCAACACCTACCCCGTGACCTGGACCACGGTCAGTAATTGGACGGCGCTGGTGCCCTTGAAGCCCGGCGGCAACACTTGGAACATCGTGGGCATCGACCCGCAAGGCCAGCCGGTGCCGGGGGCGGCCACCACCGCGACGGCCCAGTATGAAGGGCCGCTGCCCTCGCCCGCCGGACAGGTGGTGATCAACGAGATCATGTATCATCCTCCCAGCCCCGATGCGGACTACGTCGAACTGCACAACACCTCGGGCAACGTCACCTTCGATCTGTCCGGCTGGGAGTTCCGCGGCTTGGGCTACACGTTCCCAGCCGGCTCGTTGCTCGCCCCGGACCAGTACCTGGTGTTGGCGGCAAGTCGCTCCGCGTATGCGGCGGCCTATGGCGCCACGAACGCGGTGTTTGATTACTTCGGCGGAGCCTTGCAGACCGGTGGAGAGACTCTCACCCTGCTTATCCCCGGCACCAACGCCGCGACGGACCAAGTCGTTGCCAAAGTCCGGTACGACAGCATGCCCCCCTGGCCCGCTCTGGCCAACGGGGCTGGAAGCTCGCTGCAACTCATCGATGGCCGCCAGGACAACTGGCGGGTCGGCAACTGGGCCGCTGTCACCACCAACGCGCCCGGCTCCTCCGTACCGCAGTGGGTGCGTGTCACCGCCACGGGCACGGCTTCCGGTTCACGGCTGCTGATCTACGCCCAGAGCTCAGGGATCGTCTACCTGGATGACCTGCGGTTGGTCCCGGGCGCATCGCCGGATGCGGACTCGAACCTTCTTGTAGGGGGAGACTTCGAAGCCCCACTCGCCGACGCCTGGCAACGCGGTGCGGACTACTCATTCTCAGGCCTGAGCACGAATGTCAGCCACACGGGCAACGGCAGTCTTCAACTCGTTGCCACCGCCCCAGGGAATGGCAGCGGCAACGCCGTCTACCAGGATATCAGCCCCGCTCTGGCCGACGGTCAGACCTACACCCTGAGTTTCTGGTATCTCCAAAGCACCAACGCCACTTCTCCCAGCGTGACGGTCGAACTCGCCGGCTCGGGCGTTTCGAGCGGTTCCGTGAAAACCACCCTGCCTGGTGCCGGACCCAGTTTGGCCCCCTCCACGCCGGGCGCCATCAACAGCGTCAATGCCACCATGGCCGCCTTCCCGAGTCTGTGGATCAATGAACTCCAGGCTGAGAATCTGACCGGCATCACCAACCGCGCGGGAAACCGGACCCCCTGGCTGGAGCTTTACAACCCCAGCACCAACGTGGTTCCCCTAAGCGGGCTCTATCTGGCCAATACCCACGCCAATCCCACCGCCTGGAGCTTCCCCGCCGGAGCCGTCATCCAACCTGGCCAGTTCCTGCGCGTCTTCGCGGATGGGCTTTCCGACCTCTCGATCGCCGCCGAACTTCACACCGGTTTCAGCCTCGCTCCCGGCGCCGGCAGTCTGCTCCTCAGCCGTCTCCTCAACGGAGAGGTGCAAGTACTCGACTACCTCGACTATACGAATCTCACCCCCGACCGCTCTTTCGGGTCCTTCCCTGACGGACAGAGCTTCGTCCGCCAGGAGTTCTTCTTTACCACCCCTGGGGCCGCCAACAATCCTGCCAGCGCGCCGCTGACGGTGCGCATCAACGAACTCATGGCGGCCAATACCCACACCTTGGCCAACCCGATCGGGGGCAAGTACAACGACTGGTTCGAGCTCTACAATTACGGCAGTGCTCCTGTCGATCTGACCGGCTACTATTTCACCGACGATTTGACGGATCTGCGCAAGTTCCCCATCCCGGGCGGCTATACCATACCGGCTCACGGTTTCTTGTTGGTTTGGGCGGACGGACTCAGCACCAACGGGACCCCGGAGCTTCACATCGGCTTCAAGCTCAAAAAGGGTGGGGAGCGTCTGGGCCTGTATGGGCCGGACGGCTTGGCCATCGATTACCTGGCCTATCCCGCTCAAGCCGAGGACGTCAGTCTGGGCCGCTTCCCGGATGGCGCGCCCCCGTTCCTCCCCATGCCCCAGGCAACTCCTGGCACTAACAACATCCTGGCCAATGCGCCACCGGTGATCCTCCCCGTCATGGACCAATCCGCAGTCCTCGGGCAAACGCTCAGCTTCACCATCAACGCCACCGATCCCGATCAGCCATCCCAGGCCCTCACGTTCAGTCTGGGAGTTGACGCGCCGACCGGGGCGTCAATCGACCCGGTGACCGGCGGGTTCACCTGGACTCCTGCCGACCCTGCCAGTTACTCCATCACGGTCATCGTTAAGGACAACGGCAGCCCCGCCCTGAGTGTCAGCACGAGCTTCACCGTCACGGTGTTCTCCACGCCTCGGCTGAGCACCATCGCCGTCCACGATGGGCAGTTGACCATCTCGTTCGCCACCGTGGCGGGCCAACGCTTCCAACTCGAGTCCACCACGGACCTCGCTTCCATGGTGTGGAGCGTCGTGGGCGCGGCGCTAACCGGGAACGGCGGTGAAATGACTCTGGACGCCGACCTGGGCGGCTCGGCGCAACGATTCTACCGTCTCCGATTGCTGCCGTGATCGCGCTGATGCTGGCCGCGCTGAACTCGTGCTCGCACAACTTCTCGGTGATCGCCGCTACCTTGCGCGTCGACACCCGCTGCGCCTACGTCTGCGCCAAGGCCGCCACCAGCGCGTTCTCGCGCCGCGCATAACTCTCGAACATCTTCGTGCTGAAGCGTCTGGCCCGGTCCTGCGGCACCCGCAGTTCAAGGTCCCCCCCCGCGTGCGGTGCCGCCGCCGGTAATACCCGCTCTGGTAGCCCTGGCGGCCCGTCGGCCGCCTGCAAACCCTCCTGCTGGCTCAAGACCGCCTTCACTTCTGCCGGGCTCACCGCCACGCTCAGGTTCTCGCTCTTCCGCTCGCTCGGGTCATCGTGCTGCCTTTCGCTCAGGTTCGGTTCTCTGAGTGTCCTTTGGCTCTACCATGACCTGTACGCCCTTTGCAGGACTTTTCGTACTCTATCCCCAACTGATGCTGGCTGCCCCGCACCCTACGATCTGTGGCATGGGGGGCACTTTCATCGCCCTCGGCAAAGACGGAGTGTGCTCCGGCGTTTTTGATCCTCCAACCGAAGCTTGACGCTGAACCGCTGGAAATCTATACTGATGGCCGGATGGTGGCTGTAGCTCAGCTTGGTTAGAGCCCCAGATTGTGGATCTGGCTGTCGCGGGTTCAAATCCCGTCAGTCACCCCATCCCCTTCATCAGCAGTCCACGCCTGCCACGGGCGGACGTGCGTTCCAGTTCCAAGTTCCCACCCAACCGTGGTCTGTTCGTCCGACAGCCTGTTGGTGGCCGATGAAGCATGATTGGTCATGGGAGGGTCACCGCCGCTGTGCGTCAGGCGAACTCCCGTTATCATCGGCATTTTCGTTGAGTCTGGATAGGGTGGGAGGGTGGTATTTCAGTGGGGATAAACGGCTCTACCAAGGAAGGTGAAGAACCACCAGCAGACCTCTCATTTTCTTGGATCAAGGACCGCTATTCGGCTTGATTTCAAGCCTGATTAGAGGTACTAAGACCTTACCATACAAAGCGATCCTGAGAGCGTGCGCTCCCGGTGTTTGTCGGCTCTCTCACGCAACCCAAAGGCATCCTGTGAAAACGCATCCCGTACTATCAACCGTGGCTGTGTGTTGTCTATCGGCTTGGTTGTCCGCTCAGGCAGCGAGTCCCACCATTTCTTCGTTCGGCCCTACGGGGGGCGGCGTCTCCCCGATCACGGTGATCGAGGCGCAGATCACGGACGGCGATTTTCTCCCGCGCGTCGAATCGATCCAATTGCTTACCAACGGGGTGGCAGCGGCGCCCAGCATTACGCGGGTGGGGGCCGTTACGACGGTTCGGTTGGTGCCGGACGGCCAATGGCCATTCGGGACCACCTTCAACGTCAGCCTTTCTTTCTATGATAATGCCAACCCTTCCAACACCATCTCGAAGCAGTGGCAATTCAGCACCATCGGCCCCGTGCCGGTGATCCCCGTCGCGTGAGCACAACCGACAGACGCCGGGCGCAGCAACGGCTTCGCGGTGCGCATGGTGCAGGCACCCGCCAACGCGGGATTGGAGAACTCCACCGCGCGTACGGAGAATCAGTTGGCGGGTGGGTATACCGTTGAGCGTCAGGTTTTTGAGGCGGCTGACGTGATCAACTACAACGTGAGTGCGCCGGCGGGCGCGGGGGCTTTCGGCGGGGACGTCCAGTTCCCCGGAGTGAATGCCGGCCCCAATCCAAACAACATTGCAGTGGAGGCAGTTGCGTATCTTTCGCTGGACGCCGGGTTGCACCAGTTCATCGTCAATAGCGACGATGGTTTTCGGGTTTGCGCTGTGCCTAAACCGGGCGACGCCAATCTCTTGGTCCTCGGTGAGTGTAATTGCGGCAGAGGGGCTGCGGATTCGGCCTTCACGTTTCTGACGTTGACGAACGGGCTCTATCCAATCCGTTTGACCTTTGAGCAGGGCACCGGCGGGGCTTCCTTGGAGTGGTCGTACGTCGATCTGAAGACGGGCACCCGGTCCCTGATCAACGACCAGGATGCGCCTGGTGCGGTGCTAGCCTACCGACTGGTTTCAGGCGCCGTCAGTCCGGTGCGGATCACCAAGGCACCCGAGCCGGCGAGTGTGCCGGCTGGGACAAGCGCCACTTTCGCGGTCGAGGCGGCCGTGGATACCACCACCAACCTGTTTGGCCTGCAGTACCAATGGCAGGTCAACGGGGTGGATATCCCCGGGGCGAACGGGACGAACTACACAACGTCACCTCGACGGCGGAGCGACGATGGATCGCTCTACCGTTGCGTGGTGAGTTGGGCCGGATATCCGGGCGTGGCCAGCGCGACGGCGAGACTGACCGTGCCTGCCGAAGCCACCGCGCCCAAGTTGGTGTCCGCTGCGACCCTGGCCGGTAGCGGCACCATCGGCTTGCGCTTCGACAAACCCATCGATCCGCTCACCGTGACCAATCCCGCCAACTACACGCTGAGCAACGGCGCCTCAGTGCAGCAAGCCGCGTTGCGGGACGATGGGGTATCGGTGGCGTTGCAGATCGCGACCTTTGCGTTGACCAACACCACGGTGACGGTGGCCAACGTCAAGGACTGGGCCGGGAATCCGCTCGGCGCGAATAACCGAGCCACCATCCAAGTCTCGCCCCTCGAGGGCCAGGACGTGGGCGCGGTGGGG
>CAYYMW010000056.1:0-23582 GCA_964472515.1 uncultured Verrucomicrobiota bacterium | reverse complement strand
CCGACAGCGCCAACACCCTCCCGCAACCCCGCCCCACTTGGAACGCCGCGGCGGCTGGGTTGCTGATCAGGCTGTAAATCATCAGACCGCCGACGGTCTGGAAGTTGACCGTGAGCGTGGCGGCGACCAGCACCAGGAAGCCGGTCCATACGGCGGTGGCCCGGATGCCGGCCGCTTCGGCTTCGGCACGGGAGAAAAGGATGGCCCGCAGCTCCTTGAAGCAGACCGCGATGTACCCCAGCAGCGCCGCCGCCAGCCCGCCCATCAGGGCCACGTCCGACCAGCGGCAGAAGTTGAGGCTGCCCCACAGCAGGCTGCGGACATCGTTGTCGCTCCGGCCCAGGATGCCGTAGAGCCCAATGCCCAGAAACGCCAGCCCCATCGTGGCCGAGAAGAGGAAGCTCAGCACCACGTTGTCGTCCAGATGGGAACGGTGGGGATTCGCGAGTCCCAAGACCAGGGCGGTCAGCACCGCCGCAACCAGGGCCGGCAGCAACAGCGCCTGCCCCTCCAGCCCGCACAGCCCCCCGAACACGGCCCCGGCCAGGGCCGCATGGGCTACGCACACCCCCAGAAACGGGACCCGCATGCCCACAATGAACGTGCCCAGCACGCCGCTGGAAGCCCCGGCCAGCGCGCCGCCCACCATCACCGGCGCCCAAAAGAGGAGATCAAGCACGCGGCCCTCCTTCCGGCACGACGGCGAACCGGCCCGCGCACGGGATCACTTGCAAGCCGTTCCCGTAGAGCCGCGCCACCCGCGCGGTGGTGAGCACCTCGGCGGGCGGGCCCCAACTGGTCAGGGAGCCCCCTTCGAGCACCCCCACTTGGTGGCAGCACGGGGGCAGCACCTCCAACTCGTGGCAAACCAGGATGATCGTCAGGCGGCGTTCGGCAAACAGCCGGTCGATGGTATCCACGATGCGCTCGCGCCAGCCCAGGTCGAGGTTGGCGGTCGGCTCGTCCAGCAGCAGAACCTCCGGTTCCTGCGCCATGGCCCGGGCGATGATGGTCTTGCGCTGCTCCCCTCCGGAGATCTCCCCGAAGCCACGTTGAGCCAGTGGGGCGAGTCCCAAACGTTCGATCCACTCGTCAACCGCCATCCAGTCGGCCCTGGAAAGCCGACGGAACAAACCGGCCCGTCCGGTGCGGCCAATCGCCACCACTTCGCGGACCGTCAGCGGCGCTTCGCTGCGTCCGGGGAGGAGTTGAGGCACAAACCCCATCCGGCAGCGCAGGCGGGCCAACCCGGCCTCGGAGAGCTGGGTCACGTCCTCGCCCAGCACCCGCACCGTTCCCGAGGTTACCCGCGTCAGTCCCAGGCAGACCCGCAGCAGCGTGCTCTTGCCGGCGCCATTCGGTCCCAAAAGGGCGACCACGCTGCCCGCTTCCACCTGCAGGGAGGGCAGATCCAGGATGCGGCGTCCGCCGGCGTGTGCCAAGACCTGCTGGAGATCGATGGCCAGTTCCTTCATGGCGCCAGCGCCTGCCGCAGCGCTTCCACGTTGCCGCTGAGCATGGCATCGAACGCTTCGCCATTCGCGTTGAGGGCCGGGAAATTGGCGAACACCACGGTGCGCGCTCTGAGGCGTCCGGCCAGCGCATCGGCAGTCCGGCGTCCCTCAGGCAGGTTGGCAATGACGAGCCGGATGCCCGCCAGCTTGCCAGCGTCGATGGCTTCCTCGATCTCCCCCACGCTGGCCGTATCCGCGGCCCGGAAGGTCGCCACCACCTTCAGACCGAGCCACTCGCAAAACTCGCGTTGGTGAGCACTGGCAATCACCGGCGTGCCGGCCAGGCCGGCTTGCGCCAGACGGTTCGTCGCGTCGAGGGCCAGCCGGTCCAGCCGGGCGGCGATGGCTTCCAGCCGGGCCTCGGCATTGGTCCGTGCCAGCAGTTGGGCGGCCACGAGGTGCTCGGCGGTCTGACGGCAGGCGGAGAGGTAGCTCTCGGGACGGCCCATGCCGCCGCGCACCGCCACTTCTCCCACGCGGATGCCGTCGGAGCTGTCGCGGGCGAACTTGGCATCCAGCGCCTTCTGGAAATCGAAGCGCAACAGGACGCGGCAGCGGCGCACCTCGGCAACCTGGCTGGGCCGCAAGTCGAAATGTCCCGGGCAGGTGCCGGGCTCGGCCAGTCTGAGCAGCGGTTTCCCGCTTCCCAGCAGGTCGCGCGCGGCGGCCTCGAGGTACGAAGTGGAGGTGGCTATCTCCGGGGCCTCCCCGGAGACGACCGAGCGGCGGCACCCGCACGGCAGCAACGCGAGGGTGACGGCAAGGGCAAGCAACAGAGGCTTCATAGGGCTAAGGCGCGCCGGGCGGCGGGAGCTTGGTCCCGATGGGCACGATGACACTCGACGCAAGACTCGCCGATGAAGGTGTACGCGCGCCGAATGTCAGCGCCCACGTCCGCTCCCGGCTTCAACTGCCCCAATTGCACGCCGAATTGGCGTGCCTCCCTGCCCGCGCGGGCGAGTTGCTCCGCCAACCTGGAGCCGCGCTGCACGGCCTCCGGCAGCGTCGTCGCCCGTTCGAGAGCCTCGGCTAGGCGCGCTGCCTCCCGGGCAGGGACCAGGTCTGGATGCGCCGCCGTGGCGCGGAATCCGGCAGGTTCGAGCAACTTCAGATGATCCCAGGCACGGTCGATTTCGACCATGGCCTCGGTCAACCCCGCCGTCGTGGCGGTTTCCGGAAAATCAGGCCGGGCGGTGGCAAGGGTTTGCGCGTCGGGGGCGCGGAATTCCCGCACGGTTGCATAAAGGCCGGGATAGTTCGTGGAGGTTCCGGCCTGGCGCAACCAGTTCTCGGTCTGGCTGGACGTCCACCCCAGGACGGCCATGGCCATGACCCCGGCGGCTGTCGGGCCGCGATGCTTGCCGTGGTGACAATGAACGTAGAGCGGGCCAGGCAGGGTGACAGCGGCCTGGCTCAGCCGCACACAGGCATTGCTCTCATAGCCGTCATACCCCAACGGAACATGCGCGTAGCGGATGCCATGCCGATGCGCCGCCTCGACCTCCGGCTTTGAGCCATCGACGCTCAAGATGGTCTTAATCCCGAGTTTCTCCAACGCGGCGAAGGCCGCCTCGCCGTGCGGCTCCGCCCCGGAGTAGAGCCCGTTGCCCAGGCGAAAGAAGTTCACAAGGGCGGATGACTCCAACCGGACAGGCCATTGGTTGGTCGCGGCATTGGTGCGATTCACCCCGGCCAGCGCCATGAGGATGATCGAGAGGAGCACCATGCTCCAGACCGTCGGCTTGGCCGGAGTCTCCCGGCGGCGCAAACGGCCGGTTCTGGCGCGGACAGGATTCAGCAGGGAAACAGGCATCGACGTGGTTCAGTTAAGCAGGGCTTCGAGGCGCTGTTCGAGGGTGTTGGCCAGTTGCTCCCCCAAGGCCGAGAGGTACGCGCGCATTTCCGGGTCGTCCTCATACTCGGGAAACGGATCCAACCGGTAGACGAAGGTGTTGCCCACCAACCCCGCTCCGAGCACGGCCACCACCTCGCCGCCCGTGCCGAGCAACGCCTCGAGTTGTGCGGCTGGATTGCCGGTGCCGCTCCAGACGAAACGGGTCTCGCGCTCGTACCCAACCACCAGGGCCGCAAACCGCGCCCGGCCGGCTTCCTCGCGAAGCCGCCTCAGGTAGTTGCGCGTTGACTGTGGCTGATCCATGTCCGTCCGGCTAGGGGCTCTTGTACTGGGTGCCGTCCTGCGTGGCGAAGCGGGCGATGACTCCGCCCCCGCCCGTGCGCCGATACCAGGTGCGCCGGGCCATGGGCGCCTTGGTGTCCTGCGCCTCAGGGCCTTTGGGCCGGGGCCCGAGGCTCCAGACCACCCATTTGACCGGCGCGGAGACCGCGTCCGCATGGTAAACCCCGTTGGTGCTCGCGCATTCGGGCGAATCCTCGGGGACCCAGAGCCGGAAGTTCCCGTTCGGCGTGTCGTTGAGGATGCACGGCCCGGGCGCGGCGTACTTGTAGGTGTGGCCGGGATTGAAGACGTCCTCCATGCATGCCGCCATGCCCGTCCGTTCGCTGCGCGGCAGGTAACGCTGGTCCGCCAGTTCGACCGGGAACTGGCACCAGTGATCCGCCATATCGCTGTTGCAGTTGACCCTGACCGGTGGGATTCGCCCTTGGTGGTCGTCGCTGTACATCTGCAACGCCAACCCCACCCCCTGCAATTCCACGTGCGCCTTCGCCGCCTTGGCCTTCTCCTTGGCCCGGGCCAGCGCGGGCAGCAGCAGTCCGGCCAGGATGCCGATGATCGCGATCACCACCAGCAGTTCGACGAGGGTGAAGGCACGCCCGGTCCTTGCGGCAGCAGGGACGGGGGTGGGCATGCTAGTGTCGACCATCATCTCGCTTCAGTCTAGCACGCTGTAAGTATTACAACAAACAAATTTCGTCATATCCCAGCACGCGAACCGGCTCTTTCCTCTTGCCAAGTCCGGCTGTGGTTGGCAGGTTGGTCGCGCTCTTTGACAAGCGCTGGTCGGTTCGACCAGCCAGAACATTACCAGTGTCAGGGAACCCCGTGAAATTCGGGGACGGTTGCGCCACTGTAACGGGCTACAAACTCCACAATACCACTGCCCATGGGCGGGAAGGTTGGGGTGAGGTTCGAGGCCCGGAGTCAGGATACCGGCTGGAAAATGCTCATCATGGCCCGCCTCGGGTGAGGCAGGCCCGCTTCTCCGCAAAGAGAAGGATGAGGCCAGTTCGCCTTCGGATGCCGCAAGGTTTTCGAACCGTGAAACTTCACTGTCTGCGCCTTCCTTCGTGATTTGCCGGAGGAAGGCGTTTGTGTTTTCCGGGCCGTGCGGCCTGGCGAATGTCTTCCCCGGTCTGGTCTCGCCGTTGAATCCGGCTTGGCGTCCAGCGTGTCTGGGTGTCCGGCCACAACTCAAGCAGATCAGACCGATGAACAAAGAAACAGTTCACAGCATGACGCTGGCCCTCGCGGTCGCGTCCCTCATGCGGTTCGCCAACGCGGCCACGTTTGACGACATCCAATTCTGGGCCGGGAGCGGCACCAATCGCGCCGCGCTGGCGATTGATTGGAAAGACGGGAAGAGCCCCCAGTCCTTCCTCTGGGGCTACCGCTGGAACGGCACCGCCACAGGATTGGACATGCTCCAAGCCGTGGTTGCCGCCGATTCCCGCTTGTTCGCCCATCTGGGGCAGTTCGGCTGGGGCACCGCCCTCTTTGGCATTGGCTATGATCAGAACAATAGCCGTGATTTTGGGGCGAATCCGGCGCTGGTCTTTGACGCCGGCGGTCTGGTGATGGACACCGGGGCCTCCAACGCGGACGACGCGCGCGGGCCGGCCGACGCCGCCGATCATTTCGTCGAGGGATGGGATACGGGGTTCTGGGCCTACTACGTCAAAGACTCCGCGACGAATGGCTGGGGTTCCGCCATGACGGGAGCCGACGGACGAATCCTCGCGGATGGCGCATGGGATGGCTTCAGTTTCGCCGCCGGTTTTGTCTCTTCCGAGCCGGGGGAGCCGGCGCCGGCAGCCGCGAACCCGTTCGCCTTTGAAGTCGTGGCCGCGCAAGAGCCCTTCGGCGCGTCGCCGTACGATGATCCGGCATCGGTGCTGGGGATGCCGTCCACCAACTTCTACGATCCTTGGGGCGGGTGGTCCGGCGGGACGACGGAGCGCCGCGTCAAGCTGGTGGAACCCGCCTACAACCTGGATGCCACCCAGACGCGGAAGCTCATCACGACCCTGCCAGAGGGCAGTTCGATCATGGCACGCTTCGAGCAACCCATTTACGACGACCCGGCCAATCCTTACGGCGTTGATTTTGCAGTGTTCGGCAACGCGTTCTACACGGCCAGCGGATTCGTGAACGACAGCGCGGACATGAACACGCTCCTGCTGGCGGGGGGCGTTTTCGCCGAACCGACCAAGGTTTCGGTCAGCCCGGGCTACACCGGCAAGGCCGGCCAAGACCCCGCCAACTCGGCCACCTGGGACTGGTATCGCTACGACAATGGCCCGTATGCGGACGGCGTGTTCCCCACCCACGCCTACCGCTGGAACCGCGCCAGTGCCACTTGGAGCAATGAACTCATGGACTTCACCAAGCCGGTGAACCCCGCGCTGGGCACACGACTGAATTCCGGCGACACGGAGACGCTCTCGGCAGCGGACGCCATCGACCTCTACGACGGCTCCGGCGGCGGCACGGGATTTGACCTCGCCCAATCCGGCTTCACCTCCGTCCAATACGTCAAAGTCGAGGGCTTGACCGACTTCAGTGGCGGCGAGATTGATGCGATTTCTGCCTCGCGCCCGAGGGTCGTGGGCGACAGTCTGACCATTGCCCCCGGCAACCTCACCAATGGCACGGCCACGCTGCGGTTTCAGCGGCCCGGGAAACCGGCGCAACCGGCGCTCGCGGTGAGCTTCACCACCGTCAGCGAGGTGGCGCGGATTTCCACCGCCGCCCTGCCGGACCCATCGTTGTTCGCCCCCTACGGCCGTTTGTTGACCGGTGCGCAACTTGGGTTGGCCCCCGTCCTTGGGAGCAACACCGTGCCTTTCCAGGCCGACGTGCGGCTCGCATCCGGGCCGGACTACGCGGGCAATGGGGACGATCTGGTGTTGCTCCGCCAAGTCGGTTCCGACTGGGAAGACGCGGCCTTTGCCTTCGAGGCGTCAACCCGGGGCGCTTTGGTGGCGGGGATCACCAATCTCCCGACCCTGGCCCTCCTCCAGGCGGTTCCACCTCAGCTTGCCATCACCCGCGGCGTGGATGACTTGGGCGGCCCACAGACCAAGGTGCAATTTGCGTCGCTGCCGGGGTTCATCTATACCTTGGAGCGCACGACGGACTTCGTTAATTGGGAGGAGATGGGCATGGTCCGACCCTTGGCCTTGGGGATGTCGTCTTTGTTCTATGGCGATGAAGCGACCAGCGCTTTCTATCGGATTCGCGTCAATCGTCCGTGAGCGCTGCCGCATCCAGCGGGTTGCCCGGAATGAACCGTTGCCTCCATCCATGCCGGCTTGGGCGGGGGGAACGGTCATTCCCGGGTGATTGCGCGAGCGGAACTCCGCGCAGGGTGCGCCTCCGGGCATTCACCTTGATCGAGTTGTTGGTCGTCATCGCCATCATCGCGATCCTGGCCAGCCTGCTGCTGCCAGCCCTCGGCCGATCCAAGGCCTCCGCCAAGCGCGTTGCCTGCCTGAGCAACCTGCGCCAGATGGGCATTGCGGCCCACGCTTACGTGATGGGGCACGACGATTCGTATCCCACCGCCTACTCCACCGGCAACGAGCGTGGTGTGAACGTGTCCTATGCCTGGGATTTGACCACCTTCATGGCCAACCCGCCCCGTGTCGTTCCGGGCCTGCTCTGGGAGGGGTTGGGCGCCGAACGAATCCAGCAATGCCCCTCCTTCGCGGGCAAAGCCAACTGGCTCGTGGACCCGTTCACCGGTTACAACTACAACACGAGCTTCATCGGACACGGGCAGTTCGAGAGCATTCAAGAACCTGCCAAAGCCGGCGCGTTCAGACAACCCGAGGCCACGGTGCTATTTGGCGACGGCCAATACGCGGGGGGGGCGAACAAATTCATGCGCGCGCCGTTCCCCAACCCGGGAGACGCTTCGTTCAAGGGGCGTTATGCCGGCACCCAGGGCTTTCGGCATTCGGGCCGGAGCAACGCCGCCTTCTGTGACGGCCACGCCGAGTCCCTGAGGCAGCGCTTTACCCACACCGCGGACAGCGCGGCCAAAGTGGCGCCGGGAACCGGCTTCCTCTCTTCCGACAACTCGCTATATGATCTGGAATAGCTCTTCTCTGCAATTTCCCGTCTGTGGTTACCCTGATTTGCAGGCGGGCTCTGTAATCGACAAACAAGTATGAACAAACCTCGATTGATCGTCTTGACGGGAATGATTGTGGCCGCCGCCGCATTCCGCATCCTCCCGCATCCACCCAACTTCAGTCCGATCGCGGCGCTGGCCTTGTTCGGCGGGGCGCAATTTGCCGACAAACGCGCGGCCTTCCTGGTGCCGCTGGCTGCCATGTTCCTCAGCGACCTCGTGCTGGGATTGCACGCGCTGATGCCCGTCATCTATGGCTGCTTTGCCTTGGTCGTGTGCCTCGGCATGTTGCTCCGGGAGCAGCGCAGCCCGCTGCGCATCGTTGCTTTGGCGCTGAGCGCGTCGGCCTTGTTCTTTACCGTGACCAACTTCGCAGTCTGGGCCTTCAGCGGGATGTATCCGGAGACTGGTGCCGGATTGGGGGCGTGCTTTGCGGCAGCGCTGCCGTTCCTCCAGAACACCCTGGCGGGAGATCTCTGTTTCACCGCCGTCCTGTTTGGCGGGATGGCGCTGGCGGAATGGACATTTCCGAAACTCCACCCCGCCTGTGCGTGAGTGCCAGCCCCCAGATTGATGCCACCCGTTGCCCGCTGTGCGGCCAGCCGAACCACTGTCTGTTGGCCGCAGGCGCGCACTCGAACGAGGAATGCTGGTGCTTCCGCGTTCGCTTTCCGGCCTCGCTGCTGGCGCGGGTGCCCGAGCCGGCGCGCCGCCGGGCCTGCATTTGCCCGCAATGTGCCAATGGGGGCGTGCGGATCGCCTCGTGCAGCGGGAACGCCCCGGGAGATCGATAGCTGAAGAACCGCCCCATGTGCTCTTCAGAGCTTCCGCCGGAAGTGGCGCGCTTGGAATCGGCCATCGAGTCCAAGCGGCGGCTGTTGGCTTACCTGCGGTCCGGCCCAAAGCGCCTGACTCTGGAAAGCTATCTTTGTCTTGCCCGCGTGCTTTCGCTGGCAGGGTGGCACTGTGACGGCGGGGTCTGGCGCAAGGACGCCCAGGGCCTGAGCCTCCTCGAGGCCGGCAAGCGGGAGGTGGCCCGGCAGATTGCCTCGGACTCAGAGCGACTCCTGCGGCTGACGGTTCGCACGCCACGTGGCGCGGAGAACCTGCGTCCGCCCGACTCGTAGTCTTGTCGGGCTCCGCGCCCGTTGCTCACCTGCCGCGCCCAAGGGCCACCCAGACCCCCGCCATCTCGCAGGTCCAAGGGCAGATCGCGCGGCCGAACCCGGCTTCCTCCAGCATGGCCCGGTGTTCCGCCAGGGTGTCGAAGCAGCCCATGTTGGCGCGCCGCTTGGCGATCATCTCAGCCGCCTGCGCCGGGGACAGCCCTTGAGCGCGAAGGCTGGCCGCCCAGCGCTGCCGGAGCAGCGCCTCCTCCCACCGGGTTTCCGGTTTGAAGATATCCCCGTTGATCAGGCACCCCCCGCGCCGCAACGCCTCGCGCGCCCGTTCCAAGACGCGGCCCCGTTCCGGCCGGGTCAGGTGGTGCAGACAGAGGGTGGTGAATACCACCTCCCAGCGCCCGTCCGGCCAGGCTCCGCGAATGTCGCCATGCACCCATCGCACCCGTTTCAGCTTCGCCTTGGCCTGGGCGGCGGCCAGCATTTCCTCCGAGAGGTCCAGCCCGGTGACGCGCGCTCGGGGATTCCGCCGCAGCATCCGTTCCGTGGCATAGCCCGTGCCGCAGCCCAATTCCAGCACGGATATCCCGCCTTGCGGCACGAAACTGACGCAGGTGTCGAAAAACGCCTCAGCTTGGGGAACGATGCGCGCGACCAGCCATTCGTACCGGCTCGACAAGCGCCGCCAAAGGGCCGCCCCCCGGGGGCGGGCACTTCCGGTAGGGGTGGTGGAGATCCGTGGTTTCATCGATCAGACGCGCGCGGCTTGCAGCAGAAACAGATCGGGGCGGTCTTCCAGTGACTGCAAGGACAGGCCAGCCTCGGTCAGAAGTCCGGGCCATTCCTGGGGCGCGGGAAGGAAATCGTGCGCCACCACGCCGCCGACCCGCCGATGATAGACGTTGATCTGTTCCGACCCGGTGAAATGCAGCACCAGCAACCGGCCCTGAGGCTTCAGCGCCTTGCCCAGGTGCCTTAGGGCCATGGAAGGGTTGCGGAAATGGGGGAAGGACTGGAAGCACAAGGCGACATCGTAGGCCTGCTCCATGGGCGCCGCCTCGCAAATGTCCAAGGGATGGAAATCCGCAGCGATGCCTTTGGCCCGCGCCTGCGCCAGCATGGCGGGCGAGAAATCCACGGCGGTCACCCGGCCCGGCTTCACTCGATCCGCCAGCCAGGGGGTGATGTGTCCCGGGCCGCATCCCACCTCGAGGAGCTGCTGGCCGGGCACCAGGGGGAGTCGGGGTCCCAGATCCTCCAACCGGCGCAGGGCAGCGGCCTGACGCTCCTTGTCGTCGCTCCAATGTCCCGCGTGCCGGTCAAAGAAACCGATGCGCGGATCCACGTGGCCGTTTGGGACAGGAGGCTCTTGCATGGCGGTTGGGACCTTACCACCCCAGCACCTGGGCAAAGATGAGTGGCGCAACGATGGTGGCGTCCGATTCGATGATGAACTTGGGGGTGTTGCGGTCCAGTTTACCCCACGTGATCTTCTCGTTTGGGACGGCTCCGGAATAGGAACCGTAGCTTGTGGTGGAATCGCTGATCTGGCAGAAGTAGCTCCACCGCCGCGTGGCCAGCCCCATGTCTTGCTGGAGCATCGGCACCACACAGATGGGGAAATCTCCTGCGATGCCCCCGCCGATCTGGAACATGCCCAGCCCCCGGCGGCGGGTCACCCGCCGGTAATGCACCGCCAGCCATTTCATGTACTCGATGCCCGTGCGCACGGTATGCACCCGTTCGATGTCGCCCCGCAAGCAGGCGGCGGCATACATGTTCCCCAGCGTGGAATCCTCCCACCCGGGCACCACCATCGGCAGGCACTTCTCGCACGCCGCCAGCATCCAGGAGTCTTTCGGGTCAATCTGGTAGTGCTTCGCGTACTTGCCGCTGCGCAGCACTCGATAGAGAAACTCGTGCGGAAACCAAGCCTCCTGCTTCCGGTCCGCCTCCTTCCACACCTCCAGCATTGCCTGCTCCATGCGGCGCATGGCTTCGCCCTCCGGGATGCAAGTGTCAGTCACCCGGTTCAGATGCCGCTTCAGCAGGCCCTCCTCATCCTTGGCGGACAGTTCGCGATAGTGAGGCACGCGTTCGTAGTACTTGTGGGCGACCAGATTGAACACGTCCTCCTCCAAGTTGGCCCCGGTGCAGGAGATCAGGTGGACCTTGTCCTGGCGGATCATCTCCGCCAGGGACAGGCCCAGTTCGGCCGTGCTCATCGCCCCCGCGAGGCAGATCATCATCTGGTTCCCCGCCTCCAACTGCCGCCGGTACTCCCGGGCCGCCTCCACCACCGTGGCGGCGTTAAAGTGCCGGTAGTGACGTTCGAGAAAAGCGCCCACCTGGCCTGGCGGGCAGGCTGCCTTGCGTCTCATTGGCCGGCGGCTTGGGGATGGCATGGTCCGTGGTTGATCGCTTGAATAAACCTCTCCTTGGGCGGGAAAGGGTGGCGTGGACGCCACCCCTCCCACCATCGGCAAGTCGGCCGGTTGGCCTTCTCAGTTGGCGCTCTTCAACCGGTAGAACCGCTGCGCGGCGCCGGGGGCGAGGATGACGGTGTTCGCGCCGTCGATGACCACGGGCGCGTTCGTGACGGCGGCCCACTCGCCAGTGTCCGCCTGCGCGCGCCATTCCAATTGGTAAGTCTGAGCCGAAACGGGCCACGAGATGGTCACGTTGAGCCCGATGGCCACTTCCGGTGCCGGCGCCTGCGGCAGGACCTGTTGCACGAAGAGTTCGTACCCGTTGGTGTTGCCGCCTTCCTGGGTGAAGATGCCGATGGCATCGAACGGCGCCGTCGGCGCGGCCCCCAGGCTGTAGCGCGGGTGGCGCAGGCTCAGAAAGCGGTTGTTCCCATCGGTCGCCGTGCTCAGGCGCGCGCCCCAGGCGTTGGCGGGATTCCAGCCGTTGGTGGTCACCAGCGTCAGGCCGTTAACCCGCACCCGCATCCCCTGCCAGTGCTCGCCGCCCGTGGCCCGCGTGGGATCGAAGATCGGCTGCCACGTAGCCCGGTCCTCCGCCACGCCTCCTGGTTGTATGACGTCCGCCAAAGTGATGACCTCCGGCGCCGGCAAACCGTAGTTGGCGGTGATGAGCTTGAGGTCGAAATTGTACGCGGGATCGATGTCATGCCCCTCGTTGATGTTGCGCTTGCCGCCGTAGAAGAGCGACTGGCGGACGGTCACCTCAATCAGATCCCCCGCGCGGAAGGGGCGCAACGTGGCCGGATCGTAGCTTAGCCGCAGCACCTCGGCCGCCCAGGCTTCGTTGGTGTAGCTGAGGCTGGTGTCGTGCAGCCACGGCATGTTGCCGTAACTCTGTCCCATCCAGCAGGTGGTTCCGCCGCGATCCCCCTCGCCGACGGCCTGAAAGGTAACCTGCCACTCCGCGCCCAGGCGGTACGCGTTGGCCCCGTCGTTCCATGGCAGCAGGTTGGGGGTGAAATCGAGCATTTCGTCCGGGTTGCACAACAACACGCCCCGGAGCGTGAAGGGAAAGGCGGGCGTCCAGGCGCTGGTGCCGTCGGCGTTGACCGCCTGAAGATTGAGGTGGGACTCGGCTTGCACGGCTGCCCCCGCGAGCAGCAGCGCGGCGACCGCCGGAGCCAGCCAGCGGCGGCACGCCGCTTGACGCTCAGTGCGAGAAGGTGTTACGTTCATGCCGCACAGTGTTATCACGGCAACAGTATTACGCAAGTATAATTTCGTATGACCATGGCTCAGCCTCCCGCCGACCCCCGCATCGCTTTCTTTGACGGGCACGCCCCCACTTGGGACCAGTCCGGCCCCAATCCCGCCGTCACGCTCCGCCGGTTGGACGAGTTGGCGCACCGCCTCGGGCTGCAGCCGGGGCAGGATCTTCTGGAGGTGGGTTGCGGTACCGGGCAAATCACCGCCTGGCTGGCGGATCGAGTGAAGCCGGGCCGGGTTACCGCCGTGGATTTCTCCCCCGGCATGCTGGCGCAGGCCCGTGCCCGGGGAGTGGACGCGGAGTTCGAGTTGCGGGATATCTGCCTGCCCGCCCCCGCCTCGAAGCGGTTCGACGTGGTCCTCTGTTTCCATTCCTTTCCCCATTTTCGCAGCCAGGCCGATGCCCTGAAGCACCTCGCCACGCTGATCAAGCCCGGGGGGCGTCTCCTGGTGGTCCATCTGGCCGGCAGCGCGCAACTCAATGCCTTCCACCACAAAGTCGGCGGTCCCGTGGGCCACGATCATCTGCCCCCTTCCGGACAATGGCCGGCGTTGCTTGCGCCGTTCGGCCTCCAAGTGACCGATGCCGTCGATCAAGATGACCTGTTTCTGCTAAAGGCGGGGAAGACCGGATAGGGGCCCGGGCACCGGGCTCGAAACCGGGGCATGGTAGGTGGCGGCGATCATCAGAGTGTCGTTAACCGGTCTTTCACAGCGTATGCCCTTGGGTTGCGCCTCTTGAGCAGGTGGGCTTGGTGCCGACCGGGTTGTAGGTGTAGGTGCCGCCCGCCGGGCAGGTGAGCGGTCCCTTGACCTTGAAATAGCTGTCGATTGCCGTGCGGTCGGAGGGTGTTCCGACGGGTGCGGCGCGCTCCAGCGCCCACTGCTCTTTGGCACCTTCAATCATCCTGAGATTCCCGATGCACTTGGCCCCGCGGGAAGCAGAGCTGCGATAGACCGAGGTCGCCGCGATCCCGCCTATCACCAAGCAAAGAACGGCCAAACCGCCTCTCCGCCCAAGACCTGTGTTGGCCGTCGTGGTCATGTTCGTCTGTTCAGGCCCGGCGTCATTGCTTCACAGGGTATGCCCTTGGGTTGGCCCTCGCGAACAGGTGGGGTTGCTCCCGACCGGATTGTACGTGTACACGCCTTTGGTTGGGCAGATGAGCGGCTGGCTGTTCTTGAGGTAGGAGTTGATCGCAACCGAATCGGCTGGCGCGCCTTTGGGCTTCTCGTGGTCCAAAGCCCATTGTTCTTTCGCCCCGTCAATCTGCTTGAGATTCGCGATGCAGGTGTTCTTGGGGGCGTGGCGGTTGCTGTTCACCAATCGTGGGACGATGAGCTTCACCCACACAAACACCACGATCAGCAAGATGAAGAGCACGTCGATCAGACCGAATCCGCGGATCTGTTTGGGCTTGGGTGCTTTCATCGAGCGTCTTGGCCCGTGGGCCGGATTTGGTGAGGACTCAGAGTGTATGCCCCAGCGTAGCCCCAAGGGAACAGGTGGGGTCGGTGCCAACGGGGTTGTAGCTGTACGTGCCACCCCGAGGGCAGACAGGGGTCGCGCTGTTCTTCAGATAGCAGTTCACCCCCGCTACATCGACAGGAGAACCCATCGTCCTCTTGTTCTCCAGTGCCCAAGCTTCCTTGGCGCCATCGATCTGCTTAAGATGGGCGACGCAGGAGGAGTAACTTGCAGGGGTGCGGGATTTGACAAAATCCGGAACCACCACCAGCAAGCCAATGGCTGCTAAGACTGCGAGACTGACGCTCCAAAGGAGAACGGTCCGTTTGGTGTCGTTTTCGGTCGGGTTCATTTCCTACAGATCAGGTCGCTCATGGTGAAAGTTCAACACCGACATGCAAGCTGGGGCTGCGCGGGCCACGTTCAGAGGGTATGCCCCAGCGTAGCCCCAAGGGAACAGGTAGGGGCCTTGCCCACAGGGTTGTAGGTGTAGGTGCCGCCGCCGTGGCACTCCGGAGCGGCGCTGTTCTTCAAGTAGCTGTTGACGGCGGCCACATCTGCTGGCGTGCCAACAGTCTTCTTGTTCTCCAAAGCCCACTGCTCTTTCGCGCCCTCGATCTGCTTGAGATTGGTGACGCAAGCGTTGCCGGAGGGGCGCTGTCGGGCTTTGACGAAGTTCGGAATGACAATCGCCGCCAGCAATCCGAGGACCAGTATGACGAGGGCCAATTCGGCCAGGCTCATGCCTTGTTCATGGGGCTTTAGCTCTGCTTTCATGTTCGCACTTTGCCATGGGTCTGACGGTTTGCCAGGTCGGTTATAGCGTATGCCCCAGCGTAGCCCCGAGGGAACAGGTGGGGTCCTTGCCCACGGGGTTGTAGCTGTACTTGCCACCTTGAGGGCACATCGGGGCGGCGCTGTTCTTGAGGTAGCTGTTGATGGCAATAACATCCACCGGCGATCCGTTCGTCCTCTGCGTCTCCATCGTCCAGGAACGCTTGGTTTCCGCGATCACTTTGAGATTGTTGATGCACTCCTGCCGGTTGGATCGTGGCCTGACAAGATTCGGTATCGCCACGGCCAAGACCACTACCGCGAGGACCCCGATCACGACCAATAGCTGGGGCATCGTGATGCCCGCTGTCAAACTCCGTGTCTTCATGTTCATCTTCACCACCATTCCTTTGTCGCCATACCCCTTCAACACCAGCGCCCCCCGGTTGGTTGCGTTCCCCTCCATCACCCCGCACTGCATGGACTCTTGCGGGCGGCCCTGTTCGTGTCGACCGCCGGGGTGACTTGCCTTAAGTCCCGTAGGAACGGCCTGTCTAGACCACCGCTCCGGGAGCCGAATCTGAATTGACAACCTCCAGTGGGCCGGGATGCTCATGCCCACGCCCAACATGGCCCGCCTGAGGGCTGTCCTGACATGAACTACTCGCTACCTTCCTCTGCGCGCAACCTGGCCGCTGCCGCCTCTATGCTCTGTCTTCAAGGTGTCCTGGCTGCGCCAGACCCCATCTGGCAGAACCTCTCCAGCAAGCGCGGCGAGCTTCCCACCCCCCCTGGCGGTTCGACCCAGCAGACCGGTGCGGTGGTGGCCGACTTCGACGGCGACGGCGTGAACGACTTTATCTTGAGTTTCCGCCAGAAGGCCCCCGCACTGGTGTGGTACCGGCGCGCCGGCACCGGCTGGGACCCATACGTCATCGAGCAGGACTACCTCACCATCGAGGCCGGCGGGGCGGTGTACGACATCGACGGCGACGGCGACCTGGATGTCGTCTTCGGCGGCGACTGGCAGAGCACGGATGTCTGGTGGTGGGAAAACCCGGCCCCGAACTTCGACAAGAACACCTCGTGGAAGCGGCATTTGATCAAGACCGGTGGCAAGACCCAGCACCATGACCAGGTGTTTGGCGATTTCCTGGGCACCGGCAAGCCGCAGTTGGTTTTCTGGAACCAACAGGCCGCCACCCTGTTCCTCGCCGAGATCCCCGACAATCCGCGTACGGCGACGAACTGGCCGCTCACACCCATCCTGACCAACGCCAAGCCTGCCGGCGTGCCTTACATCGAAGGCGTCTCCGCGTTCGACGTGGATGTCGACGGCAAGCTGGACATCCTGGCCTGCGATTCCTGGTTCAAGCACACAGGCGGCAAGGAGTTCAAGCAGGTCCAGTTCGCCACCACCGGCGGCCTCATCTTCGCCGGCTATCTCAAGCCCACCAAGCTCCCCCAGATCGTCGTCTCGCCCGGGGACGCCGGCGGCAAGGTGCGGTGGTACGAATGCACCGGCAACCCTGAGAACGCCGCCGACTGGAAGCCGCATGACTTGCTCGACCGCGAGGTCGTCCACGGCCACAGCCTGCAGTTGGGCGACATCAACCGCGACGGCAATCTGGACATCTTCGTCGGCGAGATGGCCAAGTGGCGTGAGCAGGAACCGGGGCGCGATCACCCCGAGGCCACCGCCTGGGTGTGCTACGGCGACGGTCAGGGGAACTTCACCCGCAAGGAGGTGGTCATCGGTCATGGCTGGCACGAGGCCCGGTTGGCCGACCTCGATGGCGACGGCGACCTCGACCTGCTGAGCAAGCCGTACACTTGGGACGCGCCGCGGGTGGATGTTTGGCTGAATAACGGCACCCGCCCAGGCGCGCGGGGTGTCGGCACCAGCGCGAGCTTCCACGGCCCCGTGGGCCTGCAGCTCTATAGCCTGCGGGACACCTTCGCGAAAAACGTGCCGCTCGGTCTGCAGATGGCGCGCGGCTTCGGTTTCACGGAGGTGGAACTCGCGACCACCTATGGCATGAAGCCGGGGCAGTACCGCGCCGTGCTGGACCGCATCGGCCTGAAGGCCGTGTCGTCGCTGATCGATTACGGGCAATTCGAGACCGCGATGGACCAGGCCATTGCCGAGGCCAAGGCGATGGGCGTGGCCTACCTCGGCACGGCGGGTATTCCCCACCAGGGCCAGTTTACCGAGGCCGATGCGCACAAGACGGCCGCCGATTTTAACAAGTTCGGCGAAGCGCTGGCCAAGCAGGGCCTGAGGTTCGTCTACCACAACCACGGGTTCGAGTTCGTCCCGCATGGCGAGGGCACGCTCTTCGATCTGCTGGTGCGCGAGACCAAGCCGGAGTTCGTCTCCTTCGAGATGGACGTCTTCTGGACGGTGCATCCCGGCCAGGACCCGGTGAAGCTCCTCCGGAAGTACCCGAACCGCTGGGCGCTCATGCACGTGAAGGACATGCGCAAGGGCACCAAGACCGGCCTCCTTACGGGCAGCGAGGATGTTCGCAACGACGTGGCCCTGGGCAGCGGGCAGATCGACCTCGCCGCCGTGTTGCGCACCGCGCAGGAGATCGGCGTGAAGCACTTCATCATCGAGGACGAATCGCCCACCGTGACAGAGCAGCTTCCGCAGAGCCTGCGGCACCTGGAATCCCTGGCCTGGTGAACCACGGAAGACATCGAGCACACGGAAGGGAGCCAGATATGAGCGAGCCGACGCTGCTGCTGGAGAAGGAGACCTTCGCGATCCGTGGCGCGTGCTTCGAGGTTTACAGGGAGAAGGGTTGCGGTTTCGTCGAGGCGGTTTACCAGGAGTGTCTGGAAATGGAGTTCACGCTCCAGGGGTTACCCTTTGTTCCACAGCCAAGGCTTCAACTTGAGTACAAAAGCCGCACACTCCGCACCGAGTTCCAGCCCGACTTCATCTGTTTCAGCCAGGTCGTGGTCGAGCTCAAGGCGTTGAAGGAACTCGCTGATGACCACCGGGCACAGGTCCACAACTACCTCAAAGCCACTGGCCACCGCTTGGCGCTGCTCGTGAACTTCGGGCACCACCCCGGAGTCGAAATCGAACGCATCATCCGCTAGTATGAGAACAACATCGCAACCACGGAAGACACGGAGTACACGGAACTCACTGCGGAGGCGCAGACTTCTTTCCGTGTCTTCAGTGTTTTCCGTGGTTCCGTCACGGTTATGGAAGCAGGCGCGCTGCAACTGCCGTCCCGACGGGGCGATCAGACGGTTGACCTGCCGGAGCGCGGTCAGTTCGAGCCTGACTGACGGAGCCCATCCAGGCATGCCATCGCCCGCCGCAACTCCTCATCGCTGCCAATCACGCGCAAGTCGATCCCGGTGGAATGCTTCACGCACTCGATCACTTCATCTCGATGGACTTTGAGTGCTTCGGCAACGTGGTTGGCGCAAGACCGCGCGTGGGAGGCTCTGTGCGGCAAAGGTCCGGCGGCATCCAGGGCCGCTCTCTTGTGGGCGCTACAGGACATGGCGAGCGATTCGGTGGTTACGGCTCACGGCTTCGGTTTCGCGTCTGGATAGTACTTCAAGGCTGCCTCGCGCGTCCAACCCGCAGCCAAGAGCAACTCCACCTGTCGAGCGGCGAACTCCGGCCAACCTTGGTCGAAGACCTTGACCATACTCCCATCCAGCAGACACACCTCCCGAACCGGGGGGCCGAACCCAAGGCCGTGATCTCCGCCGCGCACGGATTGACGGTCGAAGAGGACGGCGATCGCCGGGTCGTTCGTCATGTGCAGGCCTTGGACATATACCCGACTGCACTTCTCCTCCGGGACATGAAGGTCATGCGCCAGTGCGTAGCGTAATTCGGTTCCATCGTCTCCTGGGCCGCAGACACAAGCGAGGTTCGCCAAGTCTTCCCTCACCAGGAGCACCAGCGCATCTCCGAAGCCGTTGGTGTGAAACGGCAGGCTACCACCGTTCTCATCGGCGTAGAGCCTGACAGCCACGCCTGCTTGCAGGATGCAGTGTTGGTGCCTTGTCTGCCCATATCGGAAGAAAGCCCAGCCCAGCATGCCAACGGCCAAAAACCACCCGACAGCCGCCATCAGCACCCACTTCAGTACACGTGATTTCACGCTCACCTCCATAGCCCGCTTTCAGGCCGTCTCCCGTCGAACGACCCATCCTCGCACCGGCTCGTAGAAGAGGCCTTTCTGACGGTGGTTGACTTCATGGCACCGCACTCGATTGTCCTCCGCGTTGTTCCCTCACAAACGCCACGCACTCCGCGGCGTGGGTCATGGAGATGAGGTGTCCTCCGGGCAGGAGCAGGTCAGCTTGGCGGGGCGGCGGGATGATCAGGTCAGACGACCCATGCAACCGGAAGACACGCACGGATTGGCTCCCGAGACCCTCCCACGCAAACACCGCCTTGCACATGGCCCGGATGAACGCCGCATCCGCTTGCTGGAACATCTGCGCCAGTTCCAGCGGCACCGAACTCACCGTCCGCCGCAAGGTGTCAATCGGCACCACCGCCGACAACGGGCGCAGGAAACGCAGTAACTCGCTGATCTCGGTAGGGCTGACCGCGCTGCCGATCAGGAAGAGCTGCTCCAGGCGGCGGAGCTTGGCGATCTCACACGCCACCATCCCGCCGAGCGAAGAGCCGACGATGCTGTCCCCGTCCTTGATTCCACAGGCCTCGCACACCCGCGCGGCCACGGCCGGCAGACTGGTCTCGCCTTGGTACTTGGGCCAGTCGTGCAACCGGATGCCGGGCAGCGTATCCCATGGGGCGGGGTACATCCGGGTATTGGCGCCCATGCCGGGCAACGCGTGGATGGTCATGGCGCAAGGGTGGTTTCGGGATCGTTCGGGCAGCAGGATTTCATCCCTCCGTTTCATCCGCCTCCAGCACCTCGAAGACACTCGTCAGCCCGCGTCCGGCCAGGTGCTGATAAGTCGTGCTGAGGGCAACGGGGAACCGCTCTGCCATCGGAAAGCCAGCCCGGCCCAGGTTCACGGCGAGGTGATTCCACTCGCGAATCCGCTCCGCCGTGGTGCGGCCAGCCAGCCATGAAGCGGCTTCCGCCTCCGGCTGGGCCGATGCTGCGAGCACGTCCTCCCGGGTCAACCCGAAATGGGCCAGAAAGTGCCCGTCCACACCCGTGGGATGACAGAAGCGCGATGCATACTCTGGCGGCAGCGCGCCCTGCTGGAGCAGCCGTGCCTTGGCCAGAATCCGCGGCAGCCAGACGCAGCCGCCCAACTCCTCATGTGGACTTGGTAGCTTCATGGGTTCACCTCTTACCGCTTGATTACGAAAACCGGGATAGGATCAACCCCAGGATGACCAAGGCGCCCAGCCCGAGGCCCACGTAAAGGAAGAACCGTGGGTGCCTTCGCAGGAAGCGGGCGAAGAACTCCTCCGCCCGGGATTCCGCCGATGATCCGTCCCCGCCTGCGTCAGCCGGCCGCCGCCGCATGTAATCCCGATCCTGAATGCCCATAGAGAACCTGCAACGGCCATGGCATAGCCTGCCCCGTCGCAGGGAGGCAAGAACAATTGACCCGGCAACGCGGTTTCGTCGGGTGGACACGCACATGCGGGACGGATCGTGTCCAGGGGTGTTCATGCACTGCCATGTCTGTGGTTCTCCGTCCAGCTCCACTGCTCCGATGCGAATCTCATCACCTTTCAGGTCGGCCCCTGCGCCGAGATTCAGACTGCGGTTCCCTCTCTGCCCTGCCCACGTCAGGATGCTGCCTCGCCACCCTTCAAGTAGGCGGAAACGCGGGCTTCAACCGTCCAACTGCTTCCGGAACACCGAAGGCCGCGGACCCTCGAGACCGACGGGTTGGCCCAGGTCCACCTGGTCGTAATCGTAGGTGATCACCGGGGCGCGGGCGAAAAGGGAACCCGTCAGTTGGGGATCGTCCTGCGGATCGCGGCTGCGGGCCTTGCCAAGCGGCGCGGGTTCCAGCACCCGGACCTTGTCGAGATACCACCCCGAGCTTGCCCGGCGATGCCTTGCGTCGCAGGAGATTGCCCCATAGCCCTCACACAGCGGGGACATCCCGAGACGCATCGCCATAATCAGACCTGCACGGATCTTCCCGCCGGTTGGGATTGGGGTCTTGCGCAGAGTGCGCCCACACGCAAGAGCCGCCGACGGCTTCCGAGGTTACGGCGCCCCATTCGCCTCTGGATTTGGCTGGTACTGCCCGTGGGACATCTTCCTAATGTTGGCTTAATCTATGCTCAGTTAGGTTCAGCACACGCACGGTTAATGCCGCTCATTCGCGACACGATGAAAGCGCTCGTGGAAAAGGCCCGGCAGGTATGGCTCGAACCGCGGACCCGCCGCCTGCTGTTGCTCGGCTCGCTGCCGATCCTCCTGCTGGGCCTGGGCACGGGTATTGTCCTCATGTTCTGGACTTTGCCGGTCTTCAGCGGTCATCTCACCTCTGTCCTTAATCCCAAGGCGGCACGAGGAATGATCTACTTCCACGATAGCGAGCGGAAAGTCCCGTGGTCCATGCACGTGGTGAAAATCAGCCGGACGCGAAAGGACTTGGAAGTGCATTCGGTGATGGGCGGCGGCACGAATCAGGGGATGACGCTGGTCTCCGAGCAGATCAAACGCATCCCGTCCGAGTGGGGCCGGCCCGTGGCCGCCATCAACGGCGATCTCTACAATGAGCACCCGGATTACCCGGGGGATCCGGAAGGCCTGCAGATCGTTCACGGGGAACTGGTTAGCGGCCCTTCACCCACCCGCGTTTGCTGCTGGATCGACGCCGAGGGCAACCCTCACCGGGACGACGTCCGCTCGCGGTTCGCGGTGACCTGGCCGGACGGGAGTTCGACTCCCTTCGGGCTGAACCAAGCCCTCACCAACAGTGCCGCCGTGTTGTATACCTCGGCGCTGGGTTCGTCGACCCGCACTCATGCAGGCCTCGAGTTGGTGCTGGAGCGTGACGCCGACACACCCTGGTTGCCGCTCGAGATTGGCTGCACCTACACCGCCCGGATTCGCAGCCTGAGCGAGACCGGCAACTCCCCGTTGACGCGAGACACCCTGGTGCTCGCGCTCGGGGCCGACCTCGTGAAGCGAACGCCCAAGGTCGGCCCGGGCGAAATCCTCCGTGTCTCCACCGAAACCGCGCCCCTGCTCGCCGGCGTCCGGACCGCCATCGGCGGCGGTCCCACGTTGGTCGCGGAAGGCAAGGCCCGGGGGTGGGATGGCCTTAATCTGCGCCACCCGCGCACGGCGATCGGTTGGAACAACGACCATCTCTTCTTGGTGGTCGTGGACGGACGACAACTCCGGGTCTCGCTGGGAATGACCTTTCCCGAGCTGGCGGACTACCTGGTCAAGTTGGGTTGCCAGGAAGCGATCGCGCTCGACGGCGGCGGCTCCACCACGTGCTGGGCTTACGGGAACGTCATGAACAGCCCCTCCCAGGGCCGCCCGCGGCCGGCGGCCAACGCTCTGGTCGTGCTCCAGACCGGCCAGCGAACGAGATGACCTCTGGCAACTTGGCGCGATGCAGTGGCAATTCCCCGCCGCACATGGCATAAGACCAGCCAGCATGCAGAGCAAGTTGTGGCCCTGCCTCCTTGTGGCGATGGCGATGGTTCACGGTTTCGCGGCTCCGGCTGCCGAAACCAACCGTCTGGCGGCGCCGCGCCCTCCCGGTGACGACTGGTTTGCCGGCCGACTCATTCCCCGGCTGAGCATCCAGATCGCCGAAGCGGACATCGCCCGCCTTCGCCAGCACAGCCGACAGGACGTGCCCGCCGCGGTCAGCGACGGGACCTTCACGTTGGGCCAAGTGGCCCTCCACCTGAAAGGATCGACGGGGAGCTTCCGCGGCATTGACGACAAGCCGGCGCTGACGCTGAGCTTCAGCCGATTTGTTCCAGAGCAACGGTTTCGCGGGCTGGACAAGATCCACCTGAACAACTCGGTGGAGGATCCCAGTTACTTCAACGAAGTCGCCGGCAGTCTGCTCTTCCAAGCGGCGGGAGTACCCGCGCCGCGGGTCACGCATGCCATGGTCGAGCTTAATAGCCGCCCGCTGGGGCTTTACGTGCTGAAAGAGGGATTCACGCGGGAATTCCTCGGCCGCCATTTTCCACGGACAGACGGCAACCTGTACGACACGGGAGCAGGCCACGACGTGGATGAGGTGTTGGAGCGAGACCTGGGGAACGGGCCGGCTGACCGCAGCGAGTTGCTTGCGTTGGCTGCCGCCGCGCGGGAACCGGACCTCGCCCGGCGGTGGGACCGCCTGGGCACGACGCTCGATGTGGACCGTTTTCTCGAGTTCATGGCGATGGAAGTGCTCGCCTGCCACCGGGACGGCTATTGCCTCGCAAGGAACAACTTCCGCGTCTACCAAGATCCCGCACACAGCCGCCTCGTCTTCCTGCCGCACGGGATGGATCAACTGTTCGGCCGGGCCGACGCACCCTTCCGCCCCGCCATGGCAGGCTTGGTGGCTCGGGCGGTGATCGAGACCCCGGACGGACGCCGTCGGTATCGCGAGCGGTTTGGTTGGTTGCTCACCAACGTCTTCGAGGTGGCCATGCTGCACCAGGAAGCGGACGCCTTTGTGGGGCGGGTCAAACCCCTGCTGGGGTCGGGGGAGCAACCTGAAGT
>CAYYMW010000055.1:21825-23666 GCA_964472515.1 uncultured Verrucomicrobiota bacterium | reverse complement strand
GCCGCAGATGCCATGGACGAAATTGGCCAGCACTTCCTTGCCACGAGGAGTATGCGCCACCTCGGGATGGAACTGGAGGCCGAAGAAGTGGCGTTTGGAGTCCTCAATGGCCGCGTAGGCCGAGTTCTCCGTAGTGGCGACCGCCTGAAACCCCTTGGGCAGGTGGGTGAGCTTGTCCCCGTGCGAATTCCACACCTGCAGCGTCTTGGGCAGCCGCTTGAAGAGGCGGCACGAGTTGTCGGTGATGGAAAGCGTCCCCTTGCCGTACTCCCGCTTCTGGCCGCGCTCGACCTTGCCTTTGAGAAAGTGCGCGAAAAGCTGGACCCCGTAGCAGATGCCCAGGATCGGCACGCCCAACTCGAAGATCGCGGGATCGGGGAGAGGGGCGTCCTTGGCGTAAACGCTCGAGGGGCCCCCGGACAGGATTAGACCCTTGGCGTTGAGCGCGGCCAACTGGCCGGCCGGGGTGTCGTACCGCACAATGGTCGAGTAAACCTGGCACTCACGGATGCGCCGGGCGATCACCTGCGTGTACTGCGAGCCGAAATCGAGAATGACAATCTGTTCGTTCATTCAGGTCGGCTGAAATGGTAGTGGGGCGGCACTGCTTCCGCCAGTGCAAAAAGGGCTGACGAAGGGCAGGGGAGGAATCGCCCCATCTGGCGCCACGCATCGGACCCTGCGAACCGGGTGGCAGGTGACAACCCGAAGGTCCATGCTTGGCCCCCCCTCCGTGACGCCGCCATCGAGGGGGGGCTCTCGGGCGGCGGTTTGCATGCCATCTTGTACAACTCCTTGCGCTTGGGCATGCTCGGGCCATGCGAAAACTGCTCATGGGGGGCGGGCCTTCTGGCCCGGAACCGGCCACGAAGGGCCTTCCTGTCGGAGGAAGGCCGGGGTGCCGGCTGTGAAAGCACCGGGCAACTGGAGCCAGGCCGGGGTCATTTGCGGCTTGGCATGGTGCGGTTACGCGTTGGCGGGTTCGGACCTTGCTCCGGCGTCGCCAACCGGTTCCGGCCGGGACGATCTGATTCGGGGCGTTGGCTTCGAAACCGAGCGCGAATTGGCACAATGGAGCGCTGATGACGGCATCACGATCTCGCGCAGCTCTGACTTTGCCGCCGAAGGCCATTATTCGCTGAAACTCCATTTCCCGGAGGGGGGCAACCGGGTGTATTTCAAGCCCGAGGTCACCAACTGGAGCGGTTTCAGCGAGTTGCGGTTGGTGGCGCACAACCCCGACCCGCGCAACCTCCGCTACCGCGTGCTGCGCCTGGTGGACGCGCAGGGCGAGCACACCAATGAGGGCGAGAACACCATGCCCTTCTGCCTGATTCACCTGCCGCCCGGCGAAACACGTGAGTTCCGCCTCGACCTGGCCGCCATGCCGGGCTTGAACCTGTCCCATGTGACCGGCATCAACCTCTTCTGGGGCACCGACCAGAGCACCCTCTACCTCGACAACCTCCGACTCTGGACGCCCGCCGAGGTTCGCGCCGAAGAGAACGCCAAGCTCCGCACGCGGGTCGCGGAGGTCGCCGCCCACTTGGAGGCGGTTGCCCCCCATGGTTACTTCCCGGATGATCTCGTCGAGCTCCGGAAGCGGCTCGCCTGGCTGCAAACCCAGGAACTGGCGGGGAGACGGCAAGAGTACGCGCCGGTCTTCGAGCAGGCCTCCCGGCTCACCGCCCTGGCCGCCGTGCTGAAGGGCGCCGAAACCGGGAATGGCCGGATCGCCGACTTCATCTTGCGCGGCGCCCCGCCCACCGACCAACTGTTCCGTGACCAGCCCTTCGCCGGCCGAAAGGAGATGGCCCTGACCATGGCGGGCAATGAACGGG
>CAYYMW010000055.1:0-21815 GCA_964472515.1 uncultured Verrucomicrobiota bacterium | reverse complement strand
GTGCAGGTTTCCGCCGGCCCGCTGGTGCTCGAGAACGACGCCTCGGTGCAAATCCCCGCCGGCAACATCGCCCTCAACCCGGTCGGCTATCTCGAGGTGACCCGGGTCTTCTACTTCGGCCTGCGCACCGGCTTCTGGCCCGATCCGTTGATGCAGCCACGCCCGCTTGGCTTGGGCGCCGGGTTTCAGCCTTGGTGGGTGACGGTCTACGCTCCTGCCGGACAGCGAAGTGGCACCTATCGCGGCGAGATCGTGGTCGCCAGCGCCAACGCCCCGGCGCAGAGGTTTCCTTATTCCGTCCGAGTCCGGGATTTTGCGCTGCCGGTGCGCGGCAAGCTGCGGACGTTCTTCGACCTCCGCCAGCCCGCGGCCACGCCGGAGGCCAGGCGCGCCCTCTACCAGTTCTACTTTGACCACCGGCTTAACCCCAACAGCATGTACGGTTCGGCCACCTCGCTGGAGAAAATGGTGCCGCACCCGGACGACCTGGAGTTCTGCCTGGAGCGGGGGCTGAACAACATCAACCTCTACTACGCCCACGATGCGGCCGCGAAGGATCCCTTCAGCTTCAGCGAGGAGTATATCGCCAGGATGATTGCCGACCTGCGCCCGGCCGTGGATTTGCTGCGGAAGCACCACGCCCTCGACCTCGCCACCATCTACACCTGCGACGAGGTGATGTTCGACCCACCGGAGCGCCAGGCCGTGCGACTGGCCGAACAGCGCAAGCTCTGCCCCATCCTCAAGCGTGAGTTCCCGGGGGTCAAGCTGGTCAACTGCGGCCCGCGCCTGGACCTCTCCCCGGAACTCATGGATATCTACTACCTCGTGGCCACCCCCGCCTCCAAGACGCGGGATATCCGCGAGGCCGGCAAGCAGACCGCCTTCTACTGGGCTTACGAGAACCCGTCGTTCATGCTCGACCTCCCCGGCACCGCCGCCCGCATTTGCAGTTGGCTTGCCTTCAAGGAGAAATCCACCGGCATCGCCTATTACTGCACCTCCCGTCCGTGGTCCGGGTCGCATCTCGACGCCGCCAACGAGCCGGAGGGGCTGGATTACGCCGCCCCGTTCTACAAAGCCGAAACCAACCATGGCTTCGGCCGCAACGGCTGCGGGCACCTGATCTACCTGCGCAAGGACGGCGGCTTCAACTCCTCGATCCGGCTGCAGAACATCCGCGACGGCATCGAAGACTACGAGTATCTGGCGCTGCTCGACGAATTGAGCGGCGGTCAGGCCGCCGAACTCCGCATTCCGGACGCGCTGGTCGAGCTGCAGGACTTCTACTGGGCGCAGTACACCACCGATTTTGACCGGCTCCAAGCGGCCCGCAATGCCGCGGGGGATCGCATCGAGCAGCTCCTGCGCGAGAAAACGCCGAAAGCCAAACCCTGATCCCTTCTGTCATGTCACCTGCTCTGAAGTCCTCTCTTCGCGTTCCGCCACGGTTCCCTCAGCCGGGCCGGATGGTGTCCTCGTTGCTCCGAGGCAGCTTGACCGGAATCCTGCTGGCCCTGTTCGCGTGCGCGCTTCCCCGGTCGGCCGCCCAGGCCGAAGGTACGCTGCCCAGTGTCCCGGCGGTCATCCCGCGTTTGACCACCCCGCCGATCATCGACGGCCGTTTGGCGCCGGACGAGTGGCGGGGTGCCTTGGAGGTTCCTGGATTTGTCCACAACACCTCCGGCGCGCCGGCTCAACCCGCCACTTCCGCGCGGATCGGACACGATGGCAAGACCCTCTACCTCGCCCTCAGTTGCGGCGAGCCGGCCATGGCCAAGCGCAAACAGACCAAGTTCGAGGAGCGCGACCCTCGTGCCTGGGAGAACGAGAGTGTCGAGGTCTTCCTCTGCCCCGGGGAGGACCAGGCCAGTTACCTCCATTTCATCGTCGATGTTCTCAACCAGCGCTATGATGCCCTCGGCGCCGATTCCCACGGCTTCAACCCGGACTGGAAGAGTGCTGTGTCCGTCTCGGAATCCGGCTGGTCGGTCGAGCTCGCCTTGCCCTTCTCCTCCCTTGGCGCGAAACCGGTGGCCCCGGGCGACGCCTGGCTCGTCAACCTCTACCGCAACCGCCATGCGGGCGGCGCGTCGGAGCCGGGTGCCTGGAGCCCGAGCGGCGGCAGCTTCAACCTGACCTCGAAGTTCAAACCCGTGGTGTTCGATTCCCTAGCCGCGCTCCTCATGAGGCGTGGCGCCGCGCTGCCGCAACTCGAAGGGGAGATCTCACCCCAGCTCAAAGCGCGCGCCCAGGAGTACTCTGCCGCGCGGGCCAGACTCGCCGCCCGGTTGGGGAAACTGGACGAACCGGCCGCCGCCCGGACCTATGCGGCCACGCTCCAGGAAATCGACGGCCTGACCCTCGACCACGAACGACTCTCCATGCAGGCCGCCGCCTTGAAGAGCGGTCTGCCGGTGGCCATCGCCCGGGCCCAGCCCTACGCCCTGTTCGCCGGCAAGGCCGGCAAGTCGGACCAGGTGCCGGGGGCCGTGCAGACGCGCCTGCTGCTCGGCGAAAACCTCGACCTGGCCTGGAACGTGGCCAATCTGGGCGAGAAGACCATCCTGCTCCGGTGCGCCCTGCGGCAGGATGGTGCCACCGACTTCGCCAACTTTGGCTGCGAGGGGCTCGAGAGTGTCTGGCGCGAGGCTGTGCCTGTGCCGGCTGGCGACGGCCGGTTGGTGTGCGATCCGCTGGCGCCGGTGCCCAGCGGCATCATCCGCATCCCCCCGGCGGAAACCACCCAAGTGTGGCTCGAGCTCAAAGCGAAGGCGCCCGGGAAGGCGCAGGGCACGATCGAATTCGAGGTCATCGACGGCACCGCCCGCGAACCGCTGCGCCTCCCCTTGACGGTGGTGGTTGACCAACTGGATATCAACGAGGGCCGCAGCTTCCACACCTTCACCTGGAACTACCTCGCCCATGGCGGGAGCCCCCGCGAGGTCGAATGGGAACTCCTCCACCTGCGCGACCTCGCCAGTCACGGCGTGGATGTCTTCATGCTGACCGCGCTGCGCCAAGTTCCCCGCCTCAAGGCCAACGCCGCGGGCGAGTTCGAGCAGGCCTTCGACTTCAGCACCCTTGACCGTCTGCTGGCCCGCACCAAGGACCTCTTCCCGTACTACTATCTGAATGTGGACGTGTGGGAACACCCGGGCGTGCTGCGGGACGATCTGATCGGGTTGGACTTCAACTCGCCGGCCTACGCCAAGGCGTTCAAGACCTGGTACGGTGCGGTGATTCGCCGGATCGTAGAAAACGGGATTGCCCCCGCGCGGGTCATGGCTTGTCCCTACGATGAGTCCGTCGGCGAACGCGCCGTCCGGCTCGCGGCCTTGATGAAGGAGGCCTGCCCCGAGATCAAGATCGTCATCGATTGCAGCACGCCTGACCTTGCAGAGGCCGCCCGCATGGACCGCTACACCGACATCTGGGTGCCCCACTTCAAGCAGTTCTTTCCCGAGAACATGGCCGCGTTCCATCAGCGGCTCATCGACTCCGGCAAGCCGCGCTGGGTGTACTACTACAGCGAAGGCCAGAACGAGAAGTGGCAGGACCCCACGCTCCACTACCTCTTCAAGTTCTGGTGGGCCTCCCAGCACCACCTCAGCGGCCTCGGCTATTGGGCCCAACAGTACTACGGCGACCCTTGGCTCCGGTGCAAGAGCACCAAGGCCTACGACACCTCCCTGGTCTATCCCGCGGCCGAGGGGCCCGTGCCCTCACGTCGCTGGGAGGCCTGGCGTCGTGGCGTGCAGGACGTCAACCTCTTTGCCCTCGCCCGGCGGAAACTCACCGCCCGGAACCGGGCGGCCGAACTGGCGGAACTCGAACGCAAACTGGATGGACTGGTCGCCGCACCGGGAGCCGAGGGTGTGGCTGAGGCATTGCGCGCGTGGTGCCGGGAACGGGTGTCGGACTAGACGCTCGTTGGGCCAATCCCAGCGCATGGCTGTCGCAGGCCGTTTGGGAGACGGCAGCGCTGGGTCGGCTCCCGCGTCCAGCTCACTTCGGGCCAGTCAAGGGCCCGGAGGCGGGGGCATCTTCCTCGAGCCGCCGCAGGAGTTCTCGGGTGGCGGCGGTGAACCACGCTTCTTTGCGGATGGTCTCCGGCGGTTTGTCCGGCCTCGGCAGGTCGAGGATCTCCACCAACCGGCCCGGTTTGGCCGCCATGCGGAACACCCGGTCCCCCAAATACACCGCCTCCTCCACGGAATGGGTCACCAGGAAGACCGTGCTCTGTTGTTCAGACCAGAGCTTGATCAGCAACTCCTGCATCTGCAGGCGAATCTTGGGATCGAGCGCGCCGAAGGGCTCGTCCATCAGCAGAATCTTGGGCTTGAGCACCAAGGTGGCCGCGATGGCCACGCGCTGTTGCATGCCACCGGATAGCTCGGCGGGGTACTTCTCCTCGGCGCCTTCGAGGCCGACCTTCTTGACCCATTCGCGGGCCTGCGCCTGCCGGTCGCTCCGGCCCACGCCCGCCAACTTCAGCCCGAAGGCGATGTTGTCGAGCACCGTCAGGTGTGGCATCAGGGAGTACTTTTGATCCACCAAACCGCGGTCCGCCCCGGGGGCGGTAACCGGTTTCCCGGCGACCAGGATCTCGCCGGTCGTGGGCGGGAAGTGGGGTTGCAGCGCTGCCAGCATGCGCAACACGGTCGACTTGCCGCAGCCGCTCGGCCCGACGATGGTGATCAGCTCGCCGACGTTCGGCAGGTCGTGAACGGTGAAGGTGACGTCCTGGACAGCGACTTTGGCGTCGGCTCCCTCGCCGAAGCGCTTGGTCACGCCGCGAAAGACCACCAGCTCGGGCAGCGCGCTGGGGGCGGCAGGGGCAGGGGAGACGGGAGGATTCGTTGGGTTCTCGGCCATGGCATTAGATCAGGAACGATGCCGGTACGGGAAAAGGATCTGGCCGCCCAGCCGCCAGAGTTGATCGCAGCCCACGGCAATCAGCACGATCACGGCGATGATGGCGAAGATGGCGTCGGTGTGGCCGCGCCGCTCGGAGATCGACATCAGGTAACCCAGCCCGCGCTCGGCGTTGACCACCTCGGCCAGAATGATCCAGCCCCAGCCCACGCCGTAAACGCCGCGCAGATGGTCCCAGATGTCCGCCTTCGCCACGGGAAACAGCACCTGCCAGATCAGTTGCCATTGCGTCGCCCCCTTGGTGACCGCGACGTCGATGAAGGCGCGGGGCACATCGGAGATGGTCTTGATGACCTGGGGCAGCAGGGCCACAAAGCAGCCGATGAACAGGAAGCCCACCTTCTGGGTTTCGGTAAGCCCGAACCACGCCAGCGTCAGCGGGACGAACACCACGATGGGGACGTACGCGCCCACCAGCGCCAAGGGGCGGAAGAACGCCGCCACCGGGGGGAACGCAGCCATGTACACCCCCAACGGCACCGCCACCGCCGCCGCCAGGGCGAACCCGGCGGTCACGCGGCCGAACGAGGTCAACGCGCTCCGCACCAACCCCTGGTGCAGGTGCAGTTCCGGAAACGCGCGCAAGACCTCCCACGGACTGGGCAGGATGATCGGCGCCAGCAGGCGGTCCTCCACGCGGTCGCCGGAAGTGGCAAAGGTCCAGCCGGCGAGAACCAGGACCAGGAAGCCGACCGTGAGCAGCAGGGCACGGGCGCGCGGCAACGCCGAGCGGACCTCCAGCCGACCGAACCGGGCCAGCAGGGTCAGCCCTCCCACCAGCAGGAAGGCGGCGATCAGACAGTTTTGCATGAGATTAGAAAGGGTGCGTTGGGGGTGTCAGGATGGCAACGTAACTACCGGAGTGTCGGGGTTTGGCCGCGAAGTGTACCGCAGGTTTCCAACCTGCTGTATCGCCGACTTCCAGTCGGCATACGTGAGCCGGACGCCGCGACGACCGATAGGCCCCGAGGCGCATCAAGCCCCACGCTCTCAAGCAACCCGCAGCAGGCTGGAAGCCTGCGATTGGCTCGCTCGCACCCGCTCGCTCGGTCCTGCGGACCTTTGCCCGGTGGCCAAATCCCTTCGGCCGTCTCCCGACTGGCAGAAGTCAGCAGGCCAGAGGCCTGCGGTACGACCCACCGCGATCCGTCGTGTCCAGGATTGGGCATTCTCTCGCAAGGGTGCATGCGGCTCGCCGACCAGCCATGAGCGTGGCGGTAGGGCACCGCCACGCCGACGCCTCATCTCACTCTTTCTCGAGCGGGAAGACCTTGACCTCGACGCGGCGGTTCTTCTTGTTGTGCTCGGGGTTGCCCGGGTCGGTCATGCCCGCGAGGGGATTGTCCCAGCCGTTGCCGATGACCTTGAACTTGTTCGGGTCGAACTTGTACTTGTCCATGATGGCGCGGCGGACGGCGTCGGCGCGATCATGCGAGAGCTGCCGCACGAGGTCGCCCGGGATGATGCCCTTGCGGCTGGCGTCGGTGTTGCCTTCGATGACGATGTAGGCGTTGCCGAAGCTGCCCGCGAGCTTGCCAATTTCCTCGAGCACCACCGGGATATTCGTGTCGTACTGGGCGTTGAGCGTGGCCTTGTTCGGCTCGAAGGAGACAATGACCGCCTTGGTGAGGATCTGCCCTTCCTCCGCCTCCGCCTGCTTGAAGGCCATGCCCGGCTTGAAGGTGGGCTGCGAGAGATCGCGCACGTCGCGATACTCCTCCGACATGCGGGCGAGCACGCTCGCGGCCTTCACCTTCGCGGCGGGGACGGGATCGGAGATCGCCCCGAGCGACTTGTAGATGGTGGAGGCGCGGTTCCACACCACCTCGAAGTTGGCCGGGTTCATCGGGTCGAGGAAGAAGTTGGAGTTCTCGCGGTAATTCGTGAGATGGGCGTCGCCCTCGCTCACGCCGCCGTCCTTGCCGATCATCGCCTCGCAATCCTTTACCGGCAGGCTGAACGCAGCAGCCATCAGCTTCGCGGCCTCAGGCGGGCTCTTGCGCACGATATCGATGCCCTCGAAGATGCCACGCACGAGGTTGGCGACGATGTCGGGGTGGTCGCGGAAGAAGTCGTTGCGGACGGCCCACACATCGGCCACGAGGTGGTTGGCGCTGCCGGTGCTTACCACCAGGCGGGTGCCGGGAACCTGCTCGGAAACGGTATAGATGTCCGGCGCCCAGCCGACGAAGGCGTCAAACGACTTGTCCTGCACGAAGATCTTCGCGGCAGCCGGAGCATCGCCGGCCCAACGGAAATCCACTTGGGCAGGGTCGATGCCGGCGTCGATGAGCAGAGACATGATGAGGTAATGGCTCGGGGAATTCTGCGCGAGCACGACCTTGCGGCGTTTGCCGTCTTTCATCCGGAAATCGTTGATGCTGCGGATGTCGCCACGGGAGACAATGCCGTCCCCGCCGCTGGACCAGTCGATCTGCTGGCAGATGACGGGGATGGTGCGGGAATCCTTCGCCAGCTCGGGGGCGAAGAGGGCCATCATATCCAGGGTGCCCCAGAGCACGTGGCTGTGCCCGCTGGCGAAGAGGTCGCGCGCCTTGACCGGGTCGTCCACAATGCTGAGCTTCAGGTAGAAGCCATACTTGCGGAAGAAGACACTGTCGTCGTTGGGCTCCATGCCCTTGTTGGCGGCGATGATCGGCGCCCAGCCAGGCCAGACGTTGATGGGGAACTGGACGATGAGCTTGCCATCCTTCATCGGCTTGTCGTAATCGCTCACGCCGGCGACGGCGGGGATGGCCGAGCCGTCCACGAGGGACACCGCTTTGTCACCCGCCAGCAGCTTGCTGGTGACGTCGGCGGGAGCCGCGGCCGGAGCGTCCGCCGCGGGCTTGGTGGCCGCCTGTTTGGCCTGATCGGCCAGCGATTGCTTGAGCTGCTGCGTGTCGATCGAGGGGGTGGTGGGTTTGGCTTGGGGGGCGATCTTGTCCCACCAGCGGTAGGCGCCAAAACCAAAGACGCCCAGGATGAGGATTGTCAGAACGAGTTTGCCGCGAGTTGTCATAAGCAAGACCTGGCCGAGGCCAGGAAGGTCAAGTTGTGATGCGTGTCCGGGGGAATCCTACTGCTCGGCGATCTTCTGGCGCGGCGCCTCTTTCGCTGCCGGAGCGGGAGTGGCGGCGGCCTCGGGTTGGACCATGCCCATCTTCTGCTTGTATTGCGCGAAAAGCTGGGCGCCCCGCGCCTTGCGCATCTCCTGCTGCCGCTGGATGCCCGAGCCCATTTCCTTCGCCAGGTCCAAGGTGGCGCGCATCTGGCCTTCGCCCGACGCCGCAGACTGCCGGAGCTGTTGCATGGACTGCGAAAGCTCGCCGCCCATCATGCCTTGGAGTTCGGTGATCGAACTCTTCATGATCCCGGCCAGGTTTTCCAGCGAGCGCCCGATGGCGACCCGCGCCTTGGTGGCCTCGAAATCGCGTTGGAACTTCTGAATCTCGCGCAGGCTCTGCGCGATGATCTGGGTGTTCTGCTGGTAGAGCTCCTCCAAGTTCTTGTGCTGCGCCTGGTTTTCGTTGAGCTCGGATTCCAGCTCGCCCAACTGCTCGGCGTAGTGCGCGCCGTTGGCCTCGTCGTTGGCGGCGGCGGCGGCCTGGAGCATCCCTTCCAGATCCTCCTTCTGGCGCACCTGCCGTTTGATCTGATCCTTGAGCAGCGCGATCTGGCCTGCCAATTGGCCGTTGGCGTAATGGGCCTTGTCCGCCTTGGCCTTGGCATCGCGGATGCCGCGCTCGACCACAGCTTCGTTGATCGCGTCGGTTTCGGTGGCCTTCTCGGCCATGAGGCCGAGCCAGATGAACATGCGTTTGATCGCTCTGAACATAGTCGCTCTCGGGTTAGGGTTTGGGTTGTGTCGGGACTGCTGCCTTCGGCGCTTCTTCGTCCTCGAGCAGAATCTTGCGCTCGAGAATATAGCTCAACTGCGTCTCCAGTTCCTTGGCATCCGCCGCCGAAAAAACTCCCGCGCCCTCCTTCTTCAAGGGGTCAAAGAGGCTGGCCTTGATATCGAACGCCACAAAGTGAAACGCCAGCGGTTTGCCTTCCCGCTCCGCCTGCTTGCGCAGTTCCGAGAGCACGGCGTTCGGGGACCGTCCCACGTTGCTCTCGCCGTCTGTGATGACCAGCACGTGCCGGCGGGCCATGGGCGACTTCATTGCCAGCCGCGCCGCCTTGTCCACCGCCACCCCCAGCGGTGTGCCGCCCTGGGGGTTGCGGAACGACTCCGCCCAACTCCGCAGCGCGTCCGCATTCCACTTGCCGAAGGGCACGGCTTCCTTGGCGTTGGGGGTGTTGAACATCACCAAACCGCACTCGACCGGCCGGGAGGTGCTCTTCTGGAAGGTGTCGATGCGGTCGATCACCGACCGCAGCGCGCGCAAGCCGATCTCCAGCTTGGGCCGCTGCTTGCCGTCGCGATCCCGCACCGAATCCTTCATGCTGCCGGAGGTGTCGAACACCACGGCCAGCGCCACGCCCTCGCTCGCCCCGGGTGCCGAGGCCTCTCCCGACACTTCACCCGCCTGCGCGGCCAAGGCCACAACCATGGCGCCCAAACATGCGATCCAAGTCGAACGTTGCATAGGAAGTCACCGTTTGCCAACCAGGCCACGGCCGCGTTGGGCAACCATGGCGTCCGTGGCTCCCTTCGGGTCAGCGGGGAGCCACGCGGGGCATCCACAAGCATGTCCTGGCCGATGGCTCCAGCCATCAGCCCTGACCCGATTGAAAACGGACTGCCTTAACTAACTTCATTTCTGCCGTGCATGCAGTTACAAAGCTCCGGGCTATTTATAAAGTCGCCGCCCGCGGGGGGGGGCGGTGGCCGTAGGGGCTGCCCTCGCACGGTCTTCCGCCCGCCGGCTACTTGAGCTCTTCGCCGCCCGCCGCCGCGTTCTCTTTCGTGAAGAGGCGGGAACCCAGCGTAATCTCTTTGGGAACCTTCTCCCCGCCAAAAATCTTCAAGGCGGTCTCGATGGCTTCCGCTCCGCCGGTCGGGTACTGGAAGGTGGCGCTGAGAATTCCCTGGCTTACGTAGGCCACGCCCTCCTGGGGCAGGGCATCGATCCCCACGAACAGGATCTCCTTCTCGCGGTTCGCCGCTTTGGCGGCCAGGTAAGCGCCATGCGCACCGGGGTCGTTGTGCGCGTATACCAGGTCAATCTTGCTGAAACGCGACAGCGCCGATTCCATTTCCTTGCGCGCGTCCGGTTCGAGCCACTTCATGTCCGCCTCGAAGATGATCTCCAACCCGGAGCCCGCGATGCCCTCGCGGAAACCCGCGTTGCGGTCCTGGCCGGGGGTGGAGGTCATCAAGCCCTTGAGTTCCACCACCTTGCCCTTGCCGCCCAGCTTTTGGACGATCCACTGGCCGGCCGCCTTGCCGATCTTCTTATTGTCCGCGCCAATGAAACAGGTGAACTTGTCGCCCAACAGCCGGCGGTCCAGCACGATGACCGGAATCCCCGCGTCCACCGCCTTGGCTACCGGTTCGGTGAGCGGTTGCGCTTCCTTCGGGCTGATGATGATCAGGTCGACTCCCGCGCTGACGAATTCCTCCACGTGGGAGCGCTGCTTGAGCGTGTCATTCTGGGCATCCTTGAAGACCACCTTCAGGTTCGGGTGCTTGTCGGCGGCGGCCTTGACGTTCGCGTTCATCTCCACCCGCCAGGGCTCGCCCAGGTTGCACTGGCTCATCCCGATGGTATAGACCGATTTAGCCGTCTTTTTGCCCTCGCCCGCCGGGGCGTTGGGCTGTTGCTGGCCGGAAGGGCCGCAACCGGTCACCAATGCGCCCAGAAAAGCCAGCACGCCAAGGGTCCGCGTGAGAGTCCCGAGAAAAGGTGTCTGCATACCCGGGCATTCTGACACCTTTTGTCCCCAAGGGGAAGCCCAATCCCAACCTCCAACATCGCCATTGAAACCCCGCTCGTTCTGGTGTGAACTCGGGCCGTTCGCGCGCCCGGGCCAGCTCCGGGCAAACCGACCAACGTGACCATGCGCATCCTTGGCATCCTTCCCGCCCGCTACGGCTCCACCCGTTTTCCGGGCAAGCCGCTCGCCCTGATCGCCGGCAAGACTCTCATCCAGCGGGTGATCGAACGCTGCCAGCTCGCCCGTTCGCTTTCCGAGGTCATCGTGGCCACCGATGACCCCCGTATTCGCGACGCCGTCCAGCCCTTCTGCCGGGTCGAGATGACCTCCCTGGATCACCCCAGCGGCACCGACCGCATCGCCGAGGTGGTCGCGCGTTGCGCCTGCGACGCCGCCGTCAACATCCAGGGCGACGAGCCGTTGATCGATCCATCGGTCATCGACGCGGTCGCCGAAGCGCTTGCGCGGCATGAGTTAACGACGGCCGCCACCCCCATCCGCGACCCCCGCGAGTATGACAATCCGAACGTCGTGAAAGTCGTTGTCAACCTCGCGGGCGAGGCCCTATACTTTTCCCGGCGCACGATACCGTATTTGCGCGAGGCCGCCAGTCGTTCGGTTGACGAGCAGTTGGCGGCGTTTCCATTTCTGAAACACCTCGGCATCTACGGCTACCGGCGGGAAGCCTTGCTGCGCTTGGTGAAGCTGCCGGTCGCGGCGCTGGAACAGGCCGAGAAGCTTGAACAACTGCGCGCGCTGGCCAACGGCTTCCGCTTGGGCGTGGTCACGGTGGCTTATGACAGTGTCGGCGTGGATGTCCCGGCGGACGTGGCCCGCGTGGAAGCGTTGCTGAACCTCGATAATCGTCCCGGCCGCTAACGGCTGCGGACGTGGTGTGACCGATGAAGTACGTATTCGTTACTGGCGGTGTGATCAGTTCCTTGGGCAAGGGCCTCACGGCCGCTTCCCTCGGCACGTTGCTGGAGAACCGTGGCCTCAAGGTCACCCTCCAGAAGTTCGACCCCTACCTCAACGTCGACCCCGGCACCATGAGCCCCTACCAGCACGGCGAGGTCTACGTGCTGGACGACGGGGCCGAGACCGACCTCGACCTGGGCCACTACGAGCGCTTCACCAGCACCAAGCTGTCGCGGATGAACAACCTGACCAGCGGCCAGGTCTACGCGCGCGTGCTCGAACGCGAACGCCGGGGCGATTACCTCGGCAAGACCGTGCAGGTGATTCCCCACGTCACCGACGAAATCCAGAACCGCATTCACGAGATTGCCGATCTCTCCAAGGGCGACGTGGTGATCACCGAGATCGGTGGCACCACCGGCGACATCGAGGGGCTCCCTTTCCTCGAAGCCATCCGGGAGTTCGTGCTCGAGGTCGGCTACGGCAATGCCATTTTCATCCACGTCACTTACGTGCCCTTTATCAAGGCCGCCGGCGAGCTGAAGACCAAGCCGACCCAGCAGTCAGTGGCCAAGCTGCGTGAAATCGGCATCACCCCGCACATCCTGGTCTGCCGCTCGGATCGCGCCATCAACAAGGAACTGCGCCAGAAGATGTCCCTCTTCTGCAACGTCCCCTACGAGGCCGTCATTGAGGAGAAGGATGTCGACCACACCATTTACGAGGTGCCCCTGATGCTCCAGCGGGAGCGGCTCGATGATTTGGTCTGCAAGCTCCTCCACCTCCAGACCCCGGCGGCGGACATGCGCCACTGGCAGGACATCATCCGCAAGCTCATCGCCCCGCAGCACCGCGTCCGCATCGGGGTGGTCGGCAAGTACATCGAACTTCAGGACGCCTACAAATCGGTCTACGAAGCCATCATCCACGGCGGCGTGGCGAACGATTGCGGCGTGGCCATCGAGAAGATCGAGGCCGAGGAACTCGAGAAGACGCCCCCCGAGAAGATTCTCAAGGGCTTCGGCGGCATCCTGGTGCCGGGCGGGTTTGGCGAGCGCGGGGTCGAAGGCAAGATTCTGGCGGCCCGTTACGCCCGCGAAAACAACGTGCCCTACCTCGGGCTCTGCCTCGGGATGCAGATCGCCACCATCGAATTTGGACGCCATGTCCTGCGCCTCGAAGGCGCGCACTCGGCCGAGTTCAATGCCGAGGCGCCCCACTTGGTCATCGCCATGCTCGATGCCCAGCGCAAGGTCACCAAGATGGGCGGCACCATGCGGCTGGGGGCCCAACCCGTGCAGCTCAAGGTGGGTTCGCTCGGCGCGAAGCTCTACGGCGCGTTTGTCGTCCACGAGCGCCACCGCCACCGCTACGAGTTCAACAACGAGTACCGCGAGGCCTACGAGAAGGCGGGTTTCATTTTCAGCGGCACTTCTCCGGACGGCAAACTGGTCGAATTGATCGAGCTGGCCAACCATCCCTTCTTCGTGGCCTGCCAGTACCATCCCGAGTTCCACAGCAAGCCGAACGCGCCCCATCCGCTCTTCCGCGGCTTCATCGCCGCCGCCCAGGCGTACAGCAAGGAGCGGCGCATTTAACGCGCCCGGGCTGGCCGCCCGGGCCGGGCGAGGGGAGTGGTGAGCGGGCCGGGTTCAGAGGGTCCAACTTCCGCGATACGGGTAGTGCAGCAGTTGGTTCGCGTCTTCGTTGTTGGTGACCTTAAAAGCCATCGGGTCCCATAGCAGTTTCTGCCCCCCCAGGCGGATCGCCACGCTGCCCAACAGCACGGCCTCGGTCAACGGCCCCGAGAAGCCAAAGTGCGACTCGGTCGGCGTCCCTTCTTTGCAGGCCTTGATGAACTCCAAATAGTGACCGATGGAGCGCGGAAGCGTCTTCGGCGGTTGCTTGAACTCCTTGTTCCGGCTCTCGGGGATCAGCCGCGGGCGTTCGCCGCCCCAGCCCTCGACCAGGATCTTGCCCTTGTCACCGACAAAGATGATGCCGTCCTCGGGATCAAGGTCGCGGTCCGCTTCCAACTCCTCCGGCCGCTCCGGCAACAGGCCGCCGTCGTACCAGTGCAGTCTGACCGATGGCATGTCTCCGCGCGCGGGAAACTCGTAGTGAACCACGGCGGCCAGCGGCACCGTTTCCTTGAACAGCGGGGTGGAACTGGCATGGACGCTGGTGGGAGCCCCGAGCTTGAGGGTGGAGAACACGGGGGCCAGGTTGTGAATGCCCATGTCGCCTAGGCCGCCGGAGCCGAAATCCCACCAGCCCCGCCACTTGAAAGGCACGTACGCAGGGTGGTAAGGCCGATAGGGCGCGGGGCCGAGCCAGAGCTCCCAGTCGAGCGTCGCCGGCACGGCCGGGGTGTCGGTGGGACGTTCCACCGCCTGCGGCCACCAGAGAGGCATCTTGCCCCGATGCGTCGGACGATCGCTCCAAACATGGACCTCCCGAACCGGCCCGATGGCCCCGCTCCAGATCCACTCCTTCATCAGGCGATTGCCCTCGAACGCCATCCCCTGGTTGCCCATCTGGGTGGCAAGCTTGGGGTATTTGCGGGCCAGGTCCGCGACGGCGCGAGCCTCTTTGACAGTTCGAGTCAGCGGTTTCTCGCAATAGACGTGCTTCCCGGCGCGCAACCCGGCCATCGAGGCGATGCAGTGGTTGTGATCCGGCGTGCCGACCACCACCGCGTCAATGCTCTTCTCCTTCTCCAGCATGACGCGGAAATCCTTGTGCCGTGTGGCCTTGGGGTAGCGCTTGAAAGTGTGGTCAGCGTGCGCCCAATCCACGTCGCAGAGGGCCACGATGTTCTCCGACTCCATCTCCTGAAGATCCGCCCCGCCCTGGCCGCCGATGCCAATGCCGGCGATGTTGAGTTTCTCGTTGGGAGAGGTGGCTCCGTGCAAACCCAGCACGTGGCTCGGGAGCAACAGGAAGCCGGTGGTGGCCGCGCCAGTCCCCAGGAAGGAGCGGCGGTTGAAGCGGCGGGCGCCGGAGGGAGAGGTCAGTTTCATGCGGTGCGATGGTAGAGGGTTGCGTGGGTGGACAAACCTGCCGGTCAGCCTTTCAGCCAGAGATCAATCGGCTTGGCAGCCTTCGTCTTGAACGGCAGTTTGACCTTCCTGCCAGTGCGCGCAGACTCGTAGGCGGCAAAGAGGACCTCCAATACGACACGGGCATCGTCGCCAGTCACCTCGGGCTTCAGGTCCAAACGCACGCAATCCACAAAATGCGCCATCTCCCCGTGGAAACCGTAGTTGTAGGCCTCCTCGTAGATCGGGAAACTCCACCCTTTGGTCGAGCCACCCTTCTCGACCGCATAGTCATAGCCCCCGGCACTGTAGGCCGTGAGGGCGTTGCCGTGGAGCAAATCCGCGTAGGCCACCCCCTTCGACCCATGGACTTCCGCGCGGTCATCCATGCCCCCCGGCTTGGTCCAGCTTTCCTCTGCCAACCCAATGACCCCGTTCTCGAACTCGACGATGATAATCGCATTATCCTCGCCCTTCGTCTTGTCGGTGTGGACCTGCGTGCTCATCTGCGCGTAAACCGATTTGATCGGTGGCCGGCCCAGCATCCACCGGAAGAACTCGACCGCATGGCAGCCCATGTCCATGGTGACGCCGCCACCGGAGCGGTTCACATCCCAGAAGTGTGGCGCATGGGGACCGTCGTGCTTCTCGGATTGCTTGACCAGGGTGGGTTCGCCCAGCGCGCCGCTGTCGAGGAGCTTCTTGAGCCTTACGTATTTGGGGGTGAAACAAAGCTCCTCGGCGTACATGAGCTTCACGTTGGCCTTGCGGCACGCCGCGATCATCCGATCCGCTTCGGCCAGGTTGAGACAGAGCGGCTTCTCCATCACGATGTGCTTGCCCGCGGCGGCGGCATCCACCGCGACCTGGCAATGCAGGTCGTTGGGAATCCCGACCACCACCATGTCGAGGTCGTCGCGCTCCAGCAATTTACGGTGGTCGGTGAAGGTGTTCGGGATGCCAAACTGCTTGGCGAACTTCTTCACGTTCGCCGCCGTGGGGGAACAGGCCGCCACGATCTCCGCGTGCGGATAACGTTGCAGCGACTCGGCGTGGATGGCCGACACGAATCCGGAACCGATCATGCCAACGCGAACAGTCTTCATAGGGTGTGGGTTCGAGGTTTCTGCGCTAGAGTGCCGTGTGCGCGGGCCGGCGGAACATCAAACTGGCCGCTCCGACCAGGCCCGCGTCATTCTCCATCGTGGCGTGGACGATACTGACATTGCCCGGCGTGAACTGCGTGGCACGGGCCAATCGCTGCCGGATCGCCCGGGCAAACGGCTCGAAGGCATCCTCCATCAGGCCGCCCCCCAGCACGATGCGATCCGGCAAAAAGCTGTGAGCCAGGTTCCAAGCCGCCGTGGCCACCGCCTGCAGGGCTCGCTCGGCCAACGGTTGGGCCAGCGCGTCCCCGCGTTCCGCCGCCAGAAACACCGCCGAGGCCCGCTTGAAGCCATGGGCGGCCCCCGCCTGGCCCACGGCAGTTCCCGAAGCCAGCGATTCCAGGCAGCCGCGCGTGCCGCAATAGCAGTCCGGTCCTTCCGCCGCCACCACCATGTGGCCCAGTTCCGGGTGCTCCCCCTGGGCTCCCCGGTAGATTTCTCCGTGCAGGATGACTGCCCCTCCCACGCCAGTACCGAAGGTCAGCATGGCCACCGTGTCGGCTCCCACTCCGGCGCCGAACGCACATTCGCCGACGGCGGCAACGTCCGCGTCATTCTCGAGCCGCACCGGCATCTGGAACCGGCTGCTAAGCGGAGTGACGAGGTCGCACCGGTCCCAGCCCGAAAGCGTGTAGGGATTGTTGATGAGGCCGCGTAGCGGATCCACCGGCCCCGCGCACCCAATCCCAATCCCGGCGCACCCCTCCCGCAGGTCGGGGGCCTCCGCCAGCGCTTCCTCAATCGCGTCTCCGATGCGGTCCACCGCGCGGTCAAAACCCTGCCCGGCTTCCGTGGGAAACACCCGCCTGGCCAAGATGACGCCGCTGGATGCCACGGCGGCGACCGCGATCTTCGTGCCGCCAATGTCAACCCCGATGGCTCCTTCGCTGGGATGGCTCATGGTTGGACCTCCTCCAGCAGCCGCGCCGCGGCTGCATCGCAGTACACCGTAAGCCGAGGATGCAGGCAGAGCAACGAACCCGGAAACCGGGGGGTGACGCCGTCACAAAGCATCCGGCGCAGCGGCTCCGCCTTATGCGGGCCGTTGACGATCAACAGAATCTCCCGTGAATGCATGATGTCCCCCATGCCCAGCGTGAAACCGAAATCGACTGTCCCCTTGGCCGCCCCGAGCATGGCATGGCCCATCGAGGCGGGGGAGAGCGCCGCCCGGTGCGGCTCCAAGGTCATACTGTCGGCCGGCTCGTTGAAGCCCAAGTGACCATTCGTTCCCAAACCCAGGATGTTCAGGTCAATTGGCCCCTGCCGTGCCAGCCAGTCGCTGATGCGGGCGCACTCCAACGCCGGATCAGGGGTTTGACAGGTCCAGCCGAAGAAGCGTTCCGGCGCGATCCCCAAGGGTTGGACGAGCCGCTGCTGGAGATAGTGCTCACAGGTCGCGGGGTGTGTGGCTGGCAGCCCCCCCCATTCGTCCAACTTGAGCAGCCGCGCGCACTTGAACAAGCCGGGCTCCGACCGCCCTTGGGCGGCCAGCAAATCGTACGTCAGCGCCGGGGAGCCGCCGGTGGCCAGACACAAAAGCGCCTCCGGGCGTCCACGCAAAGTCTGGACGATGTGCTCGGCTGCCGCCCGGCTCATGGCGGCCTCGTCGGGAGCAATCCGGACGCGGGCGAAGCGCCCGTATCGACCCTGCTTCATGGCCGCACTATACCGGGATGCCCAACGGAAGCCACGAGGAATTGTCCAGCATCGTCAACCAACCGTCTCGCTCTCGCCGGCTCTCCTCGCCGGGCTCTGGGTGGGGGAGGGGACTCCCTGGTGCCAGCCAGCCGCACGCCCCCAAGTCGCGTCGCCACCCTAACCGCGGTCCTTGCCCCGGAAACGGTTGATCCCGGCCCAACCCAGGATGGCCAAGCCGATCGGCGTGCCCGTGATCGGGGTGGGGACCGCCGCCAACACCCCAAGCACCAGGGCTACGGCCACCGCCCGCCCGGTCGTGTCCTTCCTCAGGAACTTCTGGACGCAAAAGGTGGGTACGGCGACGGAGACGAAACTCAGCGGGATCGTGATGACCCAGTCCACCACCGCCCAATCCGCCAAGCCCCAAAGGCCGTCGACGGCGGCCAGTACGACGGCCGAGAGGGGATGCACCGGCGGCCCGGAGGCGGCTGGCTCGGTGGGCAGGACCTGAGTGGTCAACACGGTGGGTGCCTTGAGCACCGGGGGGAGCGGTTGCGCGTTGCCGTTGCGGTTGGCCGGTGATGGTTCCACGTGCTCAGTTTGCCAGTCCCACGTTGGCGTTGGGCGTGCTGGCGAGCCCAGAATGACATCCGCCGGGCGGACGATCAAGGCAAAGCCGCGGTTCGCGGGCCAGCGCGCCGCCGGTTGCGTCCTGGTTGACAGCTCAACGCTGCCTACGCTTCGGTTGGAGCGGTTTTGCTTTCCCACGGTAGGCAGCCTCGGTTACGCTCGGACATCGGCAACCCACACGGCAGCGATGGGATCGTCAGGGTGGCGGGTAGGTGCCTGCGCCTTTCCCATGGCCGCTCCGGCTGCCAGGTAATCTCTAACGACACGCGATCACTCGAGGAATACTTACCATGAACAATCCCATCTGGCTCATGACATCGGCGTTCAAAGGGCTGACGCTCGATCAGGTGTTCGATAAGACCAAGGCCGTTGGCGCCCAAGGCATGGAACTGTGCGTCTTCCGCCGTGACGGCACCCGCGCGGACCATGTGGCCACGCACCTGGACTACGAGACCTTCGGCCCGGAGCAGGCCAAGCGCCTGCTCGCCCGCTTCAGCCAGGAGGGACTGCGATTCTCCGTCGGCGCCTATGAGAACCTCATCGGGGGCGATCCCGCGCAACGCCTCCTCAACCAGAATCACCTCCTCAAGCTCATCCGCATCGCCCACCTCTGCGGCGGCGACAAGAACGACGTCAAGGTGGGCACCTTCGTCGGCTACAACCACGAACTGGGCGTGCAGGATCGCGGCTTTGAGAAGAACCTCGAGGAGTACGCCCGGGTCTTCAAACCGATCGTCAAGTACGCCGAAGACCTGGGCGTCACGGTGATCTACGAGAACTGCCCGATGGAGGGCTGGTGCCCGGCCTCCTGGCCATTCACTTACAACAATCTCCCCGGCACGCTCGCCGCTCGAAAGCTGATGTACGCGCTGATCCCGAGCAAGGCTCACGGCGAGACCTACGATCCCTCCCACGACATCTGGCAGAACATTGATCCCATCGAGGTGATCAAGCTCGCGGACCCGGCGCGCGTCCACCGCATCCACGTCAAAGGTTCCCGCAACCATAAGTCTCAAGCCCGGTTGTTCTGGGGCGGCCTCTTCCCCATGCAGACAGTCGATCCCAAGCTCGCCAAGAAGGCGGGCGTCCCCATTCCCGCGCACGACTGGGACCGCCACCACTATGACCCCATGCTGCCGGGCTTCGGCGGTTACGATAGCATGGATTGGCGGGGCTTCCTCGAAACCCTCATGCAGTTGAAGTACAACGGGCCGTTCGTGATCGAGAACGAGGGCTTCAACTCCGCCCACACCGGCAGCCTTGGTGCCACCGTGCAAGGCTTCCAAGCCACCGTCATGTGCCTGTCCGCGACCCTCTGGCCGCTGGCCGGGGCCGAGGGCTACAAGTTCGACACCTCCAAGCTGCCCGCCCTGAAGGCCGCCGCGGTCAAGGACATCCCCGTGAAGACCATGCAGGACCTGAAGTAGGCCCTCCCTCAATCCAGTTTATCTTCCGCCAAGGGCGGCCTGCATCCAGGTCGCCTTTGTGGTCTCGCCAGGAATTGGGGCGGAGCACGCATCCGGCTCGCTTCCCCGGAAAACCAAGCGAGCCCAACCCCACCCGGGGCTGGGCTCACCAGTATACCAACCTACCTACTATCCAAACCGTCGCGGCTGCACCGTCATCAGGCCGCCGCCGGGATCGCGTTCTGATCCTCGATCATCTCGCGCAGGCGTTCCAGCGCTCCATTCTGGAGTTGGCGGATGCGCTCGCGGGTCACCCCAAAACGCGCTCCGATTTCCTCGAGGGTACGCTCATTGGTGCCATCCAGGCCAAACCGGAACTTCAGGATGGTCCGCTCGCGGGTGGGCAGCTTGGCCACCAGCTCCCGGAGCATCCCCGTGAGCGTCTTCTCCTCCAGCGCCTCGTAGGGCGTCTGGGCGTTCTCGTCGCGCACAATCTCCGCCAGCACGTTGCTGTCCTCATCGCCCAAGGGCGCGTCCAGCGAGGCGGGACGCAAGGCCGCCACGCGAATCTCGTTGAGCCGGTCCGAGGTCACCCCCAGCGCTTCTGCCACTTCCTCGCCCGTGGGCTCGCGGCCCGTCTCGCCCCGCATGCTGTTGGTCAACCGGTAAGCCTTGCTCAGCTTGTCCATGGCGTGCACGGGCAGGCGGATCGTTTTCGCTTGGTTCGCGATGGCCCGGCGAATCGACTGCTTGATCCACCACGACGCATACGTGGACAGCTTGCCTCCCTTGGCCGGGTCAAACCGCTCCACCGCCTTCATCAAACCGATGTTGCCCTCGTTGATCAGGTCCAGCAGCGGCAGCCCCAAATTCTCGTATTCACGGGCGATCTTCACCACTAAGCGGAGATTCGCGCGGATCATGTGCTCGCGGGCCGCGGCATCCCCCTTCTTGATGCGGGCCGCCAGCGCGTTCTCCTGAGCCACGGTCAACAGCCCCACCTGGCCCACCTCCCGCATGTAGAGATGGAGCGAGGCGTCCACATCCGAGGACCACAACGAACGGTTGAAATCGCTCACTCCGGTAGCGTCGTCCGCTTTCATGGCGGGCGACGGCAACTTGGGCTCAGCCAGTTGCTTGGTGGTACGGCTCCTGGAGGGGGTGGCCGATTTCTTGGGCTTCCAGCCGGGAAGGGTGGCGCGACCATGCAGGCGGGGCGCAACACGAAGCGAACGGGAGGCGGCGATCATTTTCATGCGGTCCACTTTCAAGTTCATTGTCTCAATGACGGCTAATATATTCCATACGCCGCGTTACTTGTCAAGCCGTTGTCTAAAGAAACTTGAGAATTAGTCTCAAAATATTTTGAACGTTTTAGTGCGTTGTATACCAACTACTTACATCGTAATAATGGGTCGATCATCTTGCTTACTGTAAATCGGCTGTCTATAAATTAGCATAGCCTATGTCAGAGTTAATGCTTTCGATTGGTGCCGCCGCCAAACGCACCGGTCTTAGCCCCCACGTCATCCGCATCTGGGAGCGACGCTACGGCGCGGTGGAACCGTCACGCACCGAATCGAATCGACGCTTCTACTCCGAGGCCGAGGTCGAGCGTTTGGGCTTGCTGCGCCAGGTTACCTTGGCCGGCCACGCCATCGGCAGCGTCGCCAAACTCTCTGAAGACGATCTGCTCACCCTCTTGCACCGGGACCACGGCGGACTGGGCGGCGCTTCCCCCTCTCCCAACGCCCTCGAGGGCAAGTTCGACTTCGTTCATCAGGCCTTGGGGGCCATCCGTCAATGGGACACCCGCGCCTTCGAGGAGATCCTGACGCGCGCCAACCTCGAATTGGGCGGGCGGGGCATGCTTCAGCGGGTGGTGGCACCACTGACTCAGGCGATCGGTGACCTCTGGCAGCAAGGGGAACTCACGGCCGCGCACGAGCATTTTGCCAGCGCCGTTCTGAAAGCCTTCCTGTTCAACGCTACCCGGCCGTACCCGGCCTCCGAAACCGCTCCCTGGCTAACGGTAGGCACCCCCACGGGCCAAATCCACGAGTTGGGTGCCATGATTGTGGCGGCGGCGGCGGGCTGCCAGGGCTGGCGCGTGAACTACCTTGGCTGCTGCCTGCCACCGGCGGAATTGGCCGGCGCCGCCGTCCAAGCGCGTGCCCGGGCGCTGGCTC
>CAYYMW010000054.1:0-23852 GCA_964472515.1 uncultured Verrucomicrobiota bacterium | reverse complement strand
CCCTTCAGCCGGAACCTCCGGCAACGGGGGGCGGGGGCCGGCGAACGCCTGCGCCAAGGCGGCGGCCCGCGTTACCAGCGAGGGGGTGTTATCCACGGTGCGCAACCCGTAACGGCGCAGCAGGTTGGGGTTGATGGTGCCATCCGGCCGGAGATGGTTGGCGGCGACCAGCCCCTCCCAGGTCAGGCGGTGCTGCGCGGCTTCGCCAGAGTGCAGCCATGCTGTTTGGACGAACGGAGCCGGTGGCGCAACCCGGTCGATAAAGCCGGACCATTGCCGGGCGAGTTCAGGCAGCCGCACGTCGCCTGCCTCGCCTTCCTTTCTTTCGGTTTTCGGACGCCATATTCCCCAGGCGGCATCCTGGGTGCGATAGTCCGCCAGTTGGGTTCGGATGGGAACAGGGAGGGGAGTGGGGAGTTGACGGGGCATCAACTCATCCAGGCCCGCCGGCCAGGAACCGTGCTCGTCACGATACAACCGCAGCGCCAACACCACCCGGCAGGAGTGCAGGTCCAGGCGCCAGGCGAGGACCTTGTCCCAGAGCATCTGCACGGCGGGCAAACCTCCCAGGCACCGCCAGATCGCCGGGCGGTCATGCCAGGCTCGACGGTCCGAGGGGGTGGCGCGGAGCTCATCAAGCCGCTTGATCGCCGGCGTGGGATCGTCCTCGGTCAGACCGAAGCGGGCCTCGCCCGCCACGGTCGCCAGCATCTGGTCGAAATCCTCCCGCCGCGCGCTGGCATGCTGCAGGGCTTTCAGCAGCGTTTTCCACGGCATCACCAGGTAGCGAAAGCCCTCCGGCCGCCAACCATACGCGGCGTTCATTCCCATGAAGCGCTCGGCGGTGATCGGAATGGCCATCTTCACCTCCGACCCGATCTGCCCGATCGCCCGGTTGAACAGCCGGCCAACCTCGTCCCACCGGGGACCCCGGCGAATCTGGGTCTGCAGCGACATCCAGTTCCGTGAGAGCGTGGTCTCGTAGATGGGGGCAAAGGCGGCCAGTTGACGGTCGATCTCGTCGAGTTCGGCCAGCCAGACCTGGGCGGCGTCCCGAGGGATGGCGGGGGCGTTGAGTGCCAGCCGCCGCCAACACCGCTCGAAGCGCCAGCTCCGGACGGTGTAAGGATTGACGCTCAGTTCCCCCAAGCCGGCCAGCCTCCATGCCTTGACCAGGCAGGCGAAGGCCTCCGCCGTGCGTCCATCCTGTTCCGCCTCCAGCGCCAGCCAAAGGGAATACCCGCGCAGCAAACGCTCTTGTCGCAAGGGCAGGGGTGTGGAGTCTCCGCCCGGCAACTGGGCCACAGCTATGCTGCTGGCGCACGCGCCCTCATAGGCGTCGTGCAGGCCGGGAAAACCCCGCAACCACTCGCGTAGCGCCACCCGGTTCGTCTGGTCCACCATGCCGTACTGACACCACTCGTTGACGGTCTGGAGAAAGATGCGGGCACTGGTGCTCTGGGGGTTGAGCTGGGTCGGGACCTGGCGGACCCAGTGCCAGTAATTGCTCTTCGGATCGGCCCGCAGGGGCGTCTGGCCGAACCCTTCGGGTGTGGCAAACCGGGGCTCCGGCAGCGGCTGGCTCCCGTAGCGCCAGCCCCGCCAGAGGTAGAAGCTGTAGCTCGCTCCCGCCAACAGGGCCAGACAAGTGACCGCCAGCAGCCAGGGCCAGGTCCGGGCCAGCCACTGACGGGCGCGGGAACGCGGCCGGCGCGCGGCTTGGCCGGCCGGACCTCCGCTCGCGTCAGGGTTGGTTGGCGGCACGCTCATGCTCAACTGCCGCCCACCCTAGTCCCCTGCCCGCCCATCCTTCAACCGCAAAGCCCGGCTGAGGCTGACGCGATGGGCCGGTGGGCTCCATTTCACAGGCGCGGACCCGGTCACTTGAACGGGTTCGCTCCCTTCACCCGGAGGCGCAGGCTGTAGAAGCTCTTGCTCGAGGTGATGAACAGGGTCTGGTGGTCCTTGCCGCCAAAGCAGACGTTCGCCGTCCATCCGCCGGGCACCTCGATATGGTCGATCTGCTTGCCGGCGGGATTGAATACCGTGACGCCTTTCCCGGTGAGATACAGGTTTCCCTCCGCGTCGATGGTTACACCGTCTGACCCGAGCGGGCAGAAGAGCTGGCGGTTGGTCAGCGCGCCGTCGGGTTGGATGTCGTAGGAGTAGGTCTTGCTGTCGCCGATGTCCGCGACATAGAGCTTCTTCCCATCCGGCGTGCCCGTGATGCCGTTGGGCTGCTTCAAGTCATGGATCACCCGCACCGCTTTGCTGCGGTCGGACGGCAGGTAGTAGACATGCTGGCCGCCCTGCTCGATGTCCCCCCGGCCCTTCCAGTAGGGACGCTTGTAAAAGGGGTCGGTGAAAAAGATGGCGCCGTTGGGAGCCACCCAGAGGTCATTGGGACCGTTGAAGAGCTTCTCCTCGAAGTTCTTGAGCAACACCGTGTGGTTGCCGGCGGGATCGATCGACCAGAGCTGGTTCTGCTCATCTGCGCAAGCCAGCAGGTTCCCCTTGGCGTCGAAATGCATCCCGTTGGCCCGTCCGGCGGGCTTCAGGAAAGTGCTGAGTTTGCCATCGAGGCTCCACTTGAGAATCTGGTCGTTGGGTTGGTCAGTGAAGAAGACGTTGCCTTGGGCGTCGCAGGTGGGGCCCTCGGTGAAGGCGAAACCGTCCGCCAGCTTCTGCAGGGTAGCGCCTGGAGCCGCCACCGGTTCGTCAGAACTCCGTGCCACCCCGGACGTGGCCAGGCACACGCCCGCCACCGCCACCCAAACCGCATGCCTCGTTTGTATGGATTTCATGGCCCTCTAGTAGCACTTGCCGTCGCTTCTGCCCAGCGGAAACGTCTCTGCGGGCTCGCCTGGGTTTCACTGCTGCAAAGCCCGGGCGAGGGGGGGCGCAATCCAAACAGAGGGGCGAGGTCGGCGTTATTTGGCCGCCTCATCGCTCATTGGCAGCAGGAAACAAGCGGCCTCCAGGTCGTTGCGCACCAGCACATAGGGACCAGCCATGGCGGGAGGATTCCACGTCTTATGGTCGAAGACCGGGACGCGAGACAGTTCGTGCAGCGCGTCCGGTTTGGGCTCGAGCAATACCAATTCGCCGGTCTCCGCCATCAGGAGCAACAAATCCCCTGCGAGGATGTGCTGGCCATGGCCGTAGCGTCCGTCCTTCCAACGCGCTTGCCCGTTGGCCGGGTCGAGGCAGGTGAAGATGCCGTCGTCCAAGCCGTAGATGAAGCCGTCTTTGATCAGGGGATTGGCGAATTTGGCTTTCAGGCGGTTGGAGCGCCAGAGCCTTCGGGCCTGCCATTCGCCTTGGGCGTTGCGTGCGATCTGAAGGAGTTCGCAGCCATACCCGTAGCCGCTGCTGCCGAGGATTGAGTTGGTGGTTACTACCGCGGGCACGGCGACATGCGGGTGGCCGGCCGGCCAGGGGTACTGCCACCAGAGCACTCCCGTCCGGGGATCGTGACCGGCGACGCTATGGTCGTTGAAGATGAGCACTTGCCGGGCTCCGTCCAACTCGGCCAGACGGGGAGAACTGTAGCCCAACCCATCGTTTCCTCCGGCCCAAACCGGCGCTCCATCTTCCGTCCGATAGGCGACGAGCGATTTACCCGGCCCTCCACCGACGCTGACGATCACCATACCCTCCGTGACCAGGGGTGAGACGCTGATGCCCCACTCGGGGGGCTTGGCGCCGTGCTCGGTCATGAGGTCGCGGCTCCAAAGCAGTTTGCCGGTGGCCAGTTCCAGGCAGGAGAGCCGGCCCAACGCGCCCATCGCGAATACCCGGCCATCCGCGATGCTGGGGGTGGCGCGGGGTCCCTCTCCGGCGAGGACCGACGTGAAGTGACCCGGTTGGCGGTTCTGCCAGAGCGGTTTTCCGGTATGGAGGTCCAGCGCGGTGACCGCTTCGGTCTCACCCACCTGCTCCTGGGTGATGACGTAGCGCCCTTGGATGGCAAAGCCCGACCAAGCCAGCCCCAAAGGCTGCCGCCAGAGCTGTTTGGGCGGCTGGCGCGACCAATCGCGAGCGAGGGGCAGCGGGGGGACCGTTCCGTCGCGTTTGGCCCCGAGGAAACCCGGATATCCCGGGCCGGCGGCAAGGCCGAGTGCGCCGTTGGTGCCTTCAGGCGCAACCCTTGAGAGGGCAGGGGGTGCCTCAACCGAGCCCGGGTGGCGGGCCCAGCGCGGTTCGAGAATGGGTATCAAATCTCCCGTGACGCCTCGGATGCGAAAGAGCAGGGCTCCGATCCCCACGACGAGCACCCCACCCCAGGCGATGGCCCGGCGCCAGCGCTTGGGGAAACGCGAGAGAGTGGTCGCCCAACCGAACAGTGCCGCACAGGTCAGGAAGCCGGCTGCCAGGCAGCGGAGGTTGCGTTGCTGGTGGTTCGAATCGCCCACCAGCCAGACAACCCCGATGGCCAAGGCACCGAGGAGGACAATGGCCACGGCAGGCCACCAACGCACCCGCGGTGCCGGCGGATGGTTCGCGGTTCCGTCCGCTGCGGCGGCATGATCTGAATCGGTCACACGCCGACGTTACCCGGATCGATGCCCCCGGCCAAGCGCCGTAATGGCGACCCCACCGCCTTGAAGGCGCACTCAAACGACGAGGGTCGCGCCCCGCGCGACCCTCTGGTGAAACATGACGTGAGGTGGGAAACGAGTTAGCTTAGGCGGCGGCGCAGCGCGGCCATGCCGATCATGCCCAAGCCCAACAACGACAAGGTGGAACCGGCATCGGGCGTTCGGTTGTACTCGACGACATAACCCGTGATGTTGCCCAAGGCTCCTTCATCATTCCACCGATTGCCGGACCAGTAGATGCCCAAGTATTGCTCGGAGCCTGGCCCGTAGTTGTCGTTTGGCTCGCTTGAGGTCCAGTTTGCGTAACCAGACGGGTCACCATTGTATCCGGGAAACGGTCCTTCGTCGTTGACCCAAGTCCAGTTCGCGGTCGCGACCAACTCCCCGGCAGGCTGGAATCCACCAGCCCATACTTCCTCCAACGGAAATTGGCTCGCTGCGAGCAAGTCCCTGACAAAGGCGTCTTCCTCGGCCGAGGTCAGGGTGGCAAGGTAACCCCCACCGGTGACGGCGGCTTGGGCGTCTGTCCAACTGATGCCCGGAGCATAGAATGCTTCATACCAGTGTCCGTTGCCGGCCCACTGGACGGGTGACGCCATCCCGCTCACGGCAGTGACGGTGCAGCCAAGGAACAGGGCTGCCGCTGTGCTTGAAGACTTTCTCATGGTTTGTTTGCGTGGTGTTGCGCTCGTTTGTTCGCATTAAGTGAGCATCAACGTTGCCAACCGGCCTGCCTCACCACTCCGGCGGTTCCTGATCGATGGAACCGATTAAGTGTGAAGGTGATTAGAGGATTTTCTGAGAAGCTAATCAGACATCTTGGTTCTAGGGGTGTTTCGCTGGAGTGTAAGCATCCCCGACAGCGGTGCCGGGTGATCTGGAGGCTGCGCTGGCAGTAGCAGGTTCAGGCGCAACGCCTTGGATGGCTCTTATGGCGATGTCAGGGTTGACGACAGTCTTGGCCCTCAATTCGGCATTCCTTTACACTCCACCTCATTCCGATCTTGATCGAGTCACGACGCGGCGCGCAGACGAGAAGTCAGACCTCAGCGGATCGGCCCGCTCGATCGCGATTCCCAGGTGTGTCGGATCAGTTCAGCGGTTCTCCAGCTCTTCAAGCAGGCACATGGTCCAGGCCAGCGGTGGGGTCCAGTACTCGCAGGTCTGCCACCAGCCCGGGTGAAGGACGGGGGCGTCTTCCCGCGTGGACCCGATCCCGGCCATGACCGCGCCGGGGATTTCCGGCACGGGCGGCTTGAACTCGCTGGTCTTGAAGATAGCCGGTTGGTGGCGGCCGATGCCGGTGACCATGCTGGCGTTGAAGGGGTTGGCTCCGTAGATGAAGTCCAACTGGCGTTGACCGACGCGCGCCAGTTCGGAACGCCCGAGCACCCTCGCGGCACGCACCAAGCCGGCCCCGGTGGAGGCGATGTGCGGATTGATGCCGTTCCACCATTGCTCGTCATGGTTATTGACGTAGCACCAGCGGTAGTACCAGCGCCCGATGCGCCGCCCACCCCCGGGGTCGCTGGCGTAGAGCGCGTAAGGCACGATGCCAAGAGGATTCCTGGCCTGAAGCCGCAAGAGATAGCCATCGAGGTACTGCGTCAACGCTTCGCGGGCGGCGGCGTTGAGGGGAGAATCGGTGAAGGTCTCCGCAAAGGCCAGCAGCCCGTGCATCGGCCAATTGCCCAAGTGCAGTTGGTGGGCGGGGGTGGTGCGTTTGCCGTCACTATAGAAGAAACCGGTGACCGGCGCGTCGTGGGTCTCCTGCAAGTTCAGCAAGGCCGTCAGTTGGGCCTCCGCCAGCTCGCGCCAGCGGGGGGCGGGTTGGTGGCGCTGCCAGGCCGCCGATGCGGCCAAGGCGGCGCCGAGCGCGTACGGGTCGCCGGCGATGCGGTTGTTGGTGGCCCACTCCAGGCAGCGCAGCCCGGCTTCGGTGCAGCGCTGGGCGTACGCTGGGTCCGTGCTGGCGCACAGAGCCGCCAGCCTGGCTTGGGCGGCGCAGAACAGGAACTGGCAGACCGGGTCGCCGGGTTGGGTGTCGATGACCCGGTCATCCGCGGTCCCAATCGCGTTGTCGGTGAATCGGTTGTTGTCCCCGTGCTTCTCGACGTCCCCGCCGATGTGGTTCATTACGTAGCCGGCGGGTTCTTGCATGGCTAGGAAATAGCGGTTGCCCCAGCGGGCTTCGGCCAGCATCCGTTCGCGGAACGGTCCGGCTGGCAGCCTGGTGGCGATGTCCGTCAAAGCGTGGAGGCCGATAATCGTGAAACCCCAGCGGCGAAGGTCGCCGGCGTCGTGCCAGCCGCCCGTCACATCCTGGTGCTGGCCGTTGTCGCGGCGGCGCCCGTCGTCCAGATGGCAGCCTCTGGCCCAGCCATGCGCGGGATCGCCGCAACGTTGCTGGAGGAAGCAGGAGAGGTGGGTGGCAAGGCACTCTTGGTGAACGGCGGGGTCAATCCGCAGCGGCCCTGACTCAGCCTTGCCCGCGCGAATGACATACCAGCCTGGGGTGCGGACGCTGGTAAAATCGCCCAGGAGAAAGTCGCCCCAATCGCCCGTCACGGGCGCCAGCTTGCCACGGAAGACGCGTTTGCCCGTCCTGGCGTCGTGCAGGGTGAACCGGGAGCCCGCTCCCGGTGGGACGAGACAGTACTTCGCGGCCTGGGGCAGCAAGCCCGCATGGTTGACGAGAATGGCCTCGGGTGAGTGTACGACGACCACCTGCCGGAGCTTCTCTGCGTTGCCGGTCAGTTGGGCGTCGGCCCAGGCGGCCAAATCGGCAAACGAGCCGTCTTCCGTGGGGTCCACCACCAACCGGAGGCTCTTTGCCCCACTCACATCGAGATCCACTTTGCGTCCGCCCGACTCCAGCGTCATGACGCCGCTGTTGAAGCGCTCCTGGCCGTCGACAAAGACCCGAAAGACCACCGTGCCGCCTTGGGAGAAGTCAGCCAGGTTGGTGGAGCCGGCATAGACGTACTTCTGGGCCGCCTTGAGGTCGCTCCGGTCCACGGGCCGGCGGTATCTCGCCACCACAGCGTCCAGGCCCACCTCGGCTTGGAAGCGCTTGGCGCAGCCCGCAAGCGGGAGGGTGAGCGTGGAGGGCGCGTGCAACCCCAGTCCGTGGGCGCGCTCGCGGCCGTCCACGCGGATCGGCTCAAAGTTGAACGAGAGGGCTCGCTTCGGCGGGCCGTGAGGATCGGCAATGAGCCCGTAGGAAAGCTGGTCGAGCCAGACCGGTTCGGGTTCCTTCGCGAGCGTCGTGAGCGGAAGCCAGGCGAGCAGCGCCAGCAGCGCGGGTTGACGGCGGTGGCGGAAAGCGGCGAAAGAAAGTGCAGTCATTATTTCATGCCAGGGTCAGGCGGCGAGGCCCAAGACAGGACGCTCGCGCCGCGAAGCTACTTCAATCGCACGGCTGACGACAAGTGCTGGGAGTACGGACCTGCCTCCCTGGCCGGCGGCGGCATACGTTGCCCGCTCACCCCCGGCGATCGTGTCCGCCCAGCACCTCTCGAATCTTCGCCGTCAGCGTCTCGGCGGTAAAGGGTTTCTGGAGCAGGTGCACGCCATCGTCCAGCACGCCATGATGGGCGACAATGTCCGCGGTGTAGCCCGAGATGAAGAGGGTGGGAAGCCGTGGTCGAAGGCGTTCCAAGGCGTCGCGGAGCTGCCGGCCGTTCATGTGCGGCATCACCACATCGGTTACCAGGACATGGATGGGACCCTGGTGCCGGCTGACCAAGGCGATCGCTTCCTCCGGAGTCCGGGCGTCCAGCACGGTGTAGCCCTGCTGCGCCAGGATGCGGCGGCCCAGATGGAGCACCTGCTCCTCGTCCTCGACGAGCAGGATCGTCTCCTCGCCGCGGCTGGGTGCTCGCGGCTTCGGGGCTTCGGTGTCCGCCACCGGCGCTTGGACGCGGGGCAGGTAGATCTGGAACGTCGCGCCCCGGTCCGGTTCGCTCCGGACGCTGACCGCCCCGCGATTCTGGCGCACGATGCCGAACACCGTCGCCAGCCCCAGGCCGGTGCCCTTGCCCTGCTCCTTGGTGGTGTAGAAGGGTTCAAATAGGTGCTGGCGGGTTTCCGCATCGATGCCGTGGCCGGTGTCGGCAATGCTCAACACCACGTAGTCGCCCGGCGCGCAGTCGAGTTCCGTGCGCGCCAACGTGCCGTTCACCACCGTGTTGGCCGTGCCGAGACTGATGCGGCCGGCGCCCTCGATGGCGTCGCGGGCATTCACGGTGAGGTTGACGAGGATTTGATCCAACTGCGCGGGATCGATCTTCACCGGCCAGAGCTCCGCGCCCGGGGTGAAGGCGAGGTGGATATGCTCGCCGATCAGCCGGCGGAGCATCCCGAGCGTCCCGGCCACCGTCCCGTTCAGATCGAGGACCTTCGGGTTGGCTGCCTGCCGGCGGGCGAACGCCAGCAGTTGACGGGTGAGGTCGGCCGAGCGCTGGGCGGAGGAGTGGATCTGTTGCAGCGATTCCCGCACCGACTCCGGCGTGGCGTCTTCCTCCAAGGCGAGCATCGCGTTCCCCAAAATGACCTGCAGCATGTTGTTGAAGTCGTGCGCCACCCCGCCGGCCAGCCGGCCGATCGATTCGGTCTTGCGGGCTTGGAGCAACTGATCCTGCAGCTTCTCCCGTTCGGCTTCGGCCTGTTTGCGCTCGGTGATGTCGCGAAACTGCGACAACAGCAAGGGGGCTGAGCCGGGGTGTTCCAAAAACACGTTGGTCAGCTCGAACCACACCTTCGCCCCATCGCTCAGGACCGCCTCCACTTCCTGGCGCGGGGCTGGCCGGCGGCGGTCGAACTCCTCGCGAAAACGGGCCAGCGCGGCCGCGGGCGGCTCCGTTCCGTAAGCCACCGTGAAGGCTTGCCCTTCGAGTGCTTCTCGGGGCAAACGCATCAGCCGGCAATACGCGGCGTTTACGCGCACCGCAACGCCGGTGGCGTCGGTCAATCGCATTCCGTCGGCGGAAGTCTCCCACACCAGCGCCAGCCGTTGCTGGGCCGCCGTCTCGGACATGAGTTGCTGGCGGATCAAGTCGGTCTGCCGCGCCACCACGCGCCGCAGCGCCTGAATCCAACCCAAGGACAGCAATGCGGCCAGCACGGGGATGATGGACAAGCCCAGGACCCGCCGGGGGGTGAACCAGGAGGGCCGCTGCAGAACCTGGACGTCGGCGGGCGAGCGCACCAGTAATCGGAACGAGCGCGGGTTGCGGGTCTCATCCGCTTGCAGGTAGCAGACGCCGGTCAGCCGCAATTGCGTCCCGGCCTGCCAGCCTGGACCGACTAGGCCCGGGGGACCTTCCTCGATGGCGGCGATGAAGACGCCTTGGTCGGACTGCATGACCAACTCCGGTGCCGGCCCGGCGGGGGCGTTTTCCGCAAGTCGGGCTTCCATTTGCACCAGCATGCCGTGGTTGGTCGCCGACAAGGCCGCCTCCGGTTCGAGGGGCAGTGGCGTCACCGGTTGCGCCCGGCGTACCGGCCGGAATTCGGCGTGCTGCAGCTCGGCCACGACTTCCCCCTGGACACGGTAGCCGAGGAGTTCGACTTCGTCGCCCACGTCGGGCAGATTGGTCAACGTAGTCAGGGCCCGGATGGCACCGCTCTCGTCCTGCAGGTAGAGCTCCCGCCCTGGCCGGCGAAGGGTGACCGTGCCCTGGACTTTCAGGCGCCGGCTCGCCATGCTCGAGGGAATGAAACGCAACACATCCCCGATGCGCTGGGTGGGGATCGCGTAGGCATCGCCGGGGGCGCGTTCCTGAACGTGGATGTCCTGCTCCCCATCGATCGCCAGCTCGATGTCCTTGGGCAGGCCCAGCTCGTTGATGTTCAGGATGCACACCCCCTCGACTTCGACGATGCAGTTCACCAGATTGGTGCAGAGCGGATTATTCGTCGCCACCGGCACCGTCGCGTAGAAGCGTCCATCGGTGGCGGCCAGATCCAGATTGAGCAACCCTTCCTCGTAAAGCACCGACTGCACCGTTCCCTTCACCCGCACGTAGCGGCAATCGTAGTCGCCGGTCATTCCCTGCTGGTAACTCATCGGCACCGCGGCCGGCAGCAAGGCGTTCTCCGCCAGCACCTCGATGGCAGTGGGGGTGAGCATGGTCAACACTCCGCCGGGGGTGGTTACCCCCGTGATCCGCAGTCGCTGCCCCTTGCGCACGTTTACGTCCTGGGTGCCCAACTCCACATAAATGGCCTCGTCGCCCTCCTGCACCAACAGTTGTCGGCGGGGCAGGTTGGCGTACGTGGCCACCGCCGTGAGCTTGACTGGAAAACGCTGGCGGGCTTGGTCCCTCGTCAAGCGATGAACCTCGCTGATCGAGGTCAGCGTTGGCAGGGAGGGGTCCGCCTGGGCGGCAACGGCTTCGGCCGTGGCGCGTTGCACCACTCTGAACTGGGCATCCACCAGGCCCATGCCGCCCGCCACACGAGCCGGAAAGCCGATCACTTCGACGACGTCCTCGACTGCCAGCGGCGTGGGCTGGATGGTCTGAACCAGGAGTTCGCCGGTGCCGTCCCGGAGTTGGAGCGACTGCTCCAAGCTCTGCCTGATGACGTTGCCGCGGAGGCGGATTCGCGAACCGTCGCCGGTCCCCGGCTGGCTGGCCAGAACTCGCGAAATGGCGGTCAGCGGGAGCGCATAGGGGTCCGCCGGCCCGGGTTGCTCCACCTGCACCGAGGCCAGGCTCGCAACGTAGAGCGTGGCCGCGTTGACTTGCCCGCTCGCGTCCGAGGCTTGGTGACAAACGCCTTGAACCGTCACCTTGGCATCGAGCAAACGGCCCAGGTCGGCGGCTTCATGGTGCTTGGCCCAAACCGCGATCCGGCGTCCGTCGGCGAGGAGATCCAGTCGCAACCGTCCCTGTTCGAGCACGCTGCGGACCTCTCCCTTCACTTCGACCGTCTGACCGTCATGGTGGGCGGATAGCAATGCCCCGCCGGTGATCGCGACGGGGCTTGGGGGAGGGCCGTCGCCCAATTGCCGGATGCGTTCCGCGCGCAACTCCAGGACGGGATTGTTCGTCGAGGCCGGGGTGGCGTTGCCTTCCACCGCCACCAAGTCCCCCGGCCCCAGATCGAGGCGCAGCGACAGCCCCGTCGCGTGGCCGCTTCCCGTTCCATCTTGCAGGAACAAGAGCTTCCACTCCGGGTCCGAGTAAGTCACGGTGGCCTGGAGGCGAACCGGTCGGCTTGGCTCTCCCGGCGCGAGGCGTGTCTCGCGAAGCCCTGCGAGGTTGGTGATGGTGGGGGCGCGTTGGGCGGCGACAGCTTCCGAGCCCGAGATCAGGAGGGTGGCCAGAACAAACAATGCCACTTGCGGGATCGTGAACCGTGCGCGTTTACCCGGGAGGCGGGCCATGCTGGTACCCTAGCCCGCCAAACCGCCGGCTCGCAAGCCAATTGGATCGGCCCGCCCCGGCCGGCATCGGGCTGGGCCTCCGACCCGGAGATTGACGGCCGCCCCCATCCCGCTGACCATGTCGGGCGATGCAGGCCATGCCGATGAACTCACGCGAACGGGTGCTGGCGGCGTTGCTGCACCAGACACCCGACCTTACCCCTTGCGACTTCTGGGCGGAACCCCCCGCGCTCCAACGTCTCCTCGCGCACACGGGAGACGCCGGGCTTGACCCCCTGCTGGACCGTTTGGGGGTGGACGTGCGTGCCTTGGACGTTCCCGCGCCTCCCGACCAGGAAGTGGGCGGCGGCGTCTGGCAGAACTACTGGGGTGAGCGGTTCCTGTATCGGCCGACCTCTTGGGGTCCTTTGCGCGAAGATGTGAAGGGTGCCCTGGCGGCTGCAACCTGCTTCTCCGAGCTGGAGCAGTTTGCCTGGCCCCACCCCGACTGCCTGGATCGCGCCCAACTGGCCAGGCAGTGTCGCCGGCACGAGGGACGCGCGTTGCGCTACGGCTTTGCGGACGTCTGGCAGCGCCCGGGCTTGGTCCGCGGGTGGGAGGAGTTCTTCCTCGACATGGCCGAGCGGCCCGAATGGGTCCATTTCCTTTGCCGCAAGTTCACAGATTTCTACCTGGAAGATTACACCCGCGCCGCGGAACTGACCGGCGGCAGGATCGACCTTTACCTTCTGATCAGCGACTTGGGCACCCAGCGCGGTCCGCTGATCTCGCCCGCCATGTTTCAGACCTTCGTGGCGCCTTACCTCAAGGAGATGATCGACCGCATTCACCACCTCGGCGGGCGGGTGCTCTACCATAGCTGCGGCGACATCCGACGCTTCATCCCTGACCTCATCCGGTTGGGCGTCGACGTGCTCGACCCCATCCAGCCCACCGGGCCCGGCATGCGGCCGGAAGCGCTGCAAGCGGCGTTCGGCGGCCAACTCAGTTTCCACGGAGGCCTCGACATGCAGCGGTTGTTGCCTCACGGCCGCCCGGATGAAGTCGCGGCCGAGGCCCGCCGTTACTGCGAGGTCCTGGGACGAAACGGCGGCTACATCCTCGGCCCCGCGCACCTCTTCCAGCCGGACGTGCCGCCCGAAAACGTCCTCGCCGTCTACGAGGCCTTGGTCAGGGGGTAAGACGGCTCACGTCGGGAAAGGGCGACGTTCCGGGTGAAGGTCGCCTCCCAGCCCGCTTGCCACTGGCCGGATCAGGTGTTCGCCCGCACCCACCGGGACCGGTGCGCACTTTCTGCCGTTGGCTTGTGCCTGCGGAAGAGCGTGCTATGGTCTACGCTCAGATTGTCATGGGCGCGCTGCCCCCAAGCTCGTTTCCGCAACGCCAGCGCAACGCTTGGCGGCCTGCGTGTTCCATCCACCTTTCTTGGAACCTGTGAAACTGCCCTTCGCGTCTCGCGCCACTCCGGCCACCCTTGCGGCGGTGCTGGTCTTGTGCTCATTTCTGCTGCCGATCCGCGCCGCCACCACCGTCTTCTTCAACCCTTCGCAAATGGCCACACCCGTGGCTTCCGGCGACACCTCGGAAACGGTTAAGTGTAGCGGGTACGTGTTCACGTACAGCCTCGACAAGTACTGGTACCCCGGCATCAGCCTCGGGCCGGGCACGCCCACCGGGCGCTTCCAAAGTGTCGTCTGGCCCAACGGCCTGCACGCCCAGGCAATCACCGCCGGTCCCTCGGGTCCGGTGACCACCGGGGGTGGCGCCACCGTGACCATCAAACGGGTGGATGGAACGTCGTTTGACCTCAAGACCTTCACGGCCAAGTTGCTCGCCAACACCGCCGGGGCGGGGGGCGCCTTCGAGATCATGCCGCTACTCAACGATAACGACGGCTTCCCGGACCCGCTGACACTGGACGCCACGGGCTATGGCGGCCAGACCTTCACTTACGCCACCCCCTCGCTCACCGGTTTTGATACTTACCAAATCAACCTCTACGTCGATTTTGCCCTCACCGGCGTGACGTTGGAGGGGGCGGAGATTCCCCAGCCTGCGCTGACTGCCGAGCGTCTGCCTGAGGATCGGCTGCGGTTGTCCTGGCCGTCGAGCTTTGCGGAATTCGTCCTGGAGTCCGCGCCCGCTCTGCCTGCGTCGTCATGGACGGCGGTCACAAATGCGGTCGCGCCGCTGGGCAACCTCAACACCGTGGTCGTGGGAACGGGCACGACCGCCCAGTTCTTTCGGCTGCGCGGGCCGTGATGCCGGCGGTCGTGGCTGGCCTTCACCCCACGCGCTTTCCCGCATCCTCACCGCCTGCCGCCGGTATCCGACCCTCTCTGAACACCCTGGTCAGTCGGCCACGCGCCGGATACCGGGCACGCTGATCTTCACGACCGAGGGGGCGCGAAGCACAGCCGTTCCCAGCACGGCCGCATTGCGGTTGACACCCTTTCGGGGGCTCCTTACCTTCCCCCGCATGGATCGCCACAAGCCGGATTACTCGCCCTTCTCCTTGGGATGCTCGTATCGCCTTGCCGAATGGTTCTCCCACCGTGCCGCGCTGCCGGTCATGACCCTCCTCCTAGCTGCCCTGCTTCCGTGCTACGCGGAGACGAAGGTTACCGCCTGGGGCCTGAACGACTTCGGCCAGACCACGGTGCCCGCGGACCTGAAGGACGCCGTCTCGGTGGTTGCGGGATGGTCCCACAGCGCCGCGCTACGCAAAGACGGCACCGTGGTGGCCTGGGGCGGAAACTGGGAGCGGCAATCTACCGTACCCCAGGGCCTCAAGGACGTGGTGGCCCTCTCCAGCGGCGCCCACCACACGCTGGCCTTGCGGAGGAATGGCACCGTGGCGGCATGGGGGTACAACGCGTATGGTCAACTTAACGTTCCAGCCGACCTCACCAACGCCGTGGCCGTAGCGGGGGGTGCCCACCATAGCTTGGTGTTGCGCAAAGACGGGGCCGTGGTGGCTTGGGGATGGAACGATAGCGGACAGGTGAATGTGCCTGCGAGGCTGGAAGACGTGAGCGCCATCGCCGCTGGCTATGCCCACAACCTGGCCTTGCGCGGAGACGGTACCGTGGTGGCGTGGGGTGACAACAGCCAGGGACAGTGCACCGTCCCTGCAGACCTGACTAATGCGGTGTTGGTTTCTGCGGGTGGACAACACAGTCTGGCCTTGCGCGCCGACGGCCGTGTGGCCGCCTGGGGCGCCAACGGTTCAGGCCAACTGAACCTCCCGTCGGACCTGACCAATGTGGTGGCCCTGGCGGCGGGCTACAACCACAGTCTGGCCCTGCGAGCGGACGGGATGGTGGTGGCCTGGGGGGACAACAGCATGGGGCAAACGAACACCCCGGCCGCCCTCAGCGGCGTGGGTGGCATCGCCTCGGGTTACGCCCATGGCCTGGCATTCACGGGTGACGCGGCTCCGGTCCTCAGTCTTGCGGCGGTTCCGTTAGCCTCCCTAGCCGAGGTGGGCACAACGTACCTTCGAGCCTGTGCTACCGGAGCACTCCCGCTGCATTACCAATGGAACCGGGACGGTGTGCCGATCTCCGGAGCCACGAACGCTCTGCTAACGGTGGAAGGGTTGGTATTGGGACAGGAGGGCGGTTACTCCGTGACGGTCAGCAACGCCTTTGGATCGGTCACCAGTGGCGAAGCAAGCGTGATCGTGGTGCCGCTGCGCATCACCGCGTCGCCGGCACCCGCAACTGTCAGCGTTGGCAGCACGGTTCGGTTTCAGGTGAGCGTGGCGGGAGCGGGGCCATTTGCCTACCAATGGCAGCGAGAGGGGGTGGATCTCGGCGGCCAGACAAACGACGTGCTGGAGTTGACCAACGTCTCGTTTGCTGCCGCCGGCAGTTATTCCGTCAAGATCGCCAACCGCTACGGGGCCGCCGAGAGCGAGGCGGCTTCCCTAAGCGTACTTTCCCTCGCCGCGTGGGGACTTAATGACGCTGGCCAGTTGAATGTGCCATCCGACCTGACCAACGCGGTGGCTGTCTCGGGTGGGTATTCCCACACGGTGGTGTTGCGAAGGGACGGGACCGTGGCCGCTTGGGGGAGCAACGAGTACGGTCAAGCCAGTGTGCCATCCGACCTGACCAACGTCATCCAAATCGCCGCTGGTGGCTGGCACAACCTGGCCCTAAGGTCGAACGGTACTGTAGCGGTGTGGGGTGCCAACAATGTTGGCCAAGGCGCCGTCCCTTCCGATCTGACCAACGCCGTGGCCGTCGCCGCGGGCGGTTGGCATAACCTGGCCTTGCGGGCGGACGGGACGGTGGTGGCGTGGGGAGAGAATTCAACCGGACAAACAAACACGCCATCCAATCTGAATAACGTCGTAGCTGTCTCCGCCGGTCTGACGCACAGTCTGGCGTTGACGGGCGATGGACGCGTGATTGCGTGGGGGAGCAACGGCAGTGGCCAGACTAACGTGCCCAGTGACCTGACTAATGTCGTTATGATCGCTGCCGGCGCCTCGCACAGTCTGGCGTTGCGCGCCGACAGCACGGTGGTCGCGTGGGGAAACAACGACAATGGGCAGATCAATGTGCCTACCGAGCTTACGGGGGCGGTTGCAGTGTCGGGCGGTGGCGCCCATAGCTTGGTCCTGAGGGAGGACGGAACATTGGTCTTCTGGGGTGGCTCGGCAAGCACTCCGACCAAGCCGCCACCTCATCTGGGCAATGTGGCGGGTATTGCTGCTGGTTACGCCCATTTCCTCGCCTTGGGCAGTGAGGGCATCCCGAGGATCAGCCTTCCCTCCTTGAGCCGCACCATCGTTGCCGAGACGGGTCGCGCGTATCTGCGGGCCTCTGCAACGGGTGCCTTGCCTCTGCAGTATCAATGGAATCGTAACGGCGTTCCCGTCGCTGGAGCCACTAATGCCGTCTTGGTGGTCGAAGGCATCCTGCCTGGGCAGAAGGGCCGGTACTCGGTCATGGCAAGTAACCCATTAGGCACGGCAACGAGCACGGAAACAACCCTGTTCGTCCAGCCGTTCCGCTATGCTGAAGTTCCCACGCCGCGCACCGCTTTGATTGGAGGCAGCACGTGGTTTGACGTGAGTCTGGAGGGAGTCGGGTCCTTCGCCTACCAATGGAGAAGTAACGAAGTGGACATGCTTGGACAAACCAACGCGACGATGTGGCTGAAAGGCGTCTCACTGGCCTCGGCTGGCTACTATTCCGTCAAGGTGACCAACCGCCACGGGACTCGGGAGAGCCCTGCTGCGAAGCTACGGGTACAATCGATTCTCGCCTGGGGACAGAATGACTACGGGCAGGCCAGCGTGCCGGAAGGGTTGACCAACGCGGTCGCCGTTTCCGGTGGCTACTCCCATGCGGTTGCCTTGCGGAAGGATGGAACCGTCATTGCCTGGGGCGGCAATTGGGAGCGCCAGACCACCGTGCCTGACGGGCTCAGTAATGTGGTCGCCATCTCCGTTGGTGCATACCATACCTTGGCGTTGCGCGGCGACGGCACTGTGGCGGCTTGGGGGTATAATGCCATGGGCCAAATCAATGTGCCTCCAGATCTGACAAACGTCGTCATGGTGGCGGCGGGTGCCAACCACAGCTTGGCGCTCCAGAGCGACGGCAAGGTGGTCGCGTGGGGGTTGGGCGACAATGGACAGGCGACCGTTCCGGCCAACCTGGGGCAGGTGGTATCCATTGCCGCAGGCGGGGCGCACAGTCTGGCCTTGCGCAACGATGGGACGGTGGTTGTTTGGGGTGACAATACCGCCCAGCAGGCGGTTGTCCCTTCCGACCTGACCAATGTGGTGGCGGTTGCCGCCGGGCACCAGCACAGTCTGGCGTTGCGTGCCGATGGTACGGTAGTGGCATGGGGTTCCAATGCCTTTGGCCAGGCGAACGTGCCCGTGGGGCTGAAGGACGTGGCCTGCCTCTTGGGCGGAGTGAACCACAGTGCTGTCCTGCGGCATGACGGTTCTGTGGTTGTCTGGGGAGACGGCAGCCTGGGGCAAACCGACGTCCCGACTACGCTGGGAGGCGTCGCGGCCATCGCCGGAACAGGTTGGTTTCTGTTGGCTTTGGGCAGCGAGGACGCGCCGGTGGTTTGCCTGCCACAGACCTCGCAGTCCATCACGGCGGAAGCGGGCCGGGCGTATCTTCACGCGACCGTTACTGGTGGACGTCCCCTGGAGTATCAGTGGAGTTGCAACGGAGTCCTGATTCCCGGGGCGACGAGTGCGGTCTTAAGGGTGCAAGGCCTGCTGCCCGGGCAAGGGGGACGCTACCGAGTGGCGGCGAGCAACGGACAGGGCACAGGCAATGCGGAGGTGGTGCTGTCTGTCCAGCCTCTGCGCTTGGATGTTTTGCCGGCTCCTTTCACCGCGCTCGTGGGAGGGGAAGCCCGGTTTTCGGTGCATGCAGAAGGTGTGGGGCCCTTCACCTACCAGTGGCTGCGCGGGGGGGTGGCTCTGCCCAATCAGACGAACGATGCGTTGGTGCTTACAAACGTTCCGTTTACGGTTGCCGACGGGTATTCTGTTAGGGTCGCCAATCGGCACGGCACGATGGAAAGCCGGACCGTGCCGCTCCGGGTGCAGCCTGTCCTGGCTTGGGGGGCAAACGATTATGGGCAGGCAAGTGTTCCGGAGGCGTTGGCGGACGCCGCCGCCATCACTTGCGGGTACTCACATACAGCAGTTCTTGGAAACACGGGCGGGATTTGCGTCTGGGGCGACAACACTTACGGACAGCGGAACGTGCCGACTGACCTGACCGACGTGGTAGCGATCTCCGCTGGCGGCTGGCACAACCTCGCATTGCGCGCGAATGGCACCGTGGTCGTGTGGGGGGCGAACAACACCGGTCAAGCCAACTTCCCTTCCGGTCTCAGCAACGTGGTGGCGGTGGCGGGCGGTGGTTGGCATAACCTGGCCCTCCGGAATGATGGTACGGTGGCGGCTTGGGGGGACAACAGTGCCGGCCAAGCCAACGTTCCGCCGGATCTGGAGGGGATCGTGGGTCTCGCCGCCGGCCGGGATTTCGGCTTGGCGCTTCGGGGCGACGGTACCGTAGCCGCTTGGGGCAACAACGGATACGGTCAGGCAAGTCCGCCCGCAGGGCTGACTAACGCGGTGATGGTCGCCGCTGGCCTGTATCACAGCCTAGCTCTGCGGGCCGATGGTACCGTCGTTGGCTGGGGTCACAACGAGTATGGACAGTCAAGTCCACCCCTGGACCTGACCAACGCAGTCACCATCGCGGCAGGAATTGCGTATAGCGCGGCGGTACGCAGTGACGGCACGATGGTGGCTTGGGGAGACAACGGTGCCGCGCAACTCAGGGTTCCTCTCGGCCTGTCCGGTGTTTCGGCCATCGCCGCTGGGCCAGGGCATACACTGATCATGGGTAGCTATGGACCGGCCGTGGTCCGTGCCATGCCGGTCAAACACGTTGCTCTGGCGGCCGTGGGCCGCGTGCATTTGCGCGCCTCGGTTGCCGGTGCCCGCCCGATGCACTACCAGTGGAGTCGGGATGGCGTACCGCTTCCGGACGCGACCAATGCGCTGTTGGTGCTGGAGGGCTTGCTGCCTGAGGAGACTGGCCGGTATTCCCTCACCGCCATGAACTCCCTGGGGGCCAGCACTGGCGACGTGGCGTTTCTTTTCGTGGAACCACTGCGTTTCCTCTCCCACCCCCAGCCGGCCGCGGCGGTCGTTGGCGGCTCTGCGGAGTTCTCCGTTACGGTCACGGGGGTCGGCACCTTCTCCTATCGATGGCGCCACATGGGCGTGGACCTTCCGGGAGCCACCAATGCCACCCTGGCTTTGCACGGTCTGACGATGGCCGACGCGGGGGACTATTCCGTGTTGGTGGGCAATTCCTTCGGCACGCTGGAGAGCCGGCCTGGCGCGCTGACGGTGCTTCCCTTGGCGGCGTGGGGAGCTAACGCCTCCGGGCAGACCGTCATTCCGCCTGGGCTTTCGGAAGCATGCGCCATCGCCGCCGGCCATTCCCACGTGGTGGCCCTCTTGGATAATGGGACCGTGGTCGCCTGGGGCTTGAACGACTATGGACAAGCCAGCGTTCCCGCCGGTCTGACCGATGTGATTGCCGTTGCGGCGGGAGCCGCCCACAGCGTCGCGTTGCGCAGCGATGGAACGGTGGTTGCCTGGGGAGGCAACTGGGAAGAGCAGGCGACCCCTCCGTCCAGCTTGAGTAACGTGGTCTCAATTGCGTGCGGTGCCCATCATACCTTGGCGTTGCGTGCCGATGGGACGGTAGTCGGCTGGGGTTCCAATCTCTCCCGGCAGATCTATAGCCCTGTGGGTCTGACGAATATCCTGGCCATCGCGGCCGGTGTTTCCCACAGTCTGGCCCTCCGCGGCGACGGGGCAATCCTCACTTGGGGAGATAACACCTACGGGCAATTGCTGCTGCCGCCGGGGCTGAACAAGGCGGTAGCCATCGCGGCTGGTGGATGGCACAACCTCGCTTTAAGGGCGGATGGTACGGTGGCGGCTTGGGGGGGCAACGACTACGCCCAGTCCGCCGTGCCTGGCGGACTCAGTGGCGTCGTCGCGATCGCCGCGGGCTCCTTGCACAGTCTCGCGCTCAAGTCCGACGGTACCATTGTCGGTTGGGGGAGCAATGGGTACGGTGAATCGTTTGCTCCGACAAACCTCCCGCAGGTCGTGGCCGTGGCCGCAGGGCTCAACTACTCGCTCGCCCTGCCGGGCCAGAAGTGGCCCGCGGTACGCATCCCCGTGCCGACCCGCACCCTGGCTGCCGGTTTGGCCCAGACTATCTTGCGCGCCTACGCTGCGGGCGGAGTCCCCGTTCGCTATCAGTGGGCGCTCAACGGGAAAGCGATTCCCGGAGCCAACAGCGCCTTCTTGGTGCTTCGCGAGGTGCCTGTCACTGCCGGCGGCACCTATACCGTGACGGTCCAGGACGCCACTGGAGCCACAGCTACCGCTGACGCTTCGGTAACGGTTCTGCCCGCGCGCTTGGTGGCGACGCCGCAGCCCATCGACGTCACCGCCGGCCAGTCGGCGGCGTTTTCGGTGAGCGTCGAAGGCGTCGGTCCCTTCACTTACCAATGGCGCAAGGATGGCCTCGATTTGCCGGGCGCGACTAGTGCCACGCTCTCACTGGCGAACGTCTACTTCCCCGACGCCGGTCAGTACTCCGTGCGTGTGTCGAACCTCCACGGTACGGTGGAGAGCCCGGACGCCCGGCTGCGGATCCCCAACGTCGTGACCTGGGGCAGTAACGCCTCCGGGCAACTCGATGTGCCGGGGCACCTGACCAACGCGGTCGCCATTGCTGGCCGATGGGGCCTGGGTTGGGCGCTGCGTGAGGACGGCACTTTGGCGGCCTGGGGCGACACCAACCAGGCGCAATCCCAGATCCCCGATGGCGTGAGCAATGTGATCGCCTTCGCGGTGGGGGGCGCGCATGTCCTGGCGTTGCGTCAGGATCGCACGGTGACGGCGTGGGGCAGCGATTCCCGGGGCCAGTCAACCGTGCCTGCCAATCTGCGTGATGTCGTGGCGGTGGCGGCGGGCTACCAGCACAGCCTGGCCTTGCGCGCCGATGGCACGGTGGCCGCCTGGGGCGACGACTTCCACCACCAGACCGACGTGCCGGATGGTTTGGAGCGCGTCGTGGCCATCGCCGCGGGGGACTACCACAGCGTCGCCTTGCAGGCCGAAGGCAATGTCGTGGCTTGGGGCCGCAACAGCCAGGGCCAAGCGTCAGTGCCTACTGAAGTGGTGGACGCGGTGGCCATCGCCGCAGGCGGCGCCCACAACCTCGCTCTCCTGGCTGACGGTTCGGTGAAGGCTTGGGGCGAGAATGCCAACGGCCAGACCCGGGTGCCGTGGGTCTTGGGGGACGTCGTGGCCGTCTCTGCCCAGGGCGCCCAAAGCATGGTTCTACGGGCGGATGGGACCGTGCTGGCGTGGGGCGAAAACACATACGACCAGTCAAACCCGCGGCCCGATTGGAACGGCCTCGCCGCCATCGCCGCCGGAGTCGATTTCAATCTCGCCCTGCATGGCGAGGGCGCCCCGTTCATCCAAAACCTCTTGAACGACCGCGTTGTGATTGCGGGGACCGGTCGGGCTTATCTGCGCGTGGCCACCATCGGGGAATGGCCGCTGCTCTATCAATGGCAGCGGGATGGCGTCGATCTCGCGGGGCAAACCCGCCCGGTGCTGGCGCTCGAAGGCCTGGAGCCCGGCCAGGACGCCCGGTACTCCGTTCGCATCAGCAACCGCCGGGGACAGGTGGTCAGCCAGAGCTGTCTGGTGCGGGTCGAGCCGCTCCGGTTCAAGTTGCTGCCCGAATCGGTCGCCCTCGCCCGGGGCGGGAATGCCAGTTTCTCGGTGACGGTGGAGGGGCAGGGGCCCTTCCGCTATCAATGGCGGCGCGACGGCATCGATCTGCCGGGACAGACCAACGCCACGATCTCCGTTGGCAACGCCCAGGAGAACGTGGCCGGCAACTACACCGTCTTCGTCGCCAACCGCTACGGAGCGCTCGAGAGCCCCCCGGCGCGGCTGGGTTTCCGCGAGGTCTTTGCCTGGGGCTTCAACTGGAACGGTGAAGTCAACGTGCCTCCGCTGTTGGGGGATGTTGTCCAGCTCGCCGGCGGCGAAAACCACAATATCGCGTTGCGCCGGGACGGGAGTCTGGTGGGCTGGGGAGGCGCCATGAACGGGCTGGCAGCCTTGCCGCAGGGCCCCGGCAACCGGGTGGCGGTGGCCGGGGGTCCCGGTGATTTCGACCTGGCCCTGCTGGCTGATGGGACGCTTGAGCCATGGGGCGATTTCGTCAACGGCGGCCCGCTGGTGACAATCCCCGCGGGGCTGGACAACGTGGTGGACATGGCGGTCGGCGCCTACTTCGCCACCGCCCTGCGCGCCGACGGCACCACCATCTCTTGGTCTGGCACGAAGCCGACCGTGCCGCCTTCGTTGAGCCAGGTCGTGGCGATCAGCGCGGGATGGAACCTCACTGGTGGCGATTTAGTCTATGCGTTGCGAACCGATGGCACGGTGCTGGGGTGGGGAGCGGGGCGAACCCTGTGGACAGAACTTCCCGGCCTTACCAACGTCGTGGCCATCGCGAGTTTCGGCGAGCACGTGCTGGCCTTGCGAGCGGACGGAACCGTCACCGGCTCGGGCAATAAGGCATACGGCCAGTTGAAGCCGCCCCCGGCGCTTACGAACGCCGTGGCCATCGCGGCGGGGTTCAACCACAGCCTCGCCTTGCGCGGCGATGGCACGGTCGTGTGCTGGGGAGCCAACTTCTCCGGCCAAACCAACACCCCCGTCGGCCTCAGTAATGTGGTGGCGGTCGCGGCGGGTTGGGATCATACGCTCGCGCAGGTTGGCTTCGGCCCGCCCGTCATCCGTCCCGCGCGGCCCCAGGAATTGGTCATTAGCGATCCGTCTCCAGTCTACCTGTACTCACAGGCCGTCGGCGCGCCGCCGCTCCTCTGCCAGTGGCAGGCGGACGGCGTGGACGTGCCGGGCGCTACGAATTGGTGGCTGCGCGTGGATCAGCTCGAGGAACTCCACACCACCCGCTACCAGGTGGTGGTGCGCAATGCCTGGGGCGCGGCCACGAACCTGATCGCCAGCCTCACGCGCCAGACGTCACCGCCGCTCCTCTCGGAGATGCTGTTTGAGGGTGGGCGTTTCCGTTGTACGGTCACACGCACGTCGGCCAAGCTCCCCTGCGTGATCTGGCAATCGGCGGACCTCGAGGCCTGGACCCCCGCCCATACCAACGCCCCCACCGCCGCGGGAACCGTCGAAGACACACCGAGGTACACGAGGTTGTTCGGGAAGAGGT
>CAYYMW010000053.1:23675-23933 GCA_964472515.1 uncultured Verrucomicrobiota bacterium | reverse complement strand
TCCCGGTTGCCCTATCCGACGCCTCGCTGGACCCGCAGTGCCCACCCGAGGACGCCTTTGCGCCCTACGCCTCACGTTTTACTTCCTGCCCTGCGCCCGTCATGCCCTGTTAGCGGCAAATAGCTGCAAATAGCAGCAAAATCGCGATCATCATCTTCTCCAATGCCGGTCACCCCGGCCTCTCGCCAGGCCGCGACCGCCTGAGCCCCCGGCCTCGCCGCCGCCTACAGGAGTCCGCAGGAGCGTGGGCAGCACTGC
>CAYYMW010000053.1:0-23665 GCA_964472515.1 uncultured Verrucomicrobiota bacterium | reverse complement strand
CCGCAGTGCTGCCCACGCTCCTGCGGAGGGCGGGATTGGGGACAGAGGGGCGAGGCTGGAAGCCCTCGCCACCAGCAGGTGGAGCGGCGCGAGCGGGCTTGCCACGCGGCCCGGGGACGGTAAGCTCCGCCGCATGTCCGAACATTTCAACGGCTTCATCAGAGAGGACCCCTGGCGGATCTTCCGCATCATGGCGGAGTTTGTGGACGCCTTTGAGACGATGTCGAAGGTGGGCCCGGCGGTGACGGTCTTTGGGTCGGCGCGGACCAAGCCCAAAGACCATTACTTCAAGCAGGCGGAAGCGCTCAGCCGGGAGTTGGCCAAGCACGGCTTGGGGACCATTACCGGCGGCGGGCCGGGCATCATGGAGGCCGCGAACAAAGGGGCGGCGGCGGGCAAAGCGAAGTCGGTGGGCCTGAACATCGAGCTGCCGTTCGAGCAGCACGGCAACCCGTACGCCAACGTGCCGATCAACTTCCATTACTTCTTCTCGCGCAAGGTCTGCTTTGTGAAGTACAGCGTGGCGTTTGTCTTCATGCCGGGCGGGTTTGGCACGCTGGACGAGTTTTACGAAGTGCTCACGCTGGTCCAGACCCAGCGGATTCCCCGCTACCCGCTGATCCTGTTCGGCAAGAAGTACTGGAGCGGCTTGCTCAAGTGGATGCAGGGCACGCTGGAAGGCGGCGCGTTCATTAGCCCGGGCGACATGGACTTGCTGACCGTGACCGACGACGTGGGGGAGGCAGTGGAGGTCGTGCGCGACTACCTGCGGCGGGTCGGCCCGCCTGAGAGCATTCCCAAGGCCCTCGGTTGAAGCCCGTTTCCCGTTCCGCGCCTATGTACGAGGTAACCCGCCTGCCCAATGGGCTGACCGTGGCCACGATGGAGATGCCGCACATGGCCAGCGTCAGCCTGGGCGTGTGGGTGGGAGTGGGCGGCCGCTATGAGCCGGCGGCGATCAGCGGAGCGTCGCATTTCATCGAGCATCTGCTCTTCAAAGGCACGCGTACCCGTTCCGCCCGGGAGATTTCGCAGGCGGTGGAGGGGATCGGCGGATACCTGAACGCGTTCACGAGCGAGGAGAACACCTGTTTCTACGCCAAGGCCCGGCACGATCAGTTCGACGTGTTGCTGGAGGTGCTGACGGATATGTTCCTGCACTCGGTGTTCGACCCGCAGGAGATGGAGAAGGAGCGCGGGGTGATCAAGGAGGAACTGGCGATGTCGCTGGACCAGCCGGCCCAGCACGTCCAGGAGTTGCTCAACGAGATCCAGTGGCCCGAGCAGCCGTTGGGACGGCCCCTCACGGGGTCGGAGCAGACGATTGAATCGATCACGCGGGAGCAGTTGCGCGCCTACCAGAAGCGGAACTACGTGGCGGCCACCACGGTGGTGGCGGCGGCGGGGCATCTTTCTCCCACGCGCGTGCGCAAAGCGGTGGCGGACGCGTTGAGCGGCTTCCGCGCGGGCGCGCGGCCGCGTTACCAGCCGGTCACTTGGAGCCAGCGGGCGCCGGTGGTGCGTTTGGTGACCAAACCGGTGGAGCAGACCCAGATCGCGCTGGGGATCCGCACCTGCTCACGCCACGACGAGCGCCGGTACGGCCTGCGCCTGCTCAACGCCATTCTCGGGGAGAACATGAGTTCGCGGCTCTTTCAACACATCCGGGAAGACCACGGGCTGGCCTACAATATCTACAGTTCCCTGAGCTTCTTCGACGACATCGGGGACTTGGTGGTGTCCGCGGGCCTGGAGACCAAGAACCTGGCGAAGACCCTGGCCTTGGTGGCGGAAGACTTGAAGGAGATGACGGAAAAGCCGCCGGGAGCCGCCGAGTTTTCCCGGGCGCGCGACTATGTCATCGGCCAGATCGATTTGAGCTTGGAGAACACGGAAAACCACATGATGTGGATGGGCGAGCAGTTGCTCGGCTACGGTGACATCCTCCCTCCCGAGCAGGTGAAGCAGCGTCTGGCGGCGGTGACGCCCGCCGAGGTGATGGCCATCGCGCGCGAGTTCTTCCGGCCGGAGCGGTTCAACCTGGCGCTGGTCAGTCCGCTGAAGAAGGACCGGGGATTGTCCCGGCACCTGGTGTGGTAGCGTTACCGGCGCGGGTGCCCCGCCGCGTTTCCCTGTCTTGTGCTGCCGTTCGTTGAAGAAGTCGCCACTGCCCACACCCCGGAAACCCTGGCCCGGTTGGTGAGCGGCGAGGCGCACCCGGTCCTGATCCGTACACCCCCTGAGGAGGGCCGTGCCGGTGGCCTTGCTTGTGTGGCGGCCGGCCCCTTGGTCACCTTGCGCTTCACTGGCGCGCGCGGCGTGATTGGTTCCGCCGAGGGGACCACGGTCATCCAAGGCAACCCGTGGGAGCACTTGGGGGACTGGCTGAAGCAGTGTGCGGTCGAGGCGGCGTTGCCCGTCCCGGCCGGGGCCTGCATCGGTGCCTGGGGGTATGACTTGCGCCGGTTCTGCGAGCCTGGTTTGTTTGCCGCGCCCACCGGAACACCACCGCTGCCGGACCTCTGGGCGGGGTTGTACAGCAGTCTGGTGGTGTTCGGCGTCCAACCAGGACGCGCGCTGGTCGTGGCCACCGGACTCGACGCCCACGGGCAGAAGTGCGAGCGGCGGGCTGGCGCGGAATTGGGTCTTTGGCGGGACCGGCTCCGCACCGCTTCGTCAGGCCTCGAGAGGGAGGGGTGCGAGCCGATAGCCGGCGCGGCCCGATGTACTTCCAGCCTGTCGCGGGCGGGTTACGTGGACCGCGTCAGGCGGGCGCTGGCCTATATCCGCCAAGGGGACATCTACCAGGTCAACCTGGCCCAGCGGCTGCGCCTCCCGATCGCGCTGGAGGGATGGCGGCTCTATCAGCGTTTGGCGGCCGTTTCTCCAGCACCCTACGCCGCGTGGCTCGACGCAGGGGATTTCCAACTGATCTCCAGCTCGCCGGAGCTGTTGCTCGAATTCAACGGCGAGGCGGTTTGCACCGGCCCGATCAAAGGCACCCGACCCCGCGGCGCCACCCCGCGCGAGGATGACGAGCGAAAAGCCGAGTTGCTGGCCAGCCCCAAGGAAGCCGCGGAACTCCTCATGATCACCGACCTGATGCGGAACGACCTGGGGCGGGTCTGCCGCTACGGCTCGGTGCGGGTGCCCGTACTGAGGCGGGTGGAGAGCTTTGCGCAGGTGCATCACCTGATCGCGACCGTGCGCGGCGAACTGCGATCCGGCATGAGCCAGGTCGAGGCTCTGCGACTGTGCTTCCCGGGCGGCAGCGTGACCGGCGCCCCCAAGATCCGCGCCATGAGGATCATCGACGAACTGGAGCCGGTGCCGCGCGGTTTCTTCACCGGGTGTCTGGGATACCTCGGCTTCAACGGGCAAAGCCGGCTGGCGATGACCATCCGCACTGCCACCTGCCTTGCCGGGGAGACGCACTTTCACGTGGGAGCGGGCATTGTGGCGGATTCCGATCCCGAGGCGGAGTATGCCGAGACGGTGGCCAAGGCACGGGGGTTCCTGGCCACGCTTGGCATGGGTGACCTTGACGAGATACCTTCCGACGGGCCATGAAGTACGTCTCCCTCAACGGTGCCTTGAAGCCCGCCGCCGAAGCGGCGGTTTCCCTCTTCGACCGCGGCTTTCTGTACGCGGACGGCCTGTTCGAAACGATCGCCGTGCGGGCGGGGAGGCCGATTCGTTGGGCGGCGCATCTGGCCCGGCTCCGGCAGGGGGCAGGGGAGTTGAGGATTTCGATGCCGTTCGACCAGGCGGGCTTGGAACGGGCGGCGCGGGGACTGATCGAAGCGAATGAAGCGGGCGACGCGGTCCTGCGGGTGAATCTGACGCGTGGCGTGGGTGCGCGCGGGTACCTTCCGCAAGGGGCTGCCACGCCCTTCCTGGCCATGACCCTTCATCTGCTGGCTGGCGTTGAGACGCGCGGGGCCAAGCGCCTGGTGCTTTCACGCCAGCGCGTCTACTCGGGTGATCCACTCAACCGCCTCAAGACGACGGGGAAACTGCGTCAAGTGCTGGCCAGAGGCGAGGCGGCCGAGCGCGGGGCGGATGAGGCACTGTTGCTCAATGAGCGCGGAGAACTGGCCGAGGCCAGCGGCGCAAACGTCTTCTGGGTGCGTGGCGGGGCGCTGTTCACGCCACCGGTGGAGGCGGGCATCCTGCCGGGGACGACGCGAGGCGCGGTGTTGAATTTGGCCGGTCGGTTGGGGCTCCGCGTGGAGCAGATACTCGCCCCTCCTGAGGCCTTGGCGGAGGCGGAGGGAGTGTATCTGACCTCATCCGTCCAAGGACTGGTTGAGGTCGGATGGTGGGAGGAGCAACCGTTGGGGCGGAGCGATGGGGGTCGCCGGTTGCGTGAGGCGCTGGGGGAGGAGGAAGCCGCTGATCCCGGCTTCGGGCGTTGAGGGTCAGGCCTGCTTGAGGACCAGGGCGAAGTGATGACAGGTGATGTTCATCAGCTTGCCGAGGTAGAACCGGTGCGCGCCAAAGCGCTGGACGCCTGAGTCGAGGTGAAAGGCGTCGCAGCCGGCCCGCCTGGCTTCCTCGACGAGCCAGTCGAACAGACGTCCGCCGTAGCCCTTGCCTTCGTCGGCGGCATGGGTGACCAAGTCGTCCACGTAGAGGAACTTGCCCCACGCGAGGTTCTCCAGAAAACGGTAGCCGGCAACGGCGCGCACTTCGCCAGCCTCCTCCAGGTAGACGAGACGGTAGCCGAGCGGTTGCTGGCGCATCACCCGGGCGCGGAACTCCGTGTGGGTCAAGTGGGTGCGGAGTTCTCGCATGACCGGGTAGCAGCGGTCGATGCTTGCCGGGTCTTCAGCCGCCTGGATTCTGGTATTCATGACGTTCTCGTCTAACCTGCTTCCGGGGAGGCTGATGCGCAAGTCGTGTCCCGGTCTGCGCGGCGCGCCCAAGCGGTGGATCAGCCGACCTTGCCGACCGCCAAGTAGGCGGTCAGGGCCTTGATGAAGGCGGGGTTGGTGCCGCAACACCCCCCTACGAAACCCGCCCCGGCTTCGAGCAGAGCGGGAAAATGACTCACAAACTCCTCGGGAGAAGTCCGGTACGTGACCTTCCCGTCCACCATCACCGGCAGGCCGGCGTTGGCTTTGATCCATACTGGAGCGCCAGCGGCCGCGTGCAAACGGCGGCAAACCGGCACGTAGCCGACGATGCCTTGGCCGCAATTGGCGCCGATAATATCCGCCCCGGCTTCGCGTAGGGATTCGGCCACCTGCTCGGGGGTGCTGCCCATCATGGTCCGGTCCTTGTCGCGTCCAGCGTCGAACACCATGCAAGCCACCGTCTTGAGGCCGGTGGCCCGGGCTGCCGCGACGGCGATGCGGGCTTCTTCGAGGTCGCCCATCGTCTCGATGACCAAGCCGTCTGCCCCGGCGGCTGCCAACGCCTGGCACTGCTCGTCGAATCCGGCTCGGAGTTCCTCCGGGGTGATGTCACCGGAGAGGAGCATCTTGCCCGAAGGGCCCACGGAGGCAAAAACGAGCGCTTTGCCCGCCGCTGCTGCTTTGGAAATCTCTACGCCGGCGCGATTGAGGGCGACGGCTTCCTTGGCCATGTCATGCCCGGCCAGACGTGGGCGGTTCGCGCCGAAGGTGTTGGTGAGAATGATCTGGCTGCCCGCCTGGACGTAGGCCAGCGCCACCTCCCGCACCTTCTCGGGGTGGGTCAAATTCCAAGCATCGGGGAAGTCACCCACGCCCAAGCCGCGCGCTTGAAGTTCAGTGCCCCATGCGCCGTCGGTAATGACCGGCAGTTGGCTCAACAATTCACCGCTCGTCATAACGCTCTCCATCGTGAGGGGCGACAACCACCCCCTGGCGGGAGTGGCCCGCCGGGTAAAACCTCGAACCGCTGGCGCTCCACGCCTCTCAGCCGACCGCCAGCTTCTGCCGGGCCAAGTTGACCGCGCCGGGGGCGCTTTCGCTGTAGCCATCGGCACCGATCTCGTCGGCATACTTCTGGGTAATGGGAGCCCCGCCGATGAGGACCTTCACCTTCTCGCGTACGCCAGCCGTCTTGAGGGCCTCGATCGTGGTTTTCATGGCGGGCATGGTCGTCGTTAGGAGGGCGGACATGGCTACGATCTGTGCCCCCTTCTCGCGCACGGCGTTCACAAATTGCTCGGGGGCAACGTTTACGCCCAGATCCACCACCTCGAACCCACCGCCTTCCAGCATGGCGGCGACCAGGTTCTTGCCGATGTCATGGAGATCGCCTTTGACGGTGCCGATGGCGACCCGGCCCAGCGGTTGGGTGCCCCTGGCCACGAGGATCGGGCGGATCAATTCCAAGGCGGCTTTCATGGCCCGCGCCGAGATCAACAACTCGGGCACAAAGTACTCGTTGCATTCGAACCTCCGTCCGACTTCATCCATCGCCGGAACCATGGCGTTGTTGACGAGCAACATCGGTTCCATGCCGTCGGCGAGAGCCTTTTCCGTCAGTTCCCGCGCTGCTTTGGCGTCGCCACTCAGGATGGCGTCATGCAGTGGTCTTTGGTCTTCCATAGCAATGCCTGTCGTTGAATCACCGGGTCACTGCGGCTAATCCTGCCAGAGCCGGGGTTGGCGGTCAATCAAAGGCTGTGCCTTGAGAAGCGAGTCATCCGTGATGACCTCCTCATGGCGGCGGATGGGCTTGAGGATGTCCGGCCCATCGACGCTGTGAGGTTTCCCTGCCATTTGGCTGCCACGCAAGGTCGACTTGGGCGCGCCACGACCGGTACTTCGCGAAAGACGAGGGAGAATGTGCGTGTCTGCCAAGGACTCATGGATCGGAGCCCCGCCCAGACGGTGAATGAAGATGACCAGACAATGGGCTGGGAGCCGACCGGTTGCTGGGGTACGCTCCACCACATGCAAGCGCGGACAGACTTCAGGATGACGACAAGCACCCCAACCTGCCTCAAACTCATCCTTGCGGGTGCCTTGATGCCGCTCTGCCTGTCGGCGGCGAGCACCCCGGCATTTGAGGGGAAGTTCTTCCGTGGTGAGGGAGAGGTGGAGTATCTCCAGTTGTTGGAGACCGCCGGGAGGATGTTCGCCCCGGACCCGGAGTGGCAAAACCTCTCGATGCTGTACATGCCGGCCTGGAATGGCTTGGTGGAGGGACCCACGTGGGACGCCTGGTGGATCCAGAACAGCTACGGCACCACCTACGCGGCGCTGCCCTTCCTGCGCGAGCCGTTTGTGACTTTCCTGCAGAACTCCCAGGATCTCTGGTTCGACCAAATGGGGGATGGCAAGCGCGTGGGCGCCGCGCCGCCGTTCGATTGGGTGGCGCCGGACGGATGCCTCTGCGATGCCGCCCGTCCGGGGTGGATTGTCTATCGCCAAGGCGATGGCCGGCCGCACATGCACGACTGGGGCATGGAGTTCACGGCGGCGGGGCTGCTGATGGAGTCCGAGTTGCTGCTGATCGGGCACGACCCGATGGCGGTGGCGAAGTACCTCCCCAAGCTGGAACGCTGCGCGAACTTCATCGAGACGCGGCGGGATCCGGCGAAGAACCTGTTCCTGGCCGGCCCCGCCGGGAACTTGCTGGCCCCGAGCTTCGCGGGTTGGAAGAAGCCGGACGGCACGTATGGCCAGGCTTACCTGACCGGCCTGTCGGTCACTTACATTGCCGCGCTGGACCGGTTGATCGAGGTCGAGAAGCTGGCCGGGCGCAGCGAACCGGCGGCGCAATGGACCCAACGGCGCGAGACCGCCCGGCAGGGGCTGGCGCAATTGATGACCGAAGAGGGTTACTTCATCAACTCGCTCGACCCCGACGGCACCCGCCACGGCGTTTTCGGCGCGGCCAAGCACGGTTATTTTGAGACCTCTCCCAACCAGGATGCCATCGCCTTCCGGGTGGTGGACGATCCTCAAGCGGCGCGCATCTACACCAAGATCGCGTCCATTCCGGGACTGCGTCCTTACGATTTCATCGTGCCCAATTACCCTTCCTACGACGACCTGTACGAGCGCCCGGAAGGGCTTTGGGCCTTTGGGACGTGGGTGAACGGCGGACACTGGTCCACCTGCGAAGCGCGGATGATGCTGGGATACTACCGGCTCGGGAAGTTCGAGGATGCCCGGCGCTCGATGCGGCAGTTGCTCTCGTTCGCCAAACGGTTCCGCATGGATAATCCGTTGGTGAAGTTCGGGAGCGACGTCTACCAACCCGGCCAACCCATCAACCTGACTTACGACGCCTTTGGGCCGCCCGCCGCGTTCATCCGGGGTTTGTTCGAGTACCTCTACCGGGCGGACGCGTTGACGGTGGTCCCGCATATCCCGCCCGGCGTCACCCGGCTGGAACAGCGCTTCCCAATCCGCTTTGGCGGGAAGCAACTCTACCTCGCGGTGACCGGCACCGGCCCGATCTCCGCCGTGAAGGTCAATGGCAAGAAATGGCGGTGGTTCGACGCGGGCAGCGTGCAACTGCCCTACACCCAAATGCCGCCTCAGGCGGCCGTTGAAATCGCCTTGGGTGGCGCGCCCTTGCGAGGCTTTCAACCTCCCAAAGCCGACCCGGAGATGCCCCCGATTCCCCCGCTGGACGCCGTCTGGTCCCAACTGAAGAAGGCGAATCTTGCCGCGAATACGCTGCCACTGCGCATCGGGGCGGACAGTGACGGCGGCAGCCGGTTCAAGGGCGACTTGGCGCAGGCGCGGGTATTCCGGCGGGCGTTGAGTGAGACCGAGATCGCCGACCTCGCCGGCGGAAGGATTGAACGGTTCCAGAGCGATCCGGCGCTGGTCGGTGAGTGGACCTTCGCGCAGCAGGACGGCAACACCTTCGTTTCATCCGCCGGTTCGCACCTCCGCGCACGGAGCATTGGCCCGGTCCCGGTCGTCGACAGTCCGGCCGGCAAGGCCATCCGCCTCGATGGGACAGGCTATTTGGAGATCGCCGCGTGCCCTGAACTTGATCTCACCGAAGCGTGCACGTTGGCGGCCTGGGTATGCCCGGCGGAGTTGCCGCCCAGCGGCGCGAGGATCATCGACAAATCCCAGGTGGGCACCTCGAACGGTTACCTGCTGGACACCCATCCCGGCGATTCCCTGCGGCTGATCGCCAACGTGGGATCGCTGGGCCACCCGGCAAAGCTCACGCCGGGGGCCTGGACCCATGTGGCTGCGACCGTGGCGCGAGACGGCCGGTTGGCGCTCTACCTTGGGGGCAAGCTGGCGGCGCAGCGGGACGGGACCCCGCTGGCGGATGTGCGCTCGTTGCTGGCCTCGGGCGAGCAGGCCAGGCGGTTCCTGCAGCGCGTTGCCAAGGCGGGCCGGACGGACAGCTATGAAGCGGCGCACGCGCGGCTGATCGTCGATTCGCTGGTCACGGCGCACACGCGCCTGACGTTGCTGAGCCAGGGCCGGCTGAAGCCGCTGGAAAGCGCCGTCTCGCAGGCAGCGGCCGACCAGTTGTACCTGGATACCGCACGCAAGCTGGCCGAGGGGTTCGCCAGCCTCATGGCGGGGTACGAGAGGTCGACGCAACCAGACCGGCAGCAGTTGGGCCGCTGGTGGCGGGAAGCGCGGGCAGAGGCCAGGTAGATTCCTGGCCGGGAGAGCTGCTGGACGGGTGATGATGCTTGAAAGCCCCGTGCTGTGGCTGTCAAATCACCTCCATGCAACAAAGGACTGCCAGCGGCTTGGCGTACGACCTGGTGCTGCCCACGCTCCTCTTTGCGGCGTTGGGCGGGATGACTTGGGCGGTGCGGGGTTGCTCGGGGTACGGCGCCATGGCGGGTTGTCTTTTCGCCGGCGTCACGTGGGGGGCGGCGTGGTGGTTTATCGCCCGGGAGCCGGGGCCGGTGCAACGCCGGCGCTATGCCTCTGGATGGATTGTCCTGGCCCTGACGGTCGGAGTGGCGGTGTCCGGAAACCGGGGGTGGATGCAGTGGCCGAGCTTCTTTGAGGGACACCTGCAGACCAACGGGGCCTTGGGCGAGTACCTGCCGATTCCGAGAACCTACGGTTTCCTCTGGCTGTTCATCGCCGGAGTGCCTTGGGCCGGTATCGGTGCCTGCCTGCTCGCCTGGTGCGGGTACGGTCAGCGGCTGGGTTGGGGCGGCTGGCTGACACGGGTCGGCTTCGCTGTCGCCGGTGCGCTACTGGGGCGGTTCCTGTTCGAGCACCTGCCCGGAGTGTTTCTGCCGCTTTATGACACCTATGCCGCGCAGTATGGGAACCTGCCGGCCAACCCCAACCTCCGCCGCCTCATCAACGACAATCGCGAGGCCATCACCCATCTGGGCTTCTATCTGGGGGGCCTGGCGTACGAGGTCGTGCGGCGCGACCGGAAGAACGTGCTGCTCATCCTGACCGTCGGCGTCGTCAACGGTCTGGGGTGGGCGCTATTGCAGAACTGGACCTGGGCGAGGGCGCTCTGGCCGACGGCCAACTTCAACTTCTGGCGCTGCTGGGAGTCATCCGGCGGGATCAGCATCGGGGTGGCGTATGGCCTCGCGTATTACTTGGTGAACCGCCGGATGAGCGATGCTGAGAGGGAGCGCTGCGAGAATGCGGTGGGGAACACCTGTCCGAATGGGGAGCGCTTCGCCGTCTACTTTGGGCTCCTGTTGGGCCTGGGCTTGTCGGTGAAAAGCGGTTTGAAAGGATGGGCGAACCTCTACTTGGGAAACGAGGAGCATTGGAACCGCGTGCTCTGGTGGATCATCGGCCCGCTGTTGGCCATCGGGCTGGCCGCCCTCCTATGGCGCCTGCGCAGCCGTCCGTTGCCGCGTGCCTATGCCGGGGACATCTTCCCTCATGCGGGGAGGCTTATTTGGACCGTGCTGGTCGTTCAGAATGTGCTCGCGCAACTGGTGACCGGGCCATGGTCGGTCTGGTCGGAGGTGGCGTTCAGCCTTTACTACCTGCTCCTGTTCCTCATTTCCGGACTCATCATCCACCACTATCAAGGTCTGCGTGGCCAAGTGGCGGAGGTGCAGCCGGGCTGAGCCAAGGACCGCACGACGGACGCCACTGCCCCGGCGGCTCACGAGGCAGGCTTGAACTCCCCGACCTCAGCCACTAGTCTGCCGCCATCGCGCGGAGCCGGGTGGCCGGGTGCCGTCCCCCTCCGCCATGAGATTGCCCATGTATTCCTCGCTTTCCATTGCCGGCTTCCGGTGCTTCGCCAAGCTCGAGGTCTCCGGGTTACGGCGGATCAACCTGCTTACGGGTCACAACAACGTGGGCAAGACCTCGGTTCTGGAAGCCCTGTTCTTGCTGGCCGGCGGCTTCAACGCATCCCTGCCTCTGCGCGTCAACGCCCTGCGTGGCATGGAGATGGCCGCGCCCAGCGCCGCTGAACAGTTCGGCTGGCTCTTCCATGGCCAGCATACGGGCGTTCCCATCGAGATCTCGGCCAACCGCACCGCGACGGATGGCGATCGGCTGCGCATCAGCCTGACCTCCAGCGGGGAGTACGAACTGCTGCGCGCGGGCCAAAGTTTCTCGGCAGGCCTGGGCAGCGCCGACGCCGGCCAGGTGGTGGTTTCCATCAGCCAGTCCCAACCGCTCACTGCCGGGCCGGATCGCCGCGACCTGGTGCTCGAGTATCAGCCCGAGGGACAGCCGGTGGTGGTGCATCATGCTTCGTGGCGGCCGGACGGCATCCGCGTGGACAATCCCCAGCAAATGAGTTTCCGGCCGGCGGTGTTCCTCTCCACCCGCGCCCGGCCGGCCGCGGAAGATGCCCAGCGGCTGAGCACGCTTCAGCGCGAGCGGACAACGGAGAAAGTGGTGCGTGCCCTCCAGCCGGTGGAACCGGAACTCACGGGCCTGTCGATCCTCGTAGTCGGAGGCCAGCCCATCATCCATGCCGATCTTCAGCGTGCGGGCTTGGTCCCCGTGCCCATGCTCGGCGAGGGCATGGGACGGCTGCTTTCGCTGGTCCTTGCGGTGCTTACCACGCCCAACGGACTGGTGTTGATCGACGAGATCGACAACGGCCTGCACCATTCGGTGGTCGAGAGCGTGTGGAAGGTGGTGGGGGCGGCGGCCCGCGAAGCCAATTCCCAGGTCTTTGCCACGACTCACAGCCGCGAGTGCTACGAAGCCGCCTACCGCGCGCTGGCGGACGATCCCGAGCAGGGGCTGAACCTCGTCCAGCTCTTCCGCCTTCCTGCGGGGGTGGTGGCGCGCAGCCTGGCGCCCGAGCAGGCGGCAGCCGCCGTCGAGAACGGCATCGACCTTCGCTGAGTCCATGGCGCCGCGCCTCGAGAATTGTCCCAAGGTGCTGGTGGTCGAGGGGTATTCGGACCTCCTCTTCTACGCGGAGGTGCTCCAGTTCCTGGGCAGGCTTGACGGCGTGTACATCCGTCATTTCGAGGGCAAGCACAACCTGGTCACCAATCTCGAGGTCTTCCTCACCCCGAAGTTGCTGGCCGAAAAGGAGGCCATCGCCGTGATCGTGGATGCGGACGCCGATGGTCGAGCGGCCGCGCAATCCCTCGCCGGGGCCTTGGGCCGCATCTCGGGCCAGGCGGTGGTGCCGGGAGGATGGACTGCCGGGCCGCCGCGCGTAGGATTGGAGGTTGTGCCGGGGGTGGAAGCCAGCGGGGAGATCGAATCGCTGGTTTGGCAAGGATGGAAGAACACGCCCGGCAACGCTGCGACCGCTGCCCGCATCGAGCAGTACGTGGCCGACATGAGCCGGGCGGGCTTCCCGGCCCGCAGCCCGGACAAGGCGCTGGTGGGGGCATTGCTGGCGGTGCGCTTCGATGAGGATCCGCGCCTTGGACCTGGGGCGCGCTCCGGCGTGTTCGACTTCAGCCGGCCGGAATACGCCCGGCTCCGCTTGTTTCTGTCAGGCCTCTGAGGGGCGATGGTTTGCGGGGTGCGAGTGCGTCCGGTGCCCACGGCGACCTCGCTTTCCCCTCGACCGTTCGGCATCGGCCAGCCATCCTGTCTGCCGTCATATGAATCACCGAGCCTCCACCAGCGCTGCTTCCGCTGCAGGCATTCCCAACCAGAACACGGCTCACACTCCAGGCCGCTGGCCGTTACCCTCGTGCCGAGGCTCAGCTGGTCTGTGGCTGCTTGCGGCGCTGACTGCGGCAGGGGCGGCCGGGTTCGCCGCAGAGCGTCCCTACAAGCCGTCCTTCGAGCCGTTTGTCTGGAAATCGGAGCCACCGGCCGGGTGCCCGTTCAAGCCCTCGAAGGACCTGGTGGGCATCCGCTTTACCGGTATCCACAGTGATTACCGCTTTGCCGATACCTGGTACCCGACCTGGGCGGCGGATGGGAACCTCTATTCCCCGTGGACCGACGGGGACGTCCATGGGGAGAACTCCAATTCGGACGGCTACGCTTTTGTCAAGGAGGGCACCATCGCCGGCTTCAATACCCAACCGCGCAAGGCCACGACCGGCCAGGCCGTACTGCTGGGCAATGACCCGCTGAACCTCACCGTCAAGAGTCTCGGCTTGGTGCAGGCTGATCCCTATCCCTACGGTGGGCGTTACCCGTGCGGCAGCCTGGTCTACCAAGGCGTCTGGTACTACGGGACCTACTGTCTTTCGCCGCACGGCGTCACCCGGTTCGGCAACACCAACTACAACTGGCCGTGGCTGGGGCCGCTGGTGGGCTTTCGCACCTCGCGCGATCTGGGCAAGACCTGGACCGAGACGCCGCATACCCCGGCCAAACCTCTGTTCGGCGAGACCGGCCTGTGGGGGCATCCGGTCAAGATCGGCTCGCCGCATTTCGTGGATCTCGGCAAGGAACTGGAACACTCCCCGGACGGCGACGCGTATCTGGTTGCCCATGGGGCGGCCTATCCTGATCCGCAGGCGCGCTTCGCCAACCTGAGCTGGATCACGGGCGATCAGGTTTACCTGCTGCGGGTCAAACCCTCGCCCGAAACCATCAACGATCCGGCCAGCTACGAGTTCTACGCCGGGGAGGATGCGAAGGCGCAGCCGCGCTGGTCTCACGAGCTCAAGGACGCCACCCCGCTGGCGGAGTGGAACAACCACATGGGTTGCGTGACCATGACGTACAACGCCCCGCTGAAACGGTACCTCATGATCGTCACCGACGGTGGCAATACCTGCGCGCGGATGGACACTTACGTGCTCGAATCGGCTCGCCTCACCGGCCCCTGGCGCATGGTGACCTACCTGCGCAACTTCGGGGAACAGGCCTACTTCGTCAACCTCCCGTCGAAGTTCATTCAACCGTATGGCCGGAAAGCGTGGCTCTGCTACTCCGCCAACTTCGCCTCGAACTGGAACGGCGAGCAGATCCAGGCCAATCCTCCGGGCAGCCGCTACGGCCTTGTGCTCCAAGAGATCGAGTTGCTCGACCCGCCCGCGCTGAGGCGCTACGCAAGAGAGATAACCAGCAAGAAGCCGGGCAAGTAAGGATGGGACGTGAGCCAGCTTGTCGGTGCCGCTCATGGGAGGCCGCCAAGTCTGTAGCGCCAATGCAAACTTCGGATCCACTCTGCTGTCACTAAACTCACGCCGATTCGATGAAGGCAAGTTCACCGCTCCGGCGGTGGAGATATTGGTTTGAGCGGCAGGGAACCACCGGAAGTCACTGTGAAGACAAGGGACAGTGCTCCTTTTGGGAAAGGCTCAACCCTGCGGCCGGCGGCGTGGCTGCTTCAGGCCCTTTCGTCCCTGTTTCGCAACGCGGGCGAGAGGTCATTTCCCTCGCGTTGCCAAGGAAATACGGCGACAGAAGTTGCGGTCCTGGTTGCCGGCCCGCTTGACGGGGAGGGCTCCCTGAGGGAAACTTCCTTGAGCGACGGGCTCGGTTCAAATGGCTGTCAACACCGCTCAACTCATGGTCGCCGTCGGCGACGGCTACTGCTGCCTGAAGGTTTCGGGACGCGCCAGCAACGCCAACGCGCCTGCCCTCGAGGCGGTCTTCGTCGATACTTGGCGCCGCGGCACGCGGCGGTTCGTGCTGGAACTGAGCGAGTGCGCGGGGATGGACAGTACTTTCATCGGCAAGTTGCTGGGCATCTCCCGGAGGCTGTCCGAGGACGCCGCCCACCCTGGTACGGTGGAATTGCTGAACGCGACGGACCCCGTGCTGCACGCGCTGGACAACTTGGGCGTCACCAGTTTCTTCAAGCTCGTCCAGAGCGACCCCGCGCAGACGCGCGAGTTCGAGCAAGTGCAGCAACGTGCCCTCAGCAAGACGGAGATGACATTGCTCTGCCTTCAGGCCCACCGCAACTTGATGGAAGTAAACCCCGCGAACATCCCCAAGTTCAAGGATGTCGCGCGGTTCCTGGAGGAAGACCTCAAGCGCGGTTCGTCCTGAACGTCGCGCTACTCCGCCCGGGTGGCGCTCACGGGGCGCTCTGGGGCGAACCTCCGGCGAGGTAGACCCCGGGCTTCTGCATCAGCTCGACCTCGTATCCTTCGGGTGCGTCCACGAACGCAAAACCGCCGCCATCGTCGTGGTAGTGGGGACCATCCGAGTACTTGAGCCCAAGCTGGGAAAGGTGCTGGCCAAAGGCCTCCAGGCTTTCCACTTCGAAGGCCAGGTGCGTCAGGTCAGGTTGGACCTGCACGGGGCCGCTGGCGGGGAAGCTGCACAGTTCGATCAACTCCTCGCTGGCGGGGGCCTTGAGGAAGACGAGTTCGGAACCGCGCGGCGACTTGTGCCGCCTCACTTCGCGCAATCCCAGCACCTCCTTGTAGAAGCGCACGCTGCGTTCGAGATCGTTCAGCCGGTAACGTGTATGCAGGAGTTTTGTTACGATGCTCACGCCGCTAGCGTACCTTAACGGCCGGCCCGCCGCAATGCCCGGGCGAAAGCAGGGACGGTGGCGGGTCCGGCTGGGGCTGGCGTTTCTGATTTGACGCCAAGCGTCTGCGCATTAGGATGATCCCGCTAACTGTACTAGTTGAGCGCGGTTCATGGGGCCGGCGCGGGACGGCCGAAACCAGGCGTTTAGGCGCGTCTCTCGGCGTCGTGGCACCCCGCTCTCCGTCAACGCAAGAAAGAAAGACATCATGGCAATCATCAACTTTGGTGGCGTCAACGAAGAAGTCATCACTCGCAAGGAATTCCCGATGGCGAAAGCCCGGAAAGTCCTGAAGAACGAAGTCATCGCCATCATTGGCTACGGCGTTCAGGGCCCCGCCCAGTCGCTGAACCTGCGCGACAACGGCTTCAATGTCATCATCGGCCAGGCCAGCAAATTCAAGAAGGACTGGGACCGCGCCCGCAAGGACGGCTGGGTCCCGGGCAAGACCCTGTTCGAGATCGACGAAGCGGTCCGCCGCGCCACCATCATCCAGGTGCTGGTGTCCGACGCCGCCCAGCGCGTCATCTGGCCGACGATCAAGGCGAATCTCAAGCCCGGCGACGCCCTGTACTTCTCGCACGGCTTCTCCATCGCCTACAAGAAACAGACCAAGGTCGTGCCGCCTGAGAACGTGGACGTGATCATGGTCGCCCCGAAGGGTTCGGGCACCTCCGTGCGCCGCAACTTCCTCTCGGGCGCGGGCATCAACTCCAGCTTCGCCGTCGAGCAGGACGCCACCGGTCGCGCCAAGGAGCGCTGCCTGGCGGTCGGCATCGGCATCGGCTCCGGCTATCTGTTCCCCACGACGTTCGAGCATGAGGTCTTCAGCGATCTCACCGGCGAACGCGGCGTGCTCATGGGTGCCCTCGCGGGCATCATGGAAGCCCAGTACGACGTTCTCCGCGCCGAGGGTCACACCCCGAGCGAAGCGTTCAACGAGACCGTCGAGGAGCTGACCCAGAGCCTCATCCGCCTCGTGGACGAGAACGGCATGGACTGGATGTACTCCAATTGCTCCGCCACCGCGCAACGCGGCGCGCTCGATTGGAAGCCCAAGTTCAAGAAGGCCGTCCTCCCGGTGTTCAAGGACCTCTACCAGCGCGTGAAGACCGGCAAGGAATGCACCCGCGTGCTCACCGCCTGCGGCGCGCCCGATTACCAGGCCCAGTTGGGCAAAGAACTCGCCGAGATCGGCAACTCCGAGATGTGGACCGCCGGCAAGGCCGTGCGCTCGCTCCGGCCCAAGGAAGCCGCCAAGGCTCTCGCCAAGGGCGTGAAGGGCGTGGCCGGACGCGCCTCCAACTAGCCTCTGCCAAGATCGTTTTCGCCAAGGGACGGCCTGTTCGCAGGCCGTCCCTTTTGCTTGGCCTCGTGCGAGGTATGGTGAAAAAGCGAAAAAACCGCGCCAAATCGCGAATAAGGTGTTGCGGCCCCGGGCATTCTTGGTACTTTTGCATCAAGGACCCACGGTGATGCCGATGCGCGCAACCGCACAGCAACCGCTCGCCGAACGAAGCCCGGTGCCTCTGGCGCCACGGGGCTCTCGAAAGGATCTTGCATGACTTCATTTCAGTATCCGAAACTACACAACGCCATGTGGCCCGGGTTGGTCGGCAAAGGAGCCGATTCCGAGCCATGCATCGATCTCGATACCATGCTCCGCCTCACCACCGCTGCCGAGGTGGATGGGGTCAAGTTCGACGGCGTCGACATCTTCCTCTACGAACCGCACATCAACATCGAGATCACGGACGACGATCTGAAACGCGTCGCGGAGAAGATTGCCAGCCACGGCTTGGTAGTGGGTTCGGTCGTCGCTCCGGTATGGGGACCGACGGGCGGTGGTTCAGCGATCGGCTCCGCCGAGGAGCGGCAGCGGTTTGTGGGGCAGGTCAAGAAGGCCTGTCGCATTGCGCGCCAGTTGCGCCAGCTCGGCGTGCGGCCGCACGGCATCGTCCGTCTGGACTCCGCCGCCGGAATCGACGACTGGCTGAAGGACCCGGAAGGGAACACGAAGCTGCTCGCCCGCACCTTCTCGGAAGCGTGCGATGTGGCGGAGGCCCATGGCGAGCGTCTGGCGGCAGAGGGCGAGATTTGCTGGGGCGGCATGCATAGCTGGCGCCAGATGGTCAAAGTCCTCGAGCTGGTGGGGCGTCCCAAGAGCCTCGGTTTCCAGGCGGACATGGCCCACACCCTTCTCTACGTGCTCGGGTACAACGCTCCGGAGGATGCCCTGCTGCCGGCCGACTGGGATTGGTCGGATCCCGCCCGGTTGGACGAGGCTTACAAGACGCTGACGAGCGCCCTGCGGCCGTGGACCATCGATTTCCACGTCGCGCAGAACGACGCTACGGTGAAGGGGTCCGGGTCGCACGACAAGACCGGCCGCCATTGCCTGGCGAACGATCCGAACGGGAAACTCGACATCGCCCACCACGCCGGTTTCTGGCTGCGCGATGCCGAGGGCAACCTGACCAAGGCCGTCCACTCCATCTGCTGGGATGGTTGCATGTTCCCGAACGCGGTGATGATGGACCCGCAGACTTGGAACCACATTCTGGCGGCGATGATCTCGGTTCGTCAGGCCCACGGCTGGAACGAGGAACCGGCCGCTCGTCCCGCCGCACCCACGGGCCTGAGAGTTGAGTCGAGCGGCGCCGCCCGGGTAGCCGCTTCGCGGAAGGCTGCGAAGGCGCCGAAGGCTCGCCAAGCGGTGAAGGCCGTTCCGGCGGTGAAAGCTAAGCCGGCGGTCAAACCGGCGAAGAAGGCTGTCAAACCCATTTCCCGCGCCAAGCCGGCGAAGCCGGCCAAACTGGCGGGGCGTGCCGTGGCGAAGTCCGCCAAGGCGAACAAACCCAAAACCAAACCCGTGGCTGCCAAAGCCGGGAAAAACCAAAAGAGAACCATGGCCACCAAAGCAAGCAAGCCCGCGAAGAAAGCGCCTGCAGCAACCAAAGCCGCCAAGCCGGCGAAGAAAAAAGCTGCGAAGAAGTAGTCTCAGACCGCTTTCATCCCCCCGCAACGTAACGTGGCGGCAAGCCATGTGTGTGGGGGATTTTTCTATTGATGACCATGAAAACACTCAATATTGGACTCATTGGCTATGGCTTCATGGGCCGCGCTCACTCGAACGCCTTCTCCCAGGTGGGGCATTTCTTCGATCTTGCCTATCAACCGGTTCTGAAGGCGGCGTGCGCCCGCAACGAGGAGAAAATTAAGGCCTTCGCCCAGAAATGGGGTTACGAAAGCTACGAAACCGACTGGCGCAAGCTCATCGCTCGTCCGGACATCGACGCCATCGACATCTGCAGCCCGAACGACACCCACCTCGAGATCGCCAACGCCGCCGCCAAGGCTGGCAAGATGATCCTCTGCGAGAAGCCTCTGGCCCGCACCGGCAAAGAAGGGGAGCAGATGGTCAAGGTCATCGAGAAAGCCGGGGTGCCGAACATGGTTTGGTACAACTACCGCCGGGTTCCCGCCGTCACCCTGGCCAAGCAGTGGATCGATGAAGGACGCTTGGGGCGGATCTTCCACTACCGGGCCAAGTTCCTGCAGGATTGGACCATCAGCCCGGAGTTGCCGCAGGGCGGCCAGGGATTGTGGCGCCTGGACGCCAAGGTGGCGGGGAGCGGTGTGACTGGCGATCTGCTGGCCCACTGCATCGACACCGCGATCTGGCTCAACGGCAGCATCGACACCGTTTCGGCCATGACGGAGACCTTCATCAAGGAGCGCAAGCACAGTCTCAGCGGCAAGGTCGAGAAAGTCGGGATCGATGACGCCTGCGCTTTTCTCGCGCGCTTCGCCAACGGGTCGCTTGCCACCTTCGAATCCACCCGCTATGCGCGCGGCCACAAGGCGCTGTACACCTTCGAAATCAATGGCGAGCACGCCTCGATCTTCTGGGACTTGCACGACCTCCATCGCCTCCAGTACTTCGATCACCGTGACTCGGGGACTTCCCGTGGCTGGCGCACCATCCACGTCACGGACGGCGACCATCCTTACATGGGCAAATGGTGGGTGCCCGGCCTCCAGATCGGCTACGAGCACAGCTTCATTCACCAAGTGGCTGACTTCATCGAGGGTCTGGCCAGCGGCAAACCGGCCTCGCCGACGTTCCGCGACGCCTTGGAAACCCAGTATATCTGCGACGCGGTCCTGGCCTCCGCCAAGACCGGCAAGTGGACCAAGGTTCCCAAGTTGAAGGGCGGCCCGGCCAAGTAACGGACGCGTTTCTGTGGGGCGGTCGGCGGGAAGTTGTTTCCCGGCGGGCCGCTTCCGAGCTTGAGCGCGCGCAAGTAACCATGGTTATTTGCGCGCGTCTGCTTTTGATGTAAGCTACCGCCCAACAAAAGCGCCTGATTTGCCTGACTATGACCAAGACATTAATCGTGTTTGCCAGCGCCGCCAGTTTGATAGGGGTGGCGTTGGCCGCCAAACTTGACCTGTCCAAGCTGCCGCCGGCAGCGGAGAAAAAGGGGGTTACCTACGCCAAGGACATCAAGCCGATCCTGGATCGCTCCTGCCAGCGTTGCCACGGGGCCGAGCGTCCCAAGGCCCGCTTCAGCGTTCTCACCCTGGACACGGTGCTGAAGGGCAGCGAGGAGGGCAAGGTCATCCAACCCGGCAAGAGCAAGGAAAGCACCCTGGTCCATCTGGTCGCCCGCTTGGAGGGCGCCGAGGCGATGCCGCCCAACGGAAAGGGCGAACCGCTGACGAAGGAGGAAGTGGGTTTGATTCGCGCCTGGATCGACCAGGGCGCGAAGTAGTCTCCCCCCCGGGGTCAAGGTTAGCGCGGCGTGGCGTTGGCCCGCTGGCGAACCTCCTTGAGCATCGCCTGCCAGTACCGCCGCAGGAACGGCGGGTTCCGCAGGCTGTCCAGGATGTAGCTGCGATCCGCCCGGGCAAGGTCCAGGGTGGAGGTAATCATCTCTTCTTGGTACCACCCGGCCTCTGCTAACGGCAGACCATTGGGCTCGCGGATGAACGATTGGCCGCTGGAGGTCTGTTTCCCGTCCGGCGACTCGCCGATGGTGTTCGCGACGCAGTGGAACATCTTGGTGTTTGGACCGACCGGTTGCTGCGCGCGGCCGGAGGTGCGCTTCCAGCAGACCGCCTCAATTTCGTCCGAACTGCACGAGGGGTGGAAGAGGATTTGCGCACCTGCCATGGCCGGGAGGCGGTAGAGCTCGGGGTGGCGGCCGTCGCGGCAGATCACCAGGGTGCAGAGGATGCCGTCGATCTCGAACAGCGCGAGTTTGTTGCCGCCCCGGCAGTACCGCTGCTCGTCCCGGCCCGCCAGGTTGACCTTGGCGTACTCGTGGACGATCCGCCCTCGCGGGTCGATGACGTGTGCCAGGTTCAAGTAGCCACCCGGAGTGTGTCTGAGTGTGCCCACGATGCTCCAAAGGCCATGTTGGGCGGTGGCCTTGCAGACGGTGTCCAAGGCCTTGCGTATCTGGCGCGGGTCGGTTTGGATCACCGTGGGAAAGTAGTAGCTGGTCAGGCTGGCCTCGGGAAAGAGCACCACCCGGCTCCCGGCTTGCGCCGCCGCCCCAATGAAGTGCAGCGTGCGTTCCAAGTTGTGCTCCAACGGCTTGGCCCAGTGCAGTTGCACGCAGGAGACTTGGAGGACCGGTGGGCGGGACGGCGGAGAAGGGCGCTTCGACATATGTTGTTTCCTGGTTCGTGCCGGACGTTTGCGCGGATGGTCTGGAGGCGGCTTTCGGGTGGTCCGGGGCTCCGTCGAACGTCACTTGACGCTCGGCGGGCGTGTACAACTGCCGGCTCCATTTGTAATTGCTGTAGCAGGCCGGAGCGGGTAGGGTCAACCCAACAAATCCAACAAGCGGGTCCATATGAGTGATCAAGCAGGCAAAGGTCGCGGCTGTTTCTTCTACGGTTGTCTCACCGTGGTGGTGTTGAGTCTGGTGGCGGCCCTGGGGCTCTACCTGGGCTTCCGGTACATGGTCAACAAGGTCGTCAACGAGTACACCGAAACGACTCCCTTGAAACTGCCGAAGACGGAGATGGCGGCGGCGGAGGCCACCGCTTTGAACGACCGGGTCACGGCCTTCAACAAGGCGTTGGAAGCCGGCACCGCCAAGGAACCCTTGGTGTTGGACGAGCGCGAGATGAATGTCTTGGTAGGCGTGGCGCCGCAATTGGCCCAGTTCAAGGACCGCGTGCATTTGAGCATCGTCGGCGACCAACTCAAAGGACAGGTGAGCCTGCCCTTGGAGACGATGGGTTTCCCGCGGTTTGCGGGGCGCTACTTGAACGGCTCGGCGGCGATCAAGCCCTCGCTGCAAAACGGCGTGTTGATCGTGACGCTCCAGGAACTGGAGGTCAAAGGCGTGAAGGTGCCCGAGCAGTTCATGGCCGGGGTGCGCCAGCAGAACCTGGCCAAGGACGTCTACAAAGACGCCAAGACCGCCGAGACGATGCGGAAGATCGAGAAGATCGAGATCAAAGACGGGCGGCTGACCATCCAGCCCAGCGCGGGCAAGTAGGGTAGGGGGGCAGCCCTAGCCAAGGCGGCTTGGGGGACGGCCGTGAGCCTGGGCTTCCAGCCAGTCGCAGGCCTTGGGCAGGACCTGGCTCCAATGGTATTGTTGGGCGCGTTTCCACGCGGCCACGCGGAAGCGTTGATAGTCTTCCGGGACGTTCAGACACTCCCGGATGCCCGCTGCCAGAGCCTCCGGGGTTTCCTGCTCGCTGACGATGCCGGTCTCGCGGTGCAGGGTGGATTCGATGAGCCCCGCCACCGGGTACACCACGGTCGGCGTGCCCATGGCGTTCGCCTCGATCACGTTCAACCCCCAACCCTCCCGGAGCGACGTGTGCAGCAACAGGTGGGCTTCGCGCAGGCGGCGGTCCTTTTCCGCCTCGGGGAGCGATCCGGTGAACTCGACTTCCTTGGCCAGTCCAAGTTCGGCGGCGAGCCGGCGAAGCCCGGCTTCGCTGTCGCCCGTCCCCACGACGGTCAAGGTCGCGGGCACGCCGCCTTGCACCAGGAGATGAGTGGCGCGGACGGCGTGCTCGATGCGCTTGTTGGGGGCGAGGCGGGAGACGGCGATCAGCCGCAGCGGTGTCTGGATGGGCTTGGGCTCCAGTTCCGGCAGGGCCACGGTGTGAACGCCATAGGGGATCAGGGTAACGTCTTTAACGCCGTGGCGTTCGAGCCCGGCTTTGGTGCAGGCGCTGGCGCTCCAGAAGGGCACGTTGCGATAAAGCCAATGGGTCCACCGCTCCTGCCGTTTGCCAATCGAGGAAGTGGGCCAGCGGTAGAAGACGTCCCAGATGGGACCCAGGACCTCGTGAACGTACGCGACACAGTGGGTGCCGCACCACCATGGGGCGTACCAAGGGAGTCCGTGATGTTGATCCACCACCAGATCGAAGGGGGGTTGCCGCCGGTACCAGCGGCGGGCGGCCAGGATGGAGGTGCCTTGGCGGCCGCCGCGCACGGTGGGGATGCCATCGATGGTCTCTTCGGCCGCGGCGCCCGGAAAGTGATTGGCGTACCAGAACACCTCGTGTCCCCGTTCCTGCAGAGCCTTGAGGTAGCCTTGGGTGACCCGTTCCGCCCCGCCGGAACGGGGATTCCTGGGGTCGCGCCAGTTCAGCATCAAGAAACGCATAGGGTCAGCCCGCGCCCGCGGGGGCGGGCCTTCTTATGCCCTGCGAGGCGGGCTCTGACAATCCGAAATGCCCGGGGTGATCGGAGTGGGGGGGATGGCACTCGAAAAGGAAAGCCGAGGGGACTCGCGATTCTTTGGGTGCGGTGGGGAGGAGGGTATGGCCTGTCTCTTATACACATCTGACGCTGCCGACGAAGAGGATAGTGTAG